>NZ_CP058348.1:2742430-3047144 GCF_013752535.1 Bdellovibrio sp. KM01
CGGTCTTTCATTGAAGTGGGATGAATCTTCTTGGCAGCACATCAAGGATCGCCTCGAGCCCCGCGGGTACGTTGTTAAAGATATTCAAAGACAGCAGTGTTACTTTCCCGAAGGCGCGCGTGTCCTTAAAAACACCGAAGGCACAGCCAATGCTTTTTTCGTCGAGGCAAAAGGCAAAAAGATTTTCGTTCTGCCGGGCCCTCCTCGCGAAATTGAATCGGTGTGGAAAAGCGAAATCGCGGCGTGGTTGGAAAAATCTGTTGAAGGCATGGATCCCTATATCACCCGCCACTGGGACACCATCGGCATGGGAGAGTCGGATGTGGCAACTTTGGTTGAGCAAGCCTTGGCCAATGTGAATGTGGAAAAAGGTTACCGTGTTCATCTTCCTTATGTGGAAGTAAAGATGTCCTACTTTAAATCCCAAGAAGAAAAAATGCGCGTTCACGTCGAAAAAGTGACCGAGGCTTTGCGCGGAATCACCGTCACTCGGGACCAACAGGATGTTCCGTTGATGCTGTCTTTAGCTTTAAAAAGTTATTCATCTCTCAGTATTCAAGACTCCGCCACAGGACAGTTTTTGATGAACCGCCTGATGCCAGTGATGCGCGAATTTATGACGGAAAAGGTATGGAGCTTCTCAAGTCACGCCGTCGATCAAGAAGCGGACATTCGTTTAATCGTGATCCCCAAAGACGAACACTCGGTTTTCGTAAGTGTCGAGCGCGGTAACAAAAAGTCTTCGGATATTATCGTTGCTCCCTACAAAGCAATGCCAATGCGAGAACGTCGCGCCCAATATTTTGCCGAAGCCGCAATGATCTTCTGGCTCCGCCATCTTTATTAGAAGACTTCGCGGCCGACTTTCAGAATGTGTTCCTGAAAGTCTTTGGGCCAATCACCGATCATCTTTTTAAATTTTTTAGAATCATTCGCGTACATGGCGCGCAGGGCTTCTTCGTAATTAGGAAGGTCCCCCGCCATGGCGTGCATGAATTTGTAAACGGCATCCTGCGCCTGACGAATTTGATCTTTGGCGAAGTTTTTCTTTTTCGCCTCTTCGATCAGTTTGCGTAAAGTGACTGACGCTCCACCTGGTTGCAAAGCTAACCACTCCCAATGCTGCGGAAGCAGCGTCACTTCTTTCGAAACGACACCCAATTTTGGACGACCCGGTCCGGCTTTCTTATCCTCAGGCTCAAGCAAAGATTCGAATCTTTTTGTGACCGCTTCGACGGTCCCACGCAAATCCAATTCCACTTGGGCGCTAGTGACATCATCAAAGATCAAAACGTTTTCTTTGCCATCGTCTTTTAAATATTTTTTTACTTTCAAAGCTACTTGAAGCACGTCACCGGAAGCCACCATCTTAGTCCCAGCAAAAGCTGTGCAAGTGCGATCCATTCTTGGTTCCATTTTTAAACTCCTAAGCTTTCCCGCGCAAAATTTCTTTTACGTCGCGATCAATGAAATACATTAAAATCAAAGCCACCACTGACAATCCTGTCATTACATAGCCAATCACATCATAGTGAACCAATGCGCCCGTGCTTTCTTGAACAACGATGGCTCCGGCGATAATAGCTCCCAAACCACCGGCCATTTGTTGCAAGGAGGCACTGACCGACATAAAGGAACCACGACTGGAGACCTCTGGAATAGCTGACATCAAAGTTTGAGAAGGAATCATCCGCGAGAAAATTCCCACGAACATAAGCGAATTCACCAGCATCACAACCGGTAACGGCGTAATCCCCAAGTGCGTGTAAATTAAAACCATCACGATACTGACCAAACTGCCAAAGATGAAAGTATTATAGCCACCAATCGTATCGCTGATTTTACCAACTAACGGACCAATTAGGATTGAAGCAAATCCCGTCACCAGATAAATCATTGGGAGACTGCCATAATCAATTCCCATATTGTGAACCGTAAAAGCACTCGCAAAAGGCATCAGCATAAAGCCACCAATGGAAAGAATCGCAGTGGTCACAAACGCTAACAAATAACGGGGCTTTTGCACCGTATGGAGCAAATGTACAAAGGCCTTCTTATCAGATTGCAAAGCCAAGTGCTCTGTCACTGAAGGCATATGAATCCAAATAAAAATCCCGGCGATCGCACTTGCCGCCACGATCATTAAAAACGGAGCATGCCATCCCCAATGATTCGATAAAAACAAACCTGCTGGTAATCCCAAAATCTGACTTGCTGCAAACGAAGTTTGCAAAAGTCCCATCACTCGCCCGCGTTGTTGCAGTGGAAAAATATCCGTCGTGATGGCCAAAACAATGGAACCAATCACTCCCCCAAAAAGTCCTGTGACGATCCGAGCTGCCAAAAGCGCATGGTAGTTGGGAGCAAGTCCACAAAATAAAGTCCCGGCGATAAATCCAACGTAAAAGAACATCAACAATTTCTTACGATCGAACTTATCAGCAAATCCCGCAGCCAAAAGACCTGAGATCGCGGCGCTGATCGCATAAGCTGAAACCACCGTTCCAAACTGCGCAGCTGTGATGTTCAACGCCGGCATCAACACGGCCCCCAAAGGAGAAAGAATCATAAAATCCAGAATGATCGTGAATTGCAGAAAAGCCAAAAGACCCACAACAATCTTTTGCTGAGTCGTAAACTTAAAGCTGCTGGCCTTTGCAGGCCCCGGTGATACTGGCGTGGATTCCATCTTAAAACCTTTCCAAGCGGTTGATGGAAGTAATATTACCCGGGTTTTATTCAAAAAGCAATATCACCCGGGTAATAATAATTAAACCCGGGTAAATTATCGAAATGCCTCAGGAACTGACTGTCGTCGGAAGAAATAAAAAAAGCCCCTGTTCTAAAACAGAGGCTTTTGAATATCAGGAGAAAGTAAGGCCGTACCTTTTAGAAGACCTATTTCTTGGGTTTGATGGTCAAACCCTTCAAAGCATCACCTAGGGATCCGAAGCCGGAACCAGAAGCTGGTTGATGAGATCTCCAAGAGTGGTCTTCACCGCTTCCTGGAACACCCAAAGAGATTTTCTTTTCTTCGAATTTAATTTCGTCGATTTGAACAGCGATATCGTCACCGCGTTTTTTATTTTCAAATTGCGCGCCGTCAACGTGATCACGCCATTTTGATTTTGGCAAAAGACCCGTGATGCCCGGAGCGATGTTTACGAACAAACCGTAAGTTTCTTTTTTCTCGACTTTTCCGTTCACAACAGTGCCCACCGGGAATTTTGCAGGAACAGAATTCCAAGGGTTGCCGTCGCCGTCCGCCTGTTTCATCGACAAAGAAATCTTCAATTTGCCATCAACTTCTTCCATTTTCAAAAGTTTTACTGTCACCGTTTGACCAGCGGACACCACTTCTTGAGGGCTGTGCACGCGTGACCATGTCAGTTCAGACAAGTGGATCAAACCTTCAACACCCGCTTCTAGCTCAACGAAAGCACCGAATTTCTCCAAGCGAGTGATACGCCCCTCAAGGATCGCGCCCACTTGAACCTTCTGCATGAAGGCACCTTCGTTTTCAACTTTTTGCATATCCAAAAGTTTACGACGAGAAACCACGACGTTGCGTTTGTCGAATTGAGTGATCAAGAAATCAAATTTCTTACCCACGTATTCAGAGGCATCTGTTACGAAGCGAGAATCGATTTGAGAAATTGGACAAAAAGCTGTTTTACCCTGAACGTTAACTCGCAAACCGCCATTAACAACTTCAGTCACAGTACCAGTTACTGGAAGCTCCATATCGTAAGCGTCTTCCAACGTATCCGTGGTTGCACCCATCGCGCCTTTTTTAGCCAAACGAACTTCGCCACCTTTTACGGAAATGACAACACACTCAATCATATCACCCACGTGATATTTCACTTCTTTGTTTTCATCCAAAAGGTCCCGAGTAAAAATCATACCATCAACAGGAGTGCCGGTAGATACGAAGGACTCTTCTTTCCCGATCGAAAGAATTTCGCCATTGATTTTATCACCGACGCTTACGCGAGTTTTGAAGCCGCCAGCTTCAGATTGCGCAAACATAGACTCGAAATCTTCAAAAGATTTCCCTGTCTCAATATCATCACCAAAAATATCTTTTTTACTCATAACTTCTCCGTAAAATGGAACTCTAAGGTTTACTCAATCCCCTCTGGAAGAGCAAGGATCTGGCAGCCTGACGTCCTGAATCAAGCGCATCCCAGGGTCGTCCCGCAGTTGGGACAACGATAGCAACCACTCGTCAGCACTGTGTCACTGCCACACTCGGGACACTTCATAGTAAACTTTGGAGGCGTTCCCTCAGAGGCCACCGTATGTTTTTTCTTGGTATTTAAAGGCTGGCTCATCTTGCTGCCGTCGCGATAGATAGCCACCGCTTTTACGCCCAACTGCCAGGCCAGGAAATAAATGCGACTGATGTCTTCCTCGCTGGCGGAGTTTGGCAAGTTCACCGTTTTTGAAATGGCGCCGCTGATAAATGGTTGCACCGCCGCCATCATCGTCACATGACTTTCAGGCGATAGAACCCGACCACCAGGGGCCGCATTGGCACAGTCAAAGACTGATAAATGCTCCTGCTTAAATTCAGGGCAACCCTCAAGCGTATTATGCTCCGAAATGTATTTAATGATGGTTTCAATTTGCGTGTCGTCGTAATCCAGCACTCGCAATGCCGGAGTGACAGATTGATTTACGATCTGAATTTCTCCCCCGCCCACAAGTTTTTTAAGTTTGATCAATGAAAAATCAGGTTCGATCCCGGTGGTATCACAATCCATCAACAAGCCAATGGTTCCCGTTGGCGCTACGACAGTTGCTTGTGCATTTCGGAATCCAAATTTACTGCCGTTGTACACCACGGCCTTCCATAAATTTCGAGCGGCATGGTCGAGACCCTCGGGAAGATCCTTCCAGGAAACCGCATTCAATGCTTTTTCGTGCATTTTCATGACTTGTATCATCGGCGCACGATTTTTTTTAAAACCAGTGAAAGCCCCTTGAGCACGCGCCATCTCGGCACTGGTCAAATAGGCTACTCCCGTCATCAGTGAGCTGATCGCCCCGGCCCAAGCGCGGCCTTCTTGACTGTCATAGGGAATGCCTTTTCTCATCAGCAGACTTCCCAGATTTGCAAAACCCAATCCCAGAGGACGATAGTCATGGGAGTTCTGCGCGATCTTCTTTGTTGGATAGCTGGAATAATCGACCAAAATTTCTTGAGCCACGAATAAGGTTCGCGCTGTGTGAATGAAAGATTCAAAATCAAAACTTCCATCTGTATTTAGAAATTTCACCAGGTTGATGGATGCCAGGTTGCAAGCCGAATCATCCAGGAACATATACTCCGAGCACGGATTGCTGGAACGAATCTCTTGGCTGTTGGGACATGTGTGCCATTGATTGATCGTATCGTGAAACTGAACACCGGGATCCGCACACATCCATGCGGCGTGATTGATTTTCTTCCAAACCTCTCTAGAGGGAACTTCACGAATCACTTTACCACTGACTCGTGCCAGAAGTTTCCACGGTTTTTCGTTCTGCACGGCTTTCATGAACTGATCGGTCACGCGAACAGAGTTGTTGGCGTTTTGACCAGACACCGTCCTGTAAGCTTCTCCCTCAAAATCGGGACTAAGCCCTGCTTCAATCAAAAGCTTCGCCTTGTGCTCTTCTTTCATCTTCCATTCAATGAAATCCAAAACTTCAGGATGGTCGATATCAACGACCACCATTTTGGCGGCTCTGCGGGTCGTGCCACCCGATTTAATGGCACCTGCTCCGCGATCCAAAACTTCCAAAAAGGAAATCAAACCTGAGCTGTGCCCCCCGGAGTTCAGAGCTTCGTATTTACTGCGCAAAGTGGAAAAATTGCTGCCAGTGCCGGAACCATATTTGAAAAGTCGTGCTTCGTTTCTTGCGAGCTCAAAAATTCCATCAATGGAATCATCCACACTTTGAATGAAGCAAGCTGAACACTGCGGTCTTTCATAGGCGTTTTGTGTCGGCTGAATGGATTTTTTTTTCGCGTCCCAGGCATAGTGCTCACTGGGCGAATTGATTTTATAGGCCTCAAACAATCCCGCATTAAACCACACGGGGCTATTGAAGGCCGCCCTTTGAGAGAGCAAGATATATTTCAGTTCATTCTTAAAAGTATCAGCTTCTTTTTTATTTTTAAAATACCCGCCTTGTTTTATTGCGGAACCCGCGATCGCTGAAACCACACGGTCGACCAATTGACGAACGGATTTTTCATGTTGAGTGCGCGGCACACCTGATTTACGAAAGTATTTGCTGGCAGCAATTTCCACAGCAAGCTGTGACCAACCTTCTGGCGCCTCGACATTCTTCATTTCAAAAAAAATCTCGCCCTTGCGATTCTTGATCTCGCAGTTGATCTTTTTCCACTTGAACATGTTTTCGGGATTTTCTCCGGGAGGAACAAAGAAGCTGGTGCTGTGCAAAGTTTGTTTCTTCATAGGAATATTGTAAGAGAGTTCCCTATGAAGAGAATCTGGAATAAGACACCACTACCTATGTCTGGTTACCTATCGAACAGATATATTAAGCCCTCCCAAAATTGATTAACTCTTTGCAATAGAGAGCGCAAACATCGGGAAATCACTGTTTATTTAGCCTGGAGTCGCCGTTAAGAATAATACCTCATAATTTTTTAACAGGAACGTAACATGGACCAAAAGACCGAAAAGCGCAAACTGCTGATCATCAAGTCTCATCCACAAAGTCTTGGCCCTGTTGAGGGATTTCTGAAAAACCGCGAATGGGAAATCAAATCCACCCACAACCTTAAAGAGGCGATGGTATTTCTGGTTCAGAACCAGCCCCAATTCGTCATGGTCAGCATCGATCACCCCAATAAGAAAGTCAGAAATCTTCCGAAAGTTTTAAGTCAGGCATTTCCGGTTTGCGTGATTGCTTTCGCTGAACACTCGACTCCCTCGTCAGTTAAAATCCTCAACGACTGCAATTCTGGTTACGCTATTTACCATCCGATCACGGGACCTGCCGTTGAACGTATGGTGAATAAGTATAACAAAGATCAAATGGCCAACCCCCAAGCAGCAGCCGCAAACAGATCCTGGGATGGCAATGGCGGGAATGGTTCGGGTGTTATCGCCATTCGTGGTGGCGAAGCAGGGGGCGATGCCTCGGCGACATCTACGCAAAACTTTTTGGCAAATTTGATGGGCGCACTTGATAGCGGTGCCACCAGTGGCAACCTCGCGGGCTTTGCTCAAGGCACAGCCGCAGATGGAACCATGACGGCGGTTCAACCTGGCATGGCAGGATTTGCCGGGCAAGCCGAACAAAACGCGATGAATGGATTTTCCAGTGGCAGCAATCAAGAATCAGAGAATGGTGCTCATGGTTTTATGGGGGGCCAACAAAACGGAATGAACGGTGCCGGCGGCAATGCCGCACAAAATGGTTTTGGCGGTTTTAACGATGGTGCAATTGGCAATGGATTCAATCCCAATAGCTTCGGCACAAATGGCGCGAACGGCATGGATCCAAATTTCCCAGATCCCAATGGCAGCAATGGTTTCGCCAATGGCAATGGAAAGAATTCCAGTGCTCACGGAATGAACGGCGGTTTTGGAAGCGACTTTAATCACAACAGCAGCCCTTCTGCGGACGGCGGTTCGGCAACAAATCCCCACGCGCCCGGCTTCATGGGTCCCAGTGGGAGTGCTGCCGCATCCGACACCTTGGATCCGAATGATCCAAACTATGATCCCTATGGTGACGGGGGCGAAGCTTCTTACTCTTCCAGAAAAAAGTCCGACACCATGTGGGCTCCCTTAGGCGCCGATGGTAAAAATAAAAAACAACATGTTTTGAAAGAGACCGCCGATGAAGTCGCAAAAGATCCAGGCTCGCTGATCTTAAAAGGAACTCGAGAGGCGATGGATAAAGCCTGCGTGATCACGGAAAAAAAGCGCAACGTTGGCATTGCTACTAACGTCGCTTGCATTCTTGTCGAGTCGGGCCGTTTTTCAGGATATCTGGTTGCGGCGATGGCAGAACATCTGACGATTGATATTCACTTCGTTGAAAAAATCCGCACTCGTCTGTTTAAGTTTCTATCGGAAAACGGCGAGAACTTGGAAAACAACGAAACCATGCCGATCAAAATCAAACAAGTGCCTTTCGCAGCTTGGGCCGTAGAGCACGCTGAGTTTTTAAGAAAGTCAGTGCACAAAGGCAACGAAGTTGCGATGGCCTTCTTTCCCCGTCCCGATCTTAAGGCAGAAATCTCGGCCTCCCCCGATGAAGAAATGGCAGCGGTCAAAATCCATGAAATGCGCACCGATGTCCCGGTTGATTTCAACCTTTACGTCCATTTGCCGCGCAACAACCGCTATGTGCTTTATACTCCCGAGGGCGGAGTATTTCTTTCGGAACAAAAAACTCGCCTTGTGAATCAAGGCATCACACATCTTCATGTCTTACGCATGGAACTTCAAAATCTGGATAAGTACCGTGCACAGAACTATTTGAACGACAAGATCGACCAGTACCAAGAGCAGCTCGAAAAAGAGGCAAAAGACACTAAGAAACCTTTGGCCTCATAGGGAATCCTCTTGACCCCGCTTTGCGACCGTTATTAGCTACTGCCATGGAAATCACTACTCAGCCCAGCTCAGCCGCTCAAACAGCGTCCGATAAAGGACTCTATTTGGATTACAACGCCACGACACCAGTAGATCCACAGGTTTTTGTTGCGATGGAACCGTATTTCAAAGAGTACTTTGGAAATCCGTCAAGCGCTTCCCATCATTGGGGTTGGACTGCAGAAAACGGCGTGCAGAAGGCCCGCATGCAAGTGGCTTCTTTAATCGGCGCAAAGTCTTCCGAGCTGACTTTCACTGCGAGCGCGACAGAATCCAACAACTGGGTGATTTTCGGTCTGTTGACGAAGCTTCGCGAAACAAATCCAAATCAGCCCATCCATTTTATCACGAGCAATGTCGAACACAGCTCCATCGTTAAAGCGATGATGGCCGTGGAAAAGCAAGGTGTCGAAGTTGATTTCCTTCCCGTGAATCAATACGGCCAGATCGAATTAGAAACTCTTCGCCAAGCGATCAAGCCTCACACGAAACTGGTCAGTTTGATTTGGGTGAATAACGAAATTGGCAGCATCAACCCCGTGTCTGAAGCTGCAAAGCTTTGCAAAGAAAAACAAATTCTTTTCCACACGGATGCCACACAAGCGATTGGCAAAGTGCCAGTAAACGTGACCGAAATGGGCATCGACTTGATGTCGTTCTCAGCTCACAAAATGTATGGCCCGAAAGGATCTGCTGCACTTTACATCCGTGGTAAAGATCCAAAGGTTGAAATCAATCCTTTGATTTACGGTGGCGGTCAGGAAAAAGGACTTCGCTCTGGCACTTTGAATGTTCCTGCAATCGTGGGCCTGGGAGTCGCTTCTGAAATCTGTAAAAATAATCTGGAAGCAGAAACTGCTCGCATGACGTCTCTTCGCAATTTGCTTTGGACGAAGCTGCAGGCAGCGATTCCAGGCATTCGCTTGAATGGACATCCCACAGAGCGTTCGCCGATCAATCTAAATGTGACTTTGCCGGGTATCACGATAGAGTCTTTGGCGCCGAAAATTCAAAAACTGGGAATCAGCACGGGGTCAGCCTGCAGTTCCGGATCGGTTAGCATCAGCCACGTCCTTAAAGGCATTGGGATGTCGGCAGAGGATGCTCGCTGCACGTTCCGTATTTCCCTGGGACGCTGGACCTCTGAAAGCGACATCCACCGTGCCGTCGAGATCCTTCACGGCGCCATCCCAACTTAAAATGTATAATATTTTCAGTATTTTAGCTTACTCCGCCGGGGGATGGAATTGACCCTCCCCTGCCTGCGGGCTTTGTGGTACACTGGCCGGGAATTTATCTCCAGGAGAATCCCATGATTAACATTTCCCCAGAAGCGGCAACGAAACTAGCGGCTCTTAAAAAAGATGATGGCAAAGACGAAGCTGCATTTTTGCGCGTGGAAGTGAAAAAGGGGGGCTGCTCAGGCCTTTCTTATAAAATGGATTTCGATACAACTCCTCGTGACGGAGACAAGATCTTTGAATCCAACGGCCAAAAAATCGCTGTGGATGCGAACTCTATGTTGTACATCTTGGGTATGACTTTGGATTTCTCTGGTGGTTTGAATGGCAAAGGCTTTGTCTTCAACAACCCCAATGCCACGAAACACTGCGGTTGCGGTTCCAGCTTTAACGTCTAATTTACTCACAATGACTCCATAACGTCCGTTGGAAACGGGGTCTTTCATTACTGGGGTGCCATTTTTTAGACCTACATTTGTAGCAGGATAAAAGTGAGCGGCACTTTCTACGTCTAGAACTGTTCCACCTGTCCATTGGCAAAATAGGTTTCTTCAGCGTCCGGGATTATCATAGATCCATGGCTAAAAACTTTTTAGAAATTCACAGCTTACAAAATCTCACCACGGAATTTGAGTTGATCAAAAATCTAAAGGCACGCCCTTTGGAAATTCTGGAATACGCTGAGAAGTCTTTTACTTTTGAAGCTTCCCCCCGTATTTGCGGACTGGGAACAATCGTTCACCTGGAAGGCAAATTTTATTTCGATGGAGCTTCCCACGATTTTTTAGCCACGGGCAAAATCACACAAAGCGAGGCTTTGGATTCCGGCAAACATTCAAAGTACACTGTTGAACTTCATCGTTTTGAAAAAGGTCTTTGGGAGAATTTTCTTAACGCTAACATGCAATCGCAATTGAACACCGACATGTTGTTCAGAGCCATGCGGGAGCTTGATTAAATGAAAAATCTGACAGCACTTATCGTCGACAGCTCCCCATCTTATACGAATCTTATTGCTTCAGCACTTTTAGAAATCGGCCTGCTGAACGAAAATATTTTTACGACAAAACGTTATGTCGGTGCCTTGGAATTTTTAACGGATAAAAAACCACAATTGTTGATCACTGAATTTCAGGTCGATGCAAAATTTGGTCTGGAGCTGGTCACCATGCACACGGCAAACAGCCCCAACAATATTTCGATCATCATGACTCACAATAATTCCAGCTCTTCCATTGCGGAAGCTGCAGAAGAATTAGTCGATGACTATATCGTAAAGCCTTTCCAAAGCGGTATGCTGGCAAATCGACTGCGCCAATTGATTGACCGCAAGTTGAATCCCAGTGATTACATCAAAGCGATTCGCGAAGGGAAACAGGCTCTTTTGGATGGCCAATTGAAAGACGCGGAACACAAGTTCTCGGCAGCCCTGCAACATCAGGAAAAGCCGACGCTTGCGCACTATTATCTGGGTTATACGAAATTCAAAGAGACTGAATATCAATTCGCCACGGATGAGTTTGCCAAGGGCTTAACTTTGCAACCTCTGCACTATCGCTGCTTAACGGGTAAATTTGATACTTTTTATGAGCAAAAAGATTTCGGCAACGCCTATACTGTCGCGAACACCATCATTGAAAACTATCCGATCGGCCCTAAGCGCCTGGGACAGCTTTTCATTTCTGCTGTTTTCTCGGGAAAATTGGATGAAGTGCCTCACTACTTCCAACTTTTTGCGCAGCTGGATCATAAAACTCCGGAACTTCGCCACGTCTTTTCAGCCGCACTCTTCACTGCTGGTCGCTCGAACTTAAACAACAAAGCCCTTACCAAAGCGGTGGAGTGTTTTGAATTGGGTGTTCAGGTATTGGGAGCGGATTCTGAATACATCAGTAAAATTGTGAAGGTCTTATTGCGTGGAGATGCTCAAGCTGTCAGTCAGGCGGCCCGCTTTTTACAGCAATTTCCTTCCAGCAAAGTGGGCAGCAAAGAATACGAAAATCTTTACTTCCTGTTTAACTGTAAAACGTTGCCCCTTTCCAAAGTTATTGATCAGGGTCGCAAGATGGCAGCACAAAATCGTATGGATGCTGAATCCTATGAAACGTTCATTCGTCTGTTAATCAGCGACAATAAGACGGTCTTGGCAGAGGATATTTCCGAAAGATATCAGCGGGCATTTCCGAATCAACCGCCATCTCGCGAGAAGGCTTAACTATTTCGCGGCTCTTTCAAAGGGAGCTGCGACGTGCAAGAATTCACCTAAATGCTGAGCAACGATTTCTGGTTGAGACTTAATCGCCAGGTGCCCCGCCCCTTGCAAAACAATCATGTCTTCACAACCCAAATGCTGAGCGAATTTTTTGTAGGCATCTTGATTAAACAGTAGATCGCTTTCGTCAAAAATCAGACGGCAGTCCCCGCGATACTTGAAAAGTTTTTTATTCCAAAACTGCCAGTCTTCGGAACGCAAGATCCAGGAAAAATGATGAATCATGTGAGCTACGAATTGCAGCTTACGTCCTTTTAGGTGCTCGACAGACACAGCCCCTTCAGATCTTTCGTCTCTAAAAATCTGTGCGGCCCGTTTTAGGAAGCTTGCTCCCATGGGAGTAGAAAGCATCAGATAAATACTTTTTAGATTCAAAGGAATCGAGAAAAAAAATCTGAGCTCTTTAGGCAAAAAGTTTTTCACCGGATCTGTGACCATAGGATTGATCAAAGCCATCTTATGCACCAAATGCGGATGCTGAGTCGCAAGTCCCCAGCTTAAGGCGCCGCCGTAACTTAAACCAGCCAGGTGCACGCGCTCATTCGGGAAATGTTCCTGAATGAATCGTGCCAGGACTTCCACCTGCACGGTGAACAGCAGCTTATCACTGCTCATATAGACATGACTTAAATTGGGGATGATCACGCGGTACTGAGATTCCAGCTGAGAGGCAACACCCTCCCAATGATGAACGCTTCCTCCGTAACCATGAAGAAGAATAAGGATTGGCCCTTGCCCGCGTTCTCTGAAAGTGATCTTGTGAGACATTCTAGAATCTTATCGGTTTCTATCAAATGTCATGCAACTGGACCTAATGCCAGTTAGTCAACAAATGGTGAAGAAACCCGACCTCAGAAGTCCTACTGCTGAGGTTTTGGCTTGTTCGGCTGCTGTTGATTTTGTTGCTTTTGCTGATTCGGATTCTGCTTTGGCTGATTGTGCTGCCGGTTCTGATTTTGATTTTGGTTCTGACCGCCGCCTTGCTTAGGCTTTTGCTGATTTTGATTGTGCTGCTTAGGCTGTTGGGTTTGACCACCGCCTTGCTTTGCTTGCTGTTGACCCTTTTGCTGCTGGCCTCCACCTTGCTTTTGATTATGGTGTTGGGGCTGCTTTTGCTTTTGCGGATTCTGATTTTGTTGCGGGCGATTTTGCTGACGTTGTTGATTGCCGTGTTGCTGCTGTTTCGCCTGCTGAGGCGCTTGCGACTCTTCCAGGGATTTTTCAGGCGCAACATGGCCACCCGCAGAAGCATTTTGCGCGTTCAAAGCGGCTTCATCCACTTTTGTATCCAACAACATCGTGTCGTTCACAGCTTTGGATTCCATTTGCTTGCTGGTACGGAAGCCTCTGATTTTCTTAGTTTGATTTTCTGCGCGCTCAACTTGTTCCGTCAAATCCACAGTCACGTCACCGAAGCAACGCACCTGGCAGCTTAGACGGCGGCCGTCGATAAAGTAGCTGGTTCCGATTAGGCTCAGTTCAGCTTTACCCGGCGGCAGCACATTATTGTCGCCCTCTTTGATACGCACACGGCATTCCGCACAGCTTGGAACACCTTTACAGATAGAGCGGATCTCAAGATGATTTTCCGTCGCAATCTGCAAAAGGGACTTATCTGGAGTACCTTCGACTTCAATATTTTGCGGAAGAAATTTAATTTTCATACTCGAATCCTCAATGGTGCCAAGCACCTTTTACTAGCACGCCGCATCCCCAAAAGGTACGGCGTACCTTTTAGACTAATTTCACTTTCGCGAATTTCGTCTTGCTGCCTTTTACGACTTTGCCGTCAATCATTGCAGGCTGCAGTTTCATTTTACCATCGGTGACCTTTTGACCGTCGATTTGCACGGCGCCACCTTGAACCATACGATTGCCTTCGCTATTCGAAGCTGCAAAGTTCAACTTAACTAACAACTGAGCTACGCCTAAGCCCTCAGCCGGAATATCATTTTTGCTGATCTCAACCGTGGGAATGTCGTCAGGTAAACCTTTGTCGACAAAGATACGGTTAAATTCGTCTTCGGCCGCCTGAGCTGCCTCCGCCGAGTGGAAACGTTTGATGATGAATTTTGCCAACTCCACCTTCACAGTGCGTGGATGTTTCTTTTTACTGGCAACGTCTTGTCTTAAAAGTTCAAGTTCAGCGGCGGTGATGTCCGTCAATAATTCATACCAACGGTACATCAAATCATCTGAAATCTTCATCGTCTTACCGAACATGTCCTTCGGAGTATCGACAACAGAGATATAGTTATCCAACGACTTAGACATCTTATTAACGCCATCGATCCCTTCCAGGATTGGCATCGTCAAGATACACTGAGGTTCCTGGCCGTAAGCAGATTGCATCGCACGACCTACCAAAAGATTGAACTTTTGATCCGTCCCACCCAACTCCACGTCAGCTTTCAAAGCCACAGAGTCATAACCTTGAGTCAATGGATACAAGAACTCATGAATCGCAATCGGTGTGCCTGCGCGGTAACGCTTCGTAAAGTCGTCACGCTCCAGCATTTGCGCCACTGTATATTGTGCCGCCATTTTGATGAACTCCCCCGGAGTCATCTTGCCAATCCAAGACGAATTATAAACGATTTCGGTTTTTTCTGGATCTAGGATCTTAAAGATCTGTTTAGCATACGTGCGACCGTTTTCCTCGATCTCTTCACGAGAAAGAACCGGACGAGTCGAGCTCTTCCCCGTCGGATCACCGATCGTTGCCGTGAAATCACCAATCAAGAAAATGATGTGATGGCCCAGATCCTGAAACGTCTTAAGTTTATTGATAACAACAGTGTGACCAATATGAATATCTGGACGAGTCGGATCCGCACCCAGCTTAATTCGCAATGGAGTGTTCGTATCCTTAGAGCGCTTCAATTTCTTAAGCATCTCTTCGTCATTGATAAACTCAGCAACGCCGAATTTAATTCTCTCTAACTGTTCTTTAGGATCCAAAAAACTCATTATCTTGCGTGCTCCACACTGCGAGTCTCACGAACAACTGTAACTTTGATTTGGCCAGCTTGAGGCACTTCGCGCTCGATCTTACGAGCGATATCACGAGACAACATCACAGCCTGGTCATCAGTTACCTTTGCGGATTCCACCAAGACGCGAACGTCTTTACCAGCTTGAAGAGCCAAAGTTTTCAACACGCCATCAAAGCTGTTACCGATGGATTCAAGGTCTTCCAAGCGGTGGATAAAGGAATCCATTTGTGGACGACGAGCACCTGGACGCGCGCTGGACAAGATGTAAGCGGCATGAACAATCCAAGCCAGGATAGAATGAGGTTTTTCCTCTTCATCATGAGCGCGGATCGCGTGACATACGTCTTCAGATTCAGAATATTTTTTAGCGGCTTCCGCACCGACAAGTGCATAGCTGCCTTCTGCCGTGTGATCGATTGCTTTACCAATATTGTGCAAAAGACCCGCACGACGTGCCAGTTTCACACTCACGCCCAACTCACCTGCTAGCAAGCCCGCAATGTTGGCAACTTCAAGTGCTTGATTCAAAGCATTTTGACCTTGGTAGTTACGGTATTTCAAACCGCCGATGATCTTGATCAATTCTGGGTGCATGTTTGGAATACCCAGTTCCATCACGTGACGTTCGCCTTCTTCTTTGATGGCTTTCATCAATTCGTTACGCTGTTTTTCAACGACTTCTTCGATACGCGCCGGATGCACGCGGCCGTCTTCCATCAATTTCTCGATAGTTCTGCGGGCAAGTTCACGGCGAACTGGATCGAAACCAGAGATCACCACTGCTTCGGGAGTATCATCGACGATCAAGTCCACACCACAGTGAGCTTCCAAAGTTCTGATATTACGGCCCTCACGACCGATGATTTTACCTTTCATCTCGTCGTTCGGAAGTGCCAAAACGCTGACAGTTCTTTCAGAAGTGAACTCAGACGCGAAACGGGACAACGCTGTTGCCAGGATGCGCTTCGCTTTAACTTCAGATTCTTTCTGAGCCTGCTCTTCGATTTGCGTGATTTTTTTAGACGCTTCGATTTTCGCTTCGTCTTCGATGGCCGCAAGCAATTGGCGTTTGGCTTCGTCTTGGGACATACCCGCAACGGATTCCAATTTCTGTTTTAGTTCGCCAATTTGAGTTTCGCCTTTTTTCTCAAGCTCTTTGATACGGTTTTCCGAGATCGCGATTTTTTCTTCGCGGTCTTTCATCGTGTTCAAATAACGCTCGTTTTCTTCCATCTTTTGTTTGAATTGCTGTTCGATTTCTTTCAAACGGCGATCCAATTGGGATTCTTTGTTTTTCAAAGTGGAATTTTGCTTATGGATGTCGGCTTCCACATTTTTGCGGGCGCGACCTTCAAAATCCTTTGCACGAGTCTCAGCGTCTTTTTTAAGTTTCGCTGCTTCAGACTTGGCTTTGTTAACGATACGTTCTGCTTCAACGCGAGCAGATTTTTTGCTGTTATTGTCCTGAATGCGTTTCACCATGAAAACAGCGACACCGCCCAAAATTAAACAGATAATGGCTGTGATTAAAATTTCCATTTCTTCCTTACTCCTAAAGGCTTCTAATGAAGCTCAAACTGCTGGCAAACTTTGATCCCCGACTCGGTGATGATGTAATCCATCTTTTCATCGTGCGGTTCCATCGGTAGCGTCTGTTCTGAAATTTGAAAATCAAAACAAACCCCCACCTTGATTCCTTTAAAGTGAGCAAGGGTCTTGTCATAAAAACCTTTGCCCTTACCAAGGCGGTTGCCATTCTTATTAAAAACTAATCCGGGAATCAGCAGGCCGTGAATGCCATTGAGATCTATGATAGCGGAGTTGGGATCAGGCTCCAAAACGCCAAAGGCGCCCTGGCTAAAACCTGATGCAAAACAAAACTCAAGTTCGTTTCCTTTTGTACGGGGAAACGCCCAGTCGATATCGTGGATTTGAAACACCTCATCCACGCTGGCTTCTTGAGCGAGGGCCCGATAGGCACCCCAACATCCGTTCTGCTTAGACATGAAGTCCTGCAGAAATACATTCAACTGCTGCTGGTTTTGAACAAGACCTTGCGCAAACTCTTGGGCGCAAAGAGATTTATAAAAGGAACGACATTCCTGTTTAGAGCTCCAAGAGGGCATGGGCACTCCAAGAGAGTTACATCAAAGTTAGTTGTTCAAAACCTTGTTGTTCTTGGAGTTTTCAAGTTCCAAAGAAAGCTGCATCGTTTTTTCCTCGAGTTTATCGAGTTCACGCTGCGCTTTTCTTTTCAAAAGGATGAGTTCTTCCGCAAGATTCATCGCTGTCAACACAGCGGCATTCTGGAAGGAACCGTTTTTCGTAACGGCCATTGCTTGATTCATTTTGTTATTAACAAAGTCGACGAGTTCCTGAACTGTGGCATCGTCGTGTGAGGATCTAAGTTTGTACGGGACTCCTGCAATGAGGAAATTAAAGTTCTTTTTCTCAGCAGTCACCGTGTCTCCTCTTTCAATCGCTAATGGGCTAAACCTTTTAAAACTCTAGAAAAAATCCTAGAACAACACTAAAAAGTATAGCTGTAACGAGAAGCGGTATTCAACCAATTATTTCTTAGTGCAAGTGCAAATAATCCCCAACTGGGACTCGCTACTGCAAGACAGGCTGCGCTTTCGCGCCGATCCCTCGAGATTGAACTCTGTCACCTCGTGGAAATTGCGCTTGTAGGTCGAGCTCACTCCATTTAGCTTCGTGTCAAGATAGGAGTAGACGTCACTTCTGATGGTGGAGTTTAAGAGGAAACCGTTAATAATCTCCTGCTTAGGGTTGGTGCGTTGATTTTTCGTAAGTGCTATATCCGTAAGCACACCATCGGCCTGAACCTTTTGAACCGTGAGTTCAATTTTTGGTTTCTTGATGGAGGTGGTTTCGTTTTTTAAGATCAGATTGAACTCTTGTTTGTCCGCATCCAGGTAGTTCACTTTTCTTTGACGCAACTGCGAGCGAATGGTCACAAACTTCTCGTCCGCCAACTCCTTAAGCTTCGTCAAATTCACTTTAAAGGCCAAACTGTCATCTTTGAGTTCTGGGAAACACTTCAGCACGTTTTCATACGACACCGAAACCGGCGTCGCTGTTGGAGGCGGCATTTTAGTGTTCGGCTGCGCGCTGGCGAGCAGCGGAGTGAGAAAAATAAAAGGGACGAAGCTTTTCATCCCTTTATCGAAACATAGATTTTGTTTTCAGCCAATTTTATTCCATTACGGTGAGGTCGGATTAGAAACTGGAGTTGTTGGCTGGACTATTTAAGGCCTCAAGCAAGATGGGGTCCTGACCGTAGTCATCATCAGCGAAACCCACTTCTCCGTTACTCTTTGCGAAAACAGTCAGATAGTGCAAATACACCGTAATCGGCTTCGCAAGTGAAACGACTTTCGTTGGACGAGATTCCGGCTCCGTCGTTGACGGCACGATTTTCAGAATTTCGTCCATGGAGTATCCTGGCTTATCTTTTAGTAAATACGCTGCAAGATCCAAGGGTCTTTGCAGTCTCACGCAACCGGAACTCGCGTGACGGTTCTCATCATTGAACAGATCTCTTTCATTTGTATCGTGCAGATAGATGCTAAAACTGTTTCCATCAAGTGGGAATTTAACGACACCCAAGGCATTATCATAACCTTGTTTTTGCACGATAATATAACGGGAGCTCTGCATGTCTGCTTCCGTAATTTTCGTCCAATCAGGGTTTTGCACTGGGATCCATTTTGTTTTGCCTTCAACTTTAACGGCTTCGGCCAGGAACATTTTGTGTTTATCCAAATAAGTCGGATCCTTTTGAAGGATTGGAAGCTTATCTTTGATAGCGATCGAAGACGGAACAGTCCATGTCGGATTAAACTCGACACGAGAGATTTTGCGGATCATCAACGGAGTTTTTCTGACGTCGCGGCCATTGATGGTTCTGAATTGCAATTTTACTGCTTCCGGAGCCCATTTGTTTTCTTTTTCTGACCAAAGACTATCATCACGCAGGTTGAATTTTGTCATGGCGACATTCACGAAAATATAACGTGTATCCATTTTACGCGGAATCCAACGGTATCTTTCCATGTTTAGCTCGATCTGCTTGATTCTTTGTTCCAGTGGCACATTTAAATGATTTAATACCTTAGAAAAGTTAGCGCCAATTTTTCCGTCGACTTTTAAACCGCTGTTCAATTGAAACGATTTCAGATTTTTATCTAAATCCGCATCGAACTCAGGGCTTTGAATGTTCTGAATGCGATAACCCAACTGAGCCAGTCTTCTTTTTACCTCTACAACTTTAGGATTTTGCACTCCCAAAGCCAGTTCCGCCCCTGCTGGCGTAATTTTATTCCAGGATTTATCAGCAAGATTGCGAAGGTTTGCCAACGCCAGTTTCAAATGGCGATATTCAGGAATCGAAGGATTCAGCTTATCTGTCTCTTCAGCCAGATTCCATTTTGGTTCTCTGGCAACTTTCTTAAGACGAAGCATGAAGTCTTTCATTTGCACAGGAGCCATCTCGATGTTTGAATCGAATTTTCTTGGATCAAAGCGACCGATGTAAATGTGATGTGCATACTTTAAATAGGCCTCAGAAAGTTTAACTTCCATATCTGCCATGTCTTGAACAGAGGCCCCGCCTCGACCATCAAACACCGGATCCCAAGCGTGATTCCAGTAAACATCCCAAAGACCGTGGCTTGGAGCAGCTTCCAGGATTTTTCTTAGAACCAATGCTTTGCTATTCGGTTGCATTGTACTTTGATCGATCCAATATGGGTGGAAGGAATCGCTTCCGTCCGTGTAGAACTGCTTTAATTTGTCCGTGTTTAGCAGGATTTGGAAATTCGCCGATGCCGGATTGCTGACAGCATCCTGAATCAATCTGGTCATCTGTGAGGATTGAGCGTCAGGCACCAGCGCTTGTGCATTACTGAACAACGGAAACAGCAAAAAAATGCCGATGATGATCAGTAGGACTTCGTTACTGCTGATAAAGTCTTTCATTTTCATAGGAACCTCACTCATATCAGTAACTTCCAACTTCTGTGCCACCCGAGCGGGGTTATATTCGCTATGGGCTCGCATATGAATGGAGGTAACAAATACTGTCAGCCAGTGACACCTGCTGTGACCGTCTCATTTTGAGACGAGGTTTTTACGCCCTCCCAACCATCCGCAGTATCTGTCGAAATCTTTCCTTTTACCGCCACGGTGGCGGTGGAAATATCGGACTAGATTTCACGCGCCTGCTTCCCTACCTATTTCTGAACTCGTCGTTTTTCAGCTCGTCCAGCAACCCCTGCAATTTCGAAAAAATAATGCATCAACTTCAAATATGTTATTGACGGAAAATCAGACTCGTCAGAATCCGCATTGTGAATCGAACGCCAATCTATTTTTTTAAAAGAATGCTTTTTTATTTTTCTCTTTCTAGCGGGCTTCTAATGAGTTTCTCGAAGGCGTTCGCGCTGTGTTGTTTGGCTCTCCGGAAAAGGCTTTAAAAACCTTGTGGTATGTTGCTTTCAATTTCGGGAGGCATGTATGAATTTGAAATTTCTTAATAAGATTGAACTAGATGAAAGAATGAAAACTTTGGCTCAGCGCGAGCGGGATCTTTTGCACGATGTACTTTTGACGATTAAAGAAATTGATTCGCGCAAAACTTATTTGGAGCTGGGATTTGGCAGCCTTTTCGACTATCTGGTTAAGGGCGTTGGCTATTCTGAAGGAAGTGCGCAACGTCGCATCGATGCGGCCCGCTTGATTCGCGAAATTCCTGCGGTTGCTGATAAGATTCAAAGTGGTGAATTGAAACTTAATCAAATTTCCTTGGTGCAAAAGGCTGCTCGCGAAATTTTTAAAAATCAATCCGTCAAAGTCACTGCAGAACAGAAACTTCAGGTATTTGAAGATCTTTGTGGCAAGAGTCATTCGGAATCTCAATTTCAAGTGGCAGCATTTTTCGAATTGCCTGTGGTGCAGTCTGCTCAACAAAAAGTTCAGGCTGATGAAAGTGTTCGAGTTGAGTTCACTCTCTCGAAAGAATCATTTGAAAAGATCAAACGTGCTCAGGAGCTTTTGTCCCACTCCCTCAATACTCAGGATTTGGGTCAGTTTTTGGAATACCTTTCGGAAAAGGTCATCCGTCAAAAAACTGGGCTTAATAACCAAAACCGAACAAGCTCTACGCCTGGCAATATTTCATTTGTTGGAATTGAAACATTTGTCAATTCTTCGAACACCACAACAACTAATATTTCAGTTACTGAAATTGATGATTCTGCTTCACTCAGTTCGGCTGATGCCATTTCTACCGCCACCGTGGCGGCAAGAAAGACACCGGCACTTAAGAATGTAAAGCAATTAAAGAATCAGCAACAGTGCTGCCAATATATTGATCCTGGTACGGGTCGTCGTTGCGAAAGCAAATGGCTACCACAAGTCGATCACAAGCAAAGTCGTTGGGCTGGAGGCAATCATCAGTTGGAGAATTTGCAGATACTTTGCGCTGGTCACAATAGACTCAAATACAGAATAGAGAATGGCGTCAAATATTCGTCATAGAGCACAGACAGACAGACAGACAGACAGACAGACAGACAGACAGACAGACAGACAGACAGACAGACAGACAGACAGACAGACAGACAGACAGACAGACAGACAGACAGACAGACAGACAGACAGACAGACAGACAGACAGACAGACAGACAGACAGACAGACAGACAGACGGATGGATGGATGGATGGATGGATGGATGGATGGATGGATGGATTACGGCAGCTGAGGCAAATATCGGGATTTTTCCCGACTTAGATATTTGAAAATGTTCTGCCGCAGAATTGTTAGATCTGCGGCAGACATGAAGGACTTAGTATGCTGATAAACGGCGAGTTCCAGTTTGTAAGAAACGAACGATATCCACGTCAGGGGGATTGGCGATGCCGACTCCTGGTTTTGGACCAGTTAACTCGCCCAGCGAGTAATCCATGCGGGCGTCGTAAGTGCGCTCGTACTGGTTGCGCAACCAGCGTTCGGCGTTGTACCAGGCGCGTTTGTTTTGGTTGTCTGGGCAGGATGCTAGCTCATTCGAAGATTTGGCTCCCCAGCGAAGCTCGGCACAGTGGTATGGATCGAAGCTCATGTCGAAAACTCTTTGACGAGCCTGTTCCAGATTCATGGTCACGGCCTGACCGCGCGAGTTTGTGTACGAAAACTGGCAGGCCCCGGCATCGCGATTGTAAATCGCTAGCAAATCTCCGCGTAAATTGTTTCCGCGGTACACGATGGTTGGATCACCGACCTGATATCGCTGAACCATACTGCGTGTTTGCGCGAGCAAGTTCATAAATGAAACTTTCAAACGCGCATCACGTGATGGCGATGCGAATTGTTCCCACTCCCCTGTTGTACCAAAAATATTTTGTGGCAGACGTTCTGGGTGAGGTTTGTTTTGCACACCCGAACGTAAAGCCACGTCGACCGCTTGCACACGATCTTTCAGGTTCACGCAAAGATCTGCTACCATGCTTCGCATGTCTTGCAATGGATCGATACGCAACTCTCCGTTCGCCAGCATGATGCGCAGATATTCATAATAATCCACCGCGCGACCATTATAGATGAATTGCCCCTTCGACCACTGACCTTCAGGATCAGGACGGTTCCCATAGAATTGCTCAAGACTGTAGTACGGCAGTGTATTATTCTTAGCGCCCAACACCCGCCCACCGATGTAAGCACCGCTGGAATCTTTTTTTGCACCCGTCAAAGTCAAAGGACGGAAGTTTTTAAAGCCAGCACCTTGATAAGGATTGCTGCGCTCGAATTTTGGATTGTACATGCCAGACGTCAAAGTATTGTCAGGATGCGAGTCGATATAATAGATCTGCCCGTCCGTCGTCACTTTATAAACAACTGCCACGTGACCGTTGGGATCATAGATGACCGTCCCTGGGCGAATACTGAAACGTGTCAGCTTCACCGGATAGAAATCGGAGAACATATTACCGTCCTCGGTTCCCATCATACGAAACGTCGCCGATAATGTCGTGTTCGTGATAGTTCCGTTCAACAAGGAAACGGCATTTGGATAGCGCGAAGCTAAAATCCCGAATCCATAATCGAAATCTTCAATGTTATAGATGAAAGCTTTACGATTGCGACCATTTCCAGCGACCACATCGAAGCGACCGGTCACGTAATTCCCAAACGGTGTATACCGGATGTCACCGTTATTTCCAGCCACCGGGCGAGCGTTGACTCTGCTTGCAACAGACATCGGCAAAGCATTTTTCCACGCGTAATAAGAGCGCAAATAATAAGGAAGATCGGCGCAATCAGCATAGTAAGCCAGCCCTGAGGGGTCCGAAGAATAGTAAGGATTTGCATTACTAGTCAGACATCCTTTAACGGTGTCGCACTGACGATTCTCGACGGCAGCACCTATACGTGCGACAAAGTTAGAGAATCCTTCCTCGTCCTGTGTTGACCACTGAGTTTTCGTTACTTTCCAATCCCTGGTTCCGTAAGAACTCCACTGCGCTTGACTCGTCGCAGACAATAAGAACATCGTACCAAGGCCCAAAATCCATTTCATGAAACCTCCAGTTCGTGCCGCGGGGCACTTTTACAAATTCGAATTTTTTAGTCGCCCACCATCCACTTTGTGATATACGACGACTCGATTTTGTAATTTATGCAATTGATCTCGGGGGGACAATCCATGATGAAGTTTCTTGGTAAAAATCGTGTGAACACAGCAATCTGCATGCTAGTTGCCACTTTGACACTGAATGTATTTACAGCTTCTGAATCTTTCGCCCAGGCGCAAATCATGGCTGTGGCGAAAAACCAATTGGTGGTTGGAAAAACTTATTTCATCGCTGCTGATAACTTGAATCTTCGGAGCTCCAACAACACATCGTCTTCGGATAATATCGTGGGTCAACTTTCCATGAATGACGAAGTCGTTTTGGTAAATGCCTTGGGCGAAGGCACTCCCCTGGTTCAGATCAAATTGGTCAAATCGAAATCTGTTCCAACGAACATCGCGCCTCAATTATTTGTTTCTAAAGACTACTTGTCTGACAAAGTTTATGAAGCTCCTGTTTTGAAATACTTTGTTATTCAAAACGTAGCGACAGAGAAAACTCGCGTTTACGAGCGTTGTGTAACTTACCCAGGCTGCCCTCACAAACTTGTGATGGAAACTGACATGGTCGTGGGCCGTAACGAAGAGGGTACAAAATCAGATCGCTATGCCTACATGACTTGGTTGGGCCACTCTCGCATCTCTTCATGGGTTAAATTCTATTCAGATGGAATGCAAACTTACCCAAGCTGGTACACTGCGGGTCAGGATCTTAAATCGATCCCTAAACCAATCTCTTCCAACTCTTCTCGCGTGATCGGTTCTCGCAAATGGTTGACTAAGCAAAATGGCAAAGACACAGTTTACGGTGCTTTCGGTTGGTACGCGGCGAAGCTTTCACCTTCTGACGATGTGAACGGTGTTAACAGCCAATGGATGCACGGAACTATCGGTTGGGGCGTGGATGGTTCTGACGCTATCGACATCACTCGTGGTTTCTTCATGAATATGTTCTCAAACCCGGGCTCTCACGGTTGCACTCGCTTGGAAAACCGCGCGATCGCTTACCTTCGTGAGATCTTGCCAGTGGGCACCGACATTTACCGTGTTTACGCTCGTGAATCGACTCGCGAGCGCCAAACAATCCTTTCGGACGACACTGTGATTCCTTTGAGCCGCTATAAAGAGGCTTACAACAATCCAGTACGTTGGGATTACATCCTATTGACTGATGGAGCACAAAAATCCGGCGGTTTGAGTGCGGATGCGACAAACATCATCACAAAAAACATCCCTGTAATCCAAGGTCAAAACTTCATTGAGCAAGGTAACTACATGGTGGACCGTTATCCAACGGCAGCTCAGTTGAACTATAAAAATTCAGCTAGCTCTGGTAAATCTGGTGACCGTTACCGCATTGACGCTGGTAAATCCAAAGAACCAACAAACTTCCGTGGATACTTCCTGGTGGATGAGGGTCGTTTCATCGACTATCAACATCCAGATGCAAGAGCCGTTAAAGGCAAAGTTAAAGTCAGCGGTCTTCTTGATTTCAGAACTTCTGTTCCTGAAAACTTGAAAGCAACTGGCTACCACTTCCCACCAAACATCATCTACTAGGATGAATTTTCCCACTGACATTTGCATGACAGGCGCAACGGGGCTCGTAGGTAACGAGCTCCTTTTGCTTTTGGGGAGCATTGAACACGTAGGGCATGTCACAGTTCTGACTCGTAGGCCCTTGGGTCGCTTCCCGGCCAAGATTGAAAACATCGTTTTAGACTTTGATAAGCTCGCAACCTCTGCCACATCACTTAAGGCACACACATTCATTTGCTGTCTGGGAACCACCATTAAAGTGGCGGGCTCGCAGGAAGCCTTCCGCAAAGTGGATTATGATTATGTGATAGAGTTCGCTAAAATCGCCGAGAAGGCCCAAGCGCAAAAGTTCATGGTGGTCTCTGCTATGGGAGCGAACGCTGAATCTTCCGTGTTTTACAACCGCGTAAAGGGCGAAATGGAGCGCGATCTTCGTAAGCTCAAGATCCCACAGATTGAAATCTTCCGCCCCTCCCTGCTGTTGGGAGATCGCAAAGAACACCGTACCGGCGAAGTGCTCGCTCAAAAATTCAGTCCGGTGATGAACGCTTTGATGATCGGGCCGCTTAAAAAGTACAAAGCCATTGCTGCAAAAGATGTTGCGAAGGCAATGGCTCTGGCGGCTTTGAATTTTAATCAGGGACAATTTATTTACGAGTCTGACGAAATTCAAAGAATGTCAGACTCGATCAAATCAGACGTGGGCTTGGAATAAAGAGTCCACGAACTCTTGTGCCGAGAACGTGCGTAAATCCTGAATACGCTCGCCGACACCAATCAACTTAATTGGAATTTGCAATTCTTGAGCAAGGCCAACAGCCACGCCCCCTTTTGCCGTGCCATCCATTTTCGTCAGGACAGCACCAGTCAATTCCAATGATTTATGGAATTCTTTGGCTTGCATCAATGCATTTTGGCCCGAGTTCGCATCCAGAACGATCAATGTCTCGTGAGGTGCCTCAGGAATAACCTTCGTCATCACACGTTTCATTTTTTTGATCTCTTCCATCAGGTTGGCTTGAGTGTGCAAACGACCTGCCGTATCCACGATCACAACGTCATAGTTTTGCGCTTTCCCTTTGGCAACCGCATCGAAGGCCACCGCACTTGGATCTGTCACACCCTCTGGGGAGTAGATTTCCACTTGCGCACGGTCTGTCCAAACTTTCAACTGACCACCTGCTGCTGCACGAAATGTATCGCCCGCAGCCACCAAAACTTTTTTTCCCTCTGCCGCCAATTGCGCCGAGATTTTACCGATAGAAGTCGTTTTACCCGCACCATTCACACCCACGATCATTAAAACCGTTGGACCACTGGTTGCGAATTGAATCTTAGACAAGATGCCTGTCGTCGGGGCCGCTGAATGAGAAGCGGCAAAAATGTTTTTGATCTCTTCTTTCAGAGAATCACGGACAGTGTCGTAGTCCGCGCGTTCTTTGCGGGAAAGTTTTTCATGCAAAGCGCCCATCAAACGTTGAACCGTCACGGGGCCCAGATCGCTGGTATAAAGAATTTCTTCGATATCATCCAAGTGTTGATTCGCATCACCTGATTTGAACAGACTGCGAATACGACCAAAAAGATTTTCTTCGGTTTTTCTAAGAGCATCCGCCAGATCAACAGCTGGCAAATCAGAAACAACCTGACCTGTGGAATCCAAATGAGCCAGAACGGGTTCTTCAACTGCCATCGTCGGCATTTCACGTTTTACTTCGTGAGTAAGAACCTCAGTTTTTGCTTCGGCTTTTTGTTCGGAACGCACGCGCTTCCAGAAACTAAAGAAAATCGCTCCAAAGATGACCGTAAAAAGAACGGCGGCGAGGCCGAAGAGAACTTCAATTTGTTGTTCATGTCCTGGTGACATTTCTTCTCCTTAGAATAAGTGCCGCTTTTCTAACTCACATTTGAGGTGGAGTGAACCCATCTAGCCCTTAGCCCTGAGCGTTACTTTCTAATGCATTGCATTAAGAACAACAACCTGACCATGGCCTGGTTTTGTTAAGCAATTGTTAAAAAGGCGTCATATTTATTCATTCTTTCACACTCCAAACCGATGAGTTCCTCACATTAGGAGTCACCATGTTTAGAAAGTTTTGGTCTGGTATCCGTGGCAAATTGCTTTTTCTGGCGATCCTTCCCGTTTTAGGTTCTGTCGTTCAGGCTTATTTAAGTTTAAATCGCGCAGAACGAATGAGTTCTTCAATTTCTGAACTTACTAAAAATGTTTTACCCACGCTGGAAAGCATGGCCGAAGTTCGCAAAGCACGAAACGCCTCCCGCCAATGGTTTTGGTCAGCCATCGTTCATGCACAAGATGAAACAGCTCGCCTAGCGAGTGTCGAAAAAGCCTCTACAGAAAACGACATAGTGATGAAAAGCTTCGCGGCTTACGCCAAAGTTCCCATGGTGGGTTTTGAAAAAGAAGAATACCCAAAAATTCAGACCGTGCTTCATGAATACGATGAGCTTTTCAAAAAGATTTCTGAAAACATCAAAAAAGGTACGCCCGAATCCTTAGCCGTCGCCACCTATGACATGGATCATCGCTTTTTGGAGATCGGAAATCAGTTTGCCACATATTGCGATAAAGTCGTGGCCTATTATAACAACTACGGACATGAGCAAAGTGCTAAAACCACTGCGAACTATGCGGATCTAAAAAGCGCAAATATCTGGACTTCAATTGTTTCCACTCTTGTTCTTTTTATGATCACCTTCTTGATGTCAGAGTATATCGTTAAACAAGTTTCGTCTGTTTCAACGGATCTAACCAAAACCGGCCAACAAGTTCGCGAATCCATCGAGCAACTATCAAAAGCAGGCTCGACGTTGTCTCATTCAGCAACTTCAGCAGCGGCATCTTTGGAAGAAACGGTTGCCTCCCTTGAGGAAATGAACTCCATGGTTCAGATGAACTCAAACAATGCCCGAGAGGCAGCACAACTTTCCCAAATGTCGTATCAATCTGCCGAGCGTGGCGAAAAGGAAGTGCAACTTCTGATCACATCGATGAAGGACATCTCGCAATCCTCAAAACGCATCGAGGAAATTACAACTGTTATTGACGATATCGCCTTCCAGACAAATCTTTTGGCATTAAATGCTGCAGTTGAAGCCGCGCGCGCCGGAGAACAAGGAAAAGGTTTTGCTGTCGTCGCTGACGCTGTTCGGGGTTTAGCTCAAAGATCCGCTTCTGCTGCGAAAGAAATTTCTAATCTGATCAAAGAAAGCGTTGATAAAATCGATTCAGGAACCCAGATCGCAGATAAATCTGGAGTGGTTCTGAGCGAGATCGTAAATTCAGTTAAAAAGGTTTCCGACATCAACAACGAAATTGCCGAGGCCAGTTCTCAACAAGCAACTGGTTTGCAACAAATCAATAAGGCGATGTCTGATCTGGATCAATCATCCCAAAACAATGCGGCATCCGCAGAACAAATTGCCAGCACCTCGACGGAGATTCAAAACCAAGCCACAGACGTGGAAAATGACGTGGCCCATTTAAACATCATCGTCCTAGGTCGTAGGGCCGAAAGTCAGAAAGCAGCTTAGGTTGCTTTTCGACAGCCCTACCTCGCGAGTTTGGCCAGTCCCCTACGAACTAACTAGAATTTAGCTATGGACATACCACAGCTAATCCATGAGCATCCGGAGATTACGATCTTCTTTTCGATGTTCATTGGGCATTTAATCGGTAGAATTAAAATTGGTCATTTTTCTTTGGGTTCCGTCGTCGGAACTCTGCTCACGGGACTTGTCGTGGGCGTGGCCTACGTCCCCGATATTCCTGAGGTGGTTCGTTGGGCATTCTTTGATCTATTTTTATTTGCGATCGGCTACTCCGTGGGGCCGCAATTTTTTTCCAGTCTTAAAAAATCAGCCCTGCCGCAAATTATTATCTCTGTCACCGTCAATATTGGCGGCCTTTTTGCCGTCATTGGCTGTGCGTGGGCGATGCGCTTTGATACGGGAACCTCTGCCGGACTTCTTTCTGGAAGTTTAACTCAGTCCGCAGCATTGGGGACCGGGATCAGTGCGATTCATGAGTTGAATATCGGACCTTCAGAAAAAGATCGTCTTTCCTCAAATGTCCCTATTGCCGATGCTATGACATACGTATTTGGTGATATTGGTTTGATTCTGTTATTGGTGGTGATCCTGCCCGCTATTTTTAAAATCGATCTAAAAAAAGAAAGTGCTGATCTTGAAGAGGCCATGCGCAAAGACAGCTCTGACGAAAGCGAAAGTTTCTTTAAGATTGCCAATAAAGAAACCCTGCGAGCCTATGTGGTGACGTCGAAGGACTTTATTGGAAAATCCGTGAAAGACATCGAAACCCAGTTTGTCGCCAACCGAATTTTTATTGAGAAAGTTCAACGCGAAGGAAATCTGCAGACCGTCACACCTGAATTGATTTTGAATCTGGGAGACATCATTACCATTGCTGGGTGGCGCCCTGGGTTCATTCAAGGAATTGAAAAAATCGGTTCCGAAATTGACAGCAACGAAATGCTTTCCGTTGATCATTCTGAACGAAAAATTTTTGTCGCAAACAAAGAAATCGTCGGCAAAACACTTTCTGAAGTCGCCAAACAAGGTCGTGGACTCTTCCTTAAAAAAATTCAGCGCGGTCCAACTGAAATGCCTCTGCTTCCAAAACTGGAATTGCGTCACGGAGACATCTTATATCTGATGGGCTCCACAGAAAATTTGGATCGTGCGACCAAAATCATCGGCTTTGCTGAATCAGATCCTCATAAATCCGATTTAGCTTTCTTGGCTTTCTGCGTATGCTTGGGCACAGTGCTGGGACTTTTATCTTTTCATGTCGGCGACATTCCACTGGGACTGGGTTCAAGTGGTTCGATTCTGGTTGTCGGTTTAATTGCCGGTTGGGCACAAAGGCGCTTCCCGAAGGTGGGGCGTATTCCTGAACCCGCACAGAAACTTTTGATCGACATCGGCCTCATTGTTTTTATTGCGGTCGTGGGATTAAAAGCAGGTCCCAATGCCGTCGATGCTATCAAAGCTGGGGGCATCGTGATGGTTGCAAAAATTTTATTCGCAGGGGCAATCAGCACCCTTGCCGGCCCGATTCTGGGCTTTCTAGTGGGTCATTTTATACTTAAACAGAATCCGGCTTTGACACTGGCATCTTTAGGCGGAGCTCAAACAGCGATGCCTTCGCTTAATGCCCTTCAAGATGCCTCTGAAAGCAAGATCTTAGCACTTTCATTCACTCTTCCCTATGCAATCGGCAATATCCTCTTAACCTTATGGGGACCTATAATTGTGGCCGTTTCCAGATTGTGGCAATAAGATTCAAATGGACAATTAGAAACTTTACCGGAAGTTACCATATTGGCCGGAATGCTCTGCCAGGTATCCGTGAACGATCGCCTGTCCGAGACAGACCATAAATTTTAAATAGGATTACTGTTGCGCCATCGCGCGAAGATCGTATTGCTCTTTATAAAAGTTCTTTTCGAAGCGTTTGAATGATTCCAAACGAACTTCTGATCCCAAGATATCTTTCATACGAGTGACGTTTTCTTTTTCAAAGGCGCGCATTTTATCAATTCCGTCTTTGATAAAGTCTGGATGGATTTTATTTCGACGTTCTTGAAGCTCCTTCACTGTGGCATTGGCCGCCGCCAGGACCTGAAGGGATTTGTCTTCATCAATACGCCATGTTTTTAGCAAGTACTGGGAAGCCGCTTTGTAGAACTTCTGCTGGAATTCATTATCCCCATACGTCGCCGTAAAATTACGCGTGTAAATCACTGCATCCGTATAGGAATCCTTCATCTCGTCCACTTGCGGAGGATTGAAACGACGGCGCTCTAAATCTGCGGCGCGAGCTGCAGCTTCCTGTTGGGCGCGAGTGCCCATTGGATTTGAATCTTTGCGAACACGGTCCAAAGCGATCTCACCGGCAAAAACGATCACGATACCGGCCGCCAGACCCATCGAAGCCCAACGGACTTTTTCGTTCTTACGTTTTTTAACGATATCGGCAGGTTTTGCCTGAGTCGCCGAGCTTTGGGAAATCGAAGACACACGGCCTTCCACGGCTTCCTGGATTTGCTCTTGGACTTTTTGTTTAATCTTATTCCATTCGTTCACTTCCACGAGCTGAACGACTTCTTTTTCCACGGCAATATGGATGTCGCGGATCATGCTGGCCTTTTTGTTCATGACGTCTTCAACAAGATCCTGTTCCATCTTAGCCAGGCGTTGGGACATTTCCAGACGCATTTCTTCCAAACGCTCCTCTTCGCTGCGAGCCATTTGGGATTTTTCTTTTTCTAATTTTTCATTCAGAAAAATCTTCTGAGCATCGAATTCTTTGAACAGGTGATTCTTTTTGTTTTCCACGTCGGAAATTTCAATTTGCAGGTTCGCCTGTTTTTGCTGAAGTTTCTTAAGTGCTTCTTCCGTCGCGGCACTGCGTTTTGTGTGATCATCGATCGAGGATTTCAAAGAATCCAAAGTCTGACGGTCGATATCGATATTTTCTTCAAGTTTACGCAGCTCAGCCGTTGATTTTTCACGCAACTCGGTGAATTCACGTTCAGCCGCTTCCTTACGGGAAAGGTATTCTGCCTCTGCCGCCTGTTTTCTGCGTTCGTATTCAGCCTCAGAAGTCTGTTTAAGTTCTGTGGTATCTGCCAGCGTTTTCGCCAAAGCAGTACGGGCTGTCTCCAGATCGTCTTTGATCACCGCGAGGGCGCTGGAATTTTTTAAAAGGTCTTCTTTAACTGAGACCAGTTGCTCATGGGTTTGCTGCGCTTGCATACGGGCAAACTCGATGATGCGAACGGCTTCGTCTTTGGCTTCTTTGATCGTCGCCGCATTTTCATTCTGCGCCGTTTGACGAGCTTGTTCCAAAGCTTCGGTCTTCATTTTTTCCGCAGCCAAGGTAGCTTCGGAGATTATATCTTCGACATCAGCTTTTGCCTTTTGACGAAGAGATTGCACATACACGTCAACTTCTTCACGAAGTTCTTGCGCCATATTACGGGCATCATGCAAAAGCTGATGACCCTGACGTTGATAGTCAGCCAAGATTGCGTCGGCTTCTTTATGAGCTTCTGCGATACGAGTTTGGTGAAAGATTTCAGCTTGCGCTTGGGCATCACGGGCTTTTTGATAGATCGCCTGAGTGCGCTTTTCAGCCTGCTTCTCCCCTTCCAAAACGATTTGTGCCGCTGCACGTTTGGCATCGTGGAGAATTTTCTCCGCTTGGAAAGGTGCCTGATTGGGAGCCGGCATGGCGATTGTATCTTCGTGACCCGTCTTTTCTTCGTAATCCAATTTTTTTGGAATCTTAGGTACAGACAAAGACGGCGTTAAAGGGTTGGCCTCTTGTTTACGTGCCACTGGAACATCTGGTACCGGAACCGGTTCTGGTTCAGGCTCCAGTTCGGGCATAGGGGCCGCAACTTCATCGGTTTCAAGATCAAATACAAGAATGAATTCAGAGCGCCCCAGCTGCAGCTTATCGCTGCTGGTGATATTAACGGGCGTACCCTGAACCATTTTATTTCCATTTAAGAAAGTGCCGTTGGAGGAGTTCTTATCTTCGATAAAGATTTGATTCCAACGGCGACTGACGACAAGATGCACACGGCTGACGTGGGTGTCGTTTAAGGACAGGTCACAATCCAAGGATCTACCAATGGTAAAGGAATCCTTCATCACCTCTTTGGTGATTGCTTGATCCTTCCTGTGGATGGTTACCGTAAACTTTGTCAAACTCGCCTAGCTCCTGGCTGAGTCCCCTTTTTCTTAGGACTAAGCCCCCCGCGCGACTGATGGTGCTTTGTTGATCTCGTTGTTTAGAGCATCTTCAGCCAAAGCCTCAACAGCATCTCGGTGTTCATCAAATGGTTTTTCGTGATCCGGATAATTATTGTTATCGGCACGATACCACAATTGATCAAGGGCACTTTCGAAGCGATCTACCATCGAAACATATGAACGGTCTGGGTTGAACATCGTATTTGAGATATGAGATGCCAACGAGAACACGATACCTGCAATAGAAGTTCCCATTGCGAAGGAAATCTCATGTAGGAAGCGGTCCATGATGTTTTTAGTTCCCTCAAGGTCCTGCATATTCATCGTACCCAGCTCCTGAAGACCACCGGCAATCCCGATGAAAGTCCCGAGGATACCACCGATAACAAAAAGACCCGGAAGCAAGCTGATGAGGTCATTGGTACTGGACATTGGTAAGATACCAAAAATTCGGTTGAAACATGGATTATGCTGGAAAGTCGCTTTAGTGATATTAATCAACTTTGGCGTCTCTTCAGTCCACTTCAAAAACTTCAATTGCTTCAAAATATCTTTCACCAACCAGGCACAACCTTGGCGGATCAAGAAAATACGATCGCTGATAGCCATCACTGAATCTGGCTTGCGGCGTTTCATACGATCACGTACTTCAAAAATTTCATAATAAGTTCTTTCCAACATGCGTTTTGAAAGCACATAGAAAGAAACATCTTTAACTTTGCCTGGAACTTCCGCGTGCATATAACGATTCACGCGTTTTTCAAATTCAATGGCAAACCATTCATGTCGGCGCACCGTAAAGTAAATCACCGAACGGAAAAACAATCCCAGTACGAATACCGCGGCCATCGCATATGGCAGCCCCAGGATAAAATATTGAGCTATAGCAGCCTTATTCACGTCCCACCCCTTTTATTTCTTTTGATCCATTGAGAAGCGGATGATAACCCGCTGAGCTTTTTTACAGTCATTTTGCTTACAGAATTCAGCTGCCGTAGCAACGCCACGGTTCTGAACCTTCATGACTTCCAGGAAGCTTCGTCCTGAGACCTTCATTAGCGACATCAACTGCTTTTGGTGATCGAACTTCACGTTCTGATCATCCAACATATAGTTAAAGATCGACTTCGCACGACGGTACGATAGATCCATATTATATTTCAATGCTTCTTTGTCTGCCGGATTATTACTTTTAGGATCGATGAAACGACCTTGATAAGTCGGCGACGCGAACCCCACGATCTCGACCGCAGATACTTTGTCTGAGATTTTCGGATTACCGAACAATGAACGTGAATAAATAGGCATGGCTTTTTCGATCACACCTTTCATCTCACGCTTCAATCTATCAGAGTCATTATCGAAGTATTGTTGACCGAAATCCAAAACGACGTCACCAGTTTGACCATCGATTTCAGCTTTGATACCCGCCTTGGCGAATCCTTTACTGATTTCGTTAGCTACGGATTTTCGCGCCTCAATTTCTGCACGTGCTTGTGCTAACTGACCTTCTGTTTCGCCAAGTTTGCCCTTCAAGTTTCCAAGCTCACCTTTCAGGTTACCCACTTGCCCTTGAAGATGCCCCAATTGGCCTTTGGCTTGACCAAGCTCTCCTTGAGCTGCCGCCAACTGTCCACTTGTTTGCGCCAATGCACCTTTGGTATTTTGAAGTTCGTTTTGAGCAGCACCCAATTGGCCCTTGGCTTCACCCAACTGACCTTGAAGACCACGGGCTTCGCCTTCTTTCTGGGCCAGCAAACCTTTAGTTTTATTAAGATCGCTTTGTGTTTGACCCAATTGGGCGTTGGCTTGCTGTAACTGAGCATTGTATTGAGCGTTCGCATTGCTCAAGCGAGCAATGTGGGAATTCGCATCAGCCTTTGCCTGCGCCATTTGTTTTTCAAATTTTGCTTTGTTCAATTTGTTGGCTTTGTATGCCCACTTCAACTCGGCAACACGCTTTTGCAATTTGTCTTCTGTCGCAGCAATTTGCTGCTCACCCTGAGCAATCAACTGTTTCTTTTGTGCGATGTCTTTGTTCAAATCCGTGATTTGATTTTCTTGATCGTCGATGGTGACGTCTTGATCTTTGATCAGGTCATCACGATTGATGATTTTTGCTTTGGCCATTTTATTGGCATTCATCACGTTACGAACCATCTGTTGATACTTATTAAGTGCTTTGGCTTTTTTATCGTTTTCCAAAGCTTGCTGCACCAACTTGTCTTTTTCAGACTTAGCGTCCTCTTGAAGAAGCGTCAGCTTATCCATCAGTTCTTGGTATTCCTGCGCTTCGTCCTTCGGCGCCTGGTTTGCCAAATAGTCGTTCTTCACCGACTCATACATATTGAGTTGATGCTGAAGCTCTTCGACTTGCATCGTAAGCTTTTGATTTTCGATTTGTCCTCTAAGAGCGTCTGTTCCGGTTCTTAAACTTGCTACCACATATAGAAGTAGAAAGATCGTACTAAGTCCTAAGAATAAGTCTGAATACGATGTCCAGAAGCTATCCTCAGAATGGCCACCCTTGTGTTTTTCATAATTAAACGACATAACAAACACACCCCACTGCACCTAAAAGCTTAGCAGGGACTAAATCCGAGTGGGTGTATCATTTATAGAAATCCCGACCTTTATTGAGTTAAAAACGTCAATTTGTATTCCACCAACTGAGTCTAGGACACTAATGTTCGAAAATTTGTTTAATGTTTATTCACGTTAGTCTAGGAGACATGAGACTGCCAACAGTTCATTCGTTTCAACAGTTTATGCGCGTTTCCTTAAACATTTTCTCACAGGTGTAAGTTTCTGGAGCGGATTTGTATTTTACAAGTGCACTGATGTGTATCACTTATCACTATTTATTATGTGTCTTTTTCTCTCTGTAAGGGCAATGTCTGCAACCGGAGTTACAGCAATGACCGCGCTTGATGTGATTCAGCTCAGTGAAGACTTGATAGCCCGTTTTAGGATCGATATAAAAAAGTTTTCCCTCTGAACAAGCCTGTTCATGAAGTCTGTCAATTTCTTGTTGTTCTTTTGATTCACTCACAAAGGATTAAACTTTTTGAGTCAGGTCAGCGAGTTTGACTTTGCCAAGATATGACATCGAATTATTCTCAAGGCCCGTCATCACATCGCACATGATTTTTTTCATCGCGCAGGAAACTGCACATTGCTTAAGTGGTTCTTTATCTGGTGTGTTCAGCAAAGGTTTCCCTGATACCGCCATATAGATATCTTTAAGAGTGATATCTTTGCGCTGTTGATTCAAACGCACTCCACCCGCTTTGCCCTTAAAGCTTTCGACCAAACCGGCTTCAACAAGTTTTGCGAGCAAACGACGAATGACCGTGGGATTTGTACGAATGCTTGATGCTAATACATCAGAGGTCATTAGCTCACCTTGGTGGTAGCTAAGAACCGTCATGATATGAACTGAAACAGAAAATCTTTGATCAAGCATGGGACTATTATAGCCTATGGCGCACAATTAAACAACGAGAAGCATTTTTAGCCTCCAAAACATCCCTATTTTCAATCATTTGAGGAATAATCAGTTTAAATGTGCGTTTTACTGTTGCAATTAAAAGAGAACAGGTTCATATTGTGCTTGTATCGGTTACATTTAAAAGGAGTCCGAGAAATGGCAAATAATCAAATCCAAGAAGCTCTCGAGTGGCGTTATGCGGTTAAAAAGTTCGATCCGGCTAAAAAGATTTCTGATAAGGACTTCAGTACTTTGTTGGAATCTTTAAAGCTCGCCCCGTCTTCTTATGGAGTGCAACCTTGGAAATTCCTGGTAATTGAAAACCCTAAGATCCGTGAAGAGTTAAAACCTGTTTCATGGGGACAAACGCAGATCACAGATGCCAGCCATCAAATCGTCTTCCTATATAAAGACGTGATGGATGAAGCTTTTGTACAAAAATACCTGGAACGCATTGCTGAAGTTCGCGGTGCGAGCCTGGAGTCTCTGCAGGGTTTTAAAGACATGTTAATTAATAATCTGGTGAAAGCCCCGGAGGAAAAAATCAGAGTTTGGTCTCAACGCCAAGCCTATATCGCCATGGGTTTTTTACTGGAAACTGCAGCCCTTCTGAAAATTGATGCCACTCCGATGGAAGGCTTCAGTGCTTCAGACTATGACCGCATCTTGAAACTCGAGGGCACCGGATGGAAATCCGTAGCCACCGTAACATTGGGATACCGTCACTCTGAGGATTCATTTCAAAATCTTAAAAAGGTCCGCTTTGCTGACGAAGCACTGATTGAATACGTAAAGTAGACCTCTCCCGAAAGCTCGCTCCATTCCTCCGGACCGAGCTTTTTCTTTTTATATTTTTGTTTTTTTGGGCCTGAACTCTATTAACCGTGGGGAGCGGGCCTAAGACATGCAAAGCTCCATACGGAATCGGACACCGTGTGGGGCTTTGTCTGTTTTGAAATGACTGACTTTAGAAGTAATAGACGTCGAAAGGGATTTGGCCTTTTTGATGGGCCTTTTCAGGGCCACTGCCATAGACACGAACTTCGATGTATTTTTCTTTAACGATCACAACCACCGGGTTTAAGTATCCCAAACCTAAGGCATCTTTTGGTTTAATCACATGAGCTTGGGCGTCGGAAAAGCGGAACTCTTCCAAAAGCTTTAGTGTATCTGTTTCACGGATAGCAGTTTCGAGTTTTGCATCCATCACTGCGAAATCAAGATCGCTGGTTTTTTCATAAGCTTTACCATTCACGAAACTGCCGTACAGAACGATCGGTGCCTGACCTTTTCCTTGCACCAGGAATTTTTCCTGCAAACGCATGGCTGTTAGCAACACATCCGCACCTTCGATGGCGATCGGAGAATCTGTTAATTCAGAGATGTGCTTAAAATAAAGGTCGAAGGTTTTCTCAAGTGGGGCCTGACGCTCAACCATCATGTATTTAAACCACGTACGCACATTGGAGTATTCAGACACCATCACATCCAAATGGCGTTTAAAGAACTTCACGGGGCCGTCTTTTGAATACTTCAAAAGCTTTACATCGTTATAGTTCTCGAACACCAGCTCCATCATTTCGCGCTTTTGTTCCGGAGTAAGCTTGGCAAAACGAACCTTCACCAAATCCAAGGATTGAGATTTTTGGTCAATCGTTTCAAAGCCCATAAGCTTTTGATAGCGAGCCATAGCGTCCAAAACCTTTTTAGAATTCACATGTTGAGCGATAAATTTCGCATAGGCTTCAGACTGCGGAGCTAAGTTGGCGTCACTGTCGTACTTGGCTTCAAAGACATGAGTGCACATGTACTTAACGGCATGAGCCTGACTGACCGTCAGAAATACCAAAGAGGCCAAAAGAATTTTGCAGAGGGTGATCGAAGTTTTCATATCGGGAACCTAAGAAGCAAGAAGCCCTCCAGGCTAAAAGCGATTAGGGCTCAATTGAAGAGACCTTAGGTGTACATAAGGTAAACAGGTGACGTCACAGGGAAACCCGACCCCACTGACTCCATAAAAAAGGCCCCCTCTTGGGAGCCTTTTTTTAGACGATACTCTCTTCGATTTCTTCTTTGCTGATCTCGGAAGGTTTTCTTACAGACTTCACTTCACCCGCAGCAATTTCAACAATTTGATCGCAGTCGGCGACTGTACCCAAGCGATGGGCAATGATTAACATCGTCACCCCTTTAAATGAGGTGCGAATCACCTTTTGCACCAGAGCATCCGTTTGCACGTCTACGCTTGCGGTTGCTTCATCCATCACGATGACTTTCGCTTCAGTCAGAAGGGCTCGCGCCAGACACAGGAGTTGTCGTTGCCCTTGGCTTAGATTCATTCCGCCTTCACTGACCACGGCCTGCAACTTGAAAGGCATCGTCTGCACGAAATCCCACATCGAAGCATGCTGTAAGGCACGAATCACCTCTTCGTCCGTGTATTCCTCATAGCGATCAAGATTGCTACGAATTGTACCCATGAACAAAGTTGGATCCTGCGGAATGATCGCAAGACTACGGCGCAATTTTTCCAGCTCCACCGTGGCAATATCAATTCCATCAATCTGGATCGAACCCTCTTCGGCTTCGATAAATCGGAACAAGGACTGAAATAACGTGCTCTTACCTGACCCCGTGCGCCCGATTATTCCCACACGACTGCCGGGGGTTACCTCAAAGGAAATACCTTTTAAGACCAGAGGCAAATGAGCCGCATAACGAGCCTTTAATCCATCAACTTTGATCGCACCTTTTTCCGGCCATGTTTCACGAACGGATTCCGCCGGAGCACGGATCACTGAAACTTCAGCTGGGAGATTCGAAAAATACTTTAAGCGTTCAATCGATGTCATGCGCGATTCCATATCAGAGAACACACGCACTCCCCAATTCAAGTATCCCCAGAAGGACAATGAATATAGAGTCACCAAACCCGCAGTACCAGCATCAATCACGCGATAGTACGCTGACAGACTGACTCCGATCGCTGTGGCCATGGAAATCATTCCGCCGATCATTGGAATTCGTGACGAGAACCAACGATTGATTACATAGTGCGAGTAAAACATGCGATTGCTGTGCGCGAGCTTTTGATAAAAGTTTTCTGCAAACCAATCGGTCTTATTAAAGCTGCGGATTACCACCAAGCCCTGCAAGCTCTCTTTAAAGTGCGCGAATCGCGGCGAACGCGCCACACTGTCCATGCGTTTGGCTTCGCGCGCCGGGCGGCGATAGTCTCTTTGCGCGACATAGTAGATCATCATCACTGGGACAATGACAACAATCATCGCCGGCATCAAAGTGACGATCAGCAAAATCGAAATCACGACTTGCATGGCACAATGAAGAGCCGAGTCGAAACTCCACTGCAGATAAATGTCCACGGACTCCACGTCGCGGGAAAATCTTTGCAGAATGCGTCCCACCGGTGTCGAGTCAAAAAAGCGAATCGGTGCACGCAAAACACTGGCCAGCATTTTGTTATGCATGTCTTTCCCGGCCTTGATCCCACGATCCAACCAGAACAAGTGATTTAATAAACTGCCACCCAAAACCAAGACACCTAATAGCCCGTATATGCCAATCGCAACAAGTGGGGTCATCACCGACTGATGATCGGTGAAATAAGAAAGCCACGATTTCTGCGCCAACGGAAACAGACTCGCAGAAATCGTACCCACACCTAAAAGTGCTAAAATCCATGGCTTCCATTTTTTATTGTCGCCACCCAAGGAGCTGATGTAATCCCAATAGACCGTGCTTTTCACCGCACCCACTTCGCGATCTTCATCTTCAGTGACACGAGTGACATCTGTTTTCACAACAGTCGTTGCCGCTGCGGCTTCATGCGCTGCCTTTTCGTGTTCACTGCCTTCGCCTTGAGATTTGGCATGCTCTTGATAGAAACTTTTGAAAGACTCTGAGCTCTTTAAAAGTTCCTCATAGGTTCCAACCGCCGCAACTTTTCCATCGTGAATAAAAAGGATTTGATCAAAGCTCTTTAAATGCTCCAAGCGATGGGTTGCCACGATACGAGTTGTGTTTTTCCACTCGCCAAAGAGCAATCGCTCACACAGCAAATCTTCGGTACTCCCATCCACTGCTGACAAGGGATCATCCAAGAGCACGATTTGAGGTTTGCGCAAAAATGCCCGCGCCAATGCCAAGCGCTGCTTTTGGCCACCGGAAAGATTCACACCTTTTTCACCAATTTCCGTTCGCAGACCACCGGACCATTCCTGCAAATCTCTTTGCAGACAGCTCAGATACAATGACTTTTCAATATCACTGTCGGTGGCTTCCTCGCCGAATTTCAAGTTTTCCAGCAAAGACCCATTCACGATGTAGGCTTCCTGTGGAACGTAAGCCATGCGGGGGCGTCCTTGAGATTCCGGAATAAAGCGTATGTGACCCTTCGCTGGAGCGAGTTCCCCCAGGACACTCAATAGCAATGTACTTTTCCCAGTCCCGACGGCACCAACAATGGCCAGCGAAGAGCCCGCGGGAATTTGCACAGAAACGTCTGACAAAGCATCCGTCTCTGCGCCTTCGTGGCGCACATTCAAATGATCAAAGCTGACACCGACGGCTTGCCTTGAGTCAGCTCGCTCATTTAGTTCCAAAGACACTTGCGACGATTGGAAATACGCCAGCAAACGTCTTGCGCCCACGAAAGCATTCGTCGTACGAGAAATCATGCGCGAAATATCCCCGAATGGACCTTCCAACAAACCGAACAAAGAAATACAGGTAAAGATCAGTGCGGCATTTAGTGTTTCACCACGCCAAGCATGCACCGCCAAGGCCACGAACAAAACGATCGAAGAGACTCCCAGATACCCCACACTGGAAACGACTTCGGCTTTGGCCATACGACGGCGGGCTAAAAGCTCCTTCTCGCGAACCTCGGTCACTTCTTTGGCGACACTTTTCTCCCACGCGAAAAACTTAACCACGCGAATGGCATTCATCGCTTGTGTCATCAAAGTCACGCGACGATCGCGATGAAGCATCATCTCCTCATCCAGGTGCGTGAACTTTTTTGCCACATAGTTTGTCAAAGGAGCCAAGGTCAATAACACAGCCAAAGCGGCAAACGCCGACCATCCTATATAATAGAACAGCATCGTCACCACACCGATGATCAACATCACATTCGAGAACCAGTCACCCACAACGGAATTAAAGTCAGCGACGTTTTCGCTGTCAGAACTCATGTAGTTGACGATGTCCCCGATTTGATTCTTTTGTCTGGCACTTTGACTTAAGTTCAAGCTGTGCAGAAAAAGTCTTTCATTCATCAAGTTCATCATCACTTGATGACCCTGCAGGGAATTAAAGAAATAGTGCTGCATCGCCAGGCCCGAGATAAATCCGCAGAAGCCTAAAAGCACTCCATACATCATGACCGGCCCCAAGGTATCTTGGGTTAATCCTGCTGACACCAATCCGATGAAGCGATTCACCAGCACCGGAGAAAATAACGCAAACAACGAAGACACGAAATACCAGGCATACGCCGGGTAAGTGAACTTACGAAGAGCCACCACCGAAGAGAACAACAGAGCGCGTGGAGAATTCCACTTTAGATCTTTGACGTAAGCATCAGCATTTTTTGGATGCAAGTGCCCCGGCAAAGGCAGCAAGTCGCTTTCTTCAAGGTATTTGGTTTTAGCCAGTTTCACTAACGGTGAAGCCTGGCTGAATAATAAACGTCTAAAAAAATTCATGAACGAATCCGTAACTGTTCCTATGGGAACCTAAAATCTAATTTTTAAAATGCTAATAATCGAACTGGGTTTTGTTACGACTGCTAGAACTGGGACAGGAGAAGGCTTTGTGATGAACTTTGATCAAATAAGAACATGGGCGCCTCCTCTCTTGCGTGAGATGCCCTTAGCCTAGCGAAAGCTGTTTAGCTTGTCTAGCTCCTGATGTTAGGAAATTGCTAAGTTACCGTTATCACTCTCTTTTGCCTCGAATATTTAATATTTTAAAATCAATATTGATATTTTAAATTAATAGGCGTATAAAATTGAATATGAGCAAAATCGATTCAAATCTTCAATGCCCCGCTTGCCAAGGCCTTTTGAGCCCTACGGTCCTGTCCTGCGGTCACTGCCATATCCGTGTCGAAGGACCTTTTCAGCTAAACGAGTTCGCGACTCTGCCAGCAGAAGACCTTCATTTCCTGCGCATCTTTATTCAATGCGAGGGAAGAATCCGCGATATGGAACCAGCTTTGGGTCTGAGCTATCCGACGATTCGCACTCGACTCACCCAGTTGAAAAACAAACTGACTGGTGAGCTTGAACAGCGTGCGACGGAAGAACCACCTAAAACTTTCTCGACCGAGGAAGTTCTCACTCGCCTGGAAAAGGGCGAGATCAACTTCGATCAAGCCATGAGTTTGATCAAGAAAGGCTCCAAATAATGAAAGAACAAATTAAACGAATTCTAGACATGACTAAAAGTGGCGCGCTCACTGATGATCAGGCGACGGCCCTTATTGATGAGTTGATGAAGAAAGCTCAAGCGGAGGGCTCCACTGAGCCTTCTTCAAGAGAGGATTCTCGCCAGGAAGAAACTCGTCGCGAACAAAGAGATGAAGAAGACATGCGTGGCCGTTTTCGCGGTGGACGTGGTGGGCCTCATCATCACCGTGATCGCGACGGTCGTCGTCGTGGCCCGTGGGCCGACGGTCCACGCGATTTCCGCGGTGCGGGTCCTCACTTCGCCTCTTTTATTCATGATAAAATCCATCGCAAAATGAATGAAGCCTTCGGTGGCTTTGGCGAGGAAAATGATGATGGCAATTCCATCACCATGTCCAAGTTCGAAGCTCCCTCAGGGCCTAATTCAGAATTCAAAGGAAACTCGATCACCGTTTCTTCATTTAAAGATGTGCTTTTGCAAAGATCTAAAATGAATAAAAACCGCATCGACGCCAGCAAAGTGGAAGATATCGAGTTAAGTGATGCCCAGGTTTCAAAAATGGGTCTTGCCGGCAGCTCTTTCGCCGATATCGAAATCGCGAACAGTGAAATGGTCGATGTTCATTTCCATGGCTGCAAAGTCAGCGACATCAGCTTAAACAGTGAAAGTCGCATCATCGACAGCGAATTCAATGGTGTGGTCTTGCGTGACATGAAACTGGCTGGTGGATCAGCTATTACTGGCGCAAGCTTAAGTGGTGTGAATCTGCAGGATATCAGTTTGGATGGATCCAAACTTGAAAAGATGGCTATCGAAGGTGCTTCTTTAAAAGATATGCACTTTGTGGACTCCACCCTGCAAAACTGCCTGATCAAAGCGGGCTCTATGGAAGATGTGAGTTTTAAGACTTCAACTTTGAATGAAGTGATTTTCATCAATGACGATACTTGGTCACTCAGCAAAAAAGGCATGCACGATGTGCAGTTCAATCAATGCAATTTCGATCAAGTGAAATTCACGGACTGTAATTTGAGTGACGTCACTATTCGCAACGTTACGATCAAAGGTGCCAAGATTCAAAAGATTGATTTATCAGATGTAGAAATTGACGGCAACGAAGCGTTTATCCAAGCCTTCAAACCGGTGATGAAAAATTAAGGAATTTAAAAATGAAAATATTCAGACTTTTTAGCGCACTTTTCTGGGCCATTCCGTTTTACTTTATCTGGAATAGTCTTGCGCCCATTTATGCTCCCCAACTTCCACCGCAATACCTTGATGTTCCTTACTGGCATGTCGCAGGGATTTTTGCGTTGATCGCGATTTTGAATATCGTGATCAACCCACGCCGCGGAGGTCGTCATCATCGCGAACATTATGGTTGGCAAGGTGGTCGTCATCACTTCGGTAAATATGCGAAGTACTGCAAACGCGGTTACTGGACGGAAAAGTACTATCACCGCACATAAAAAAGGAGCCGCGAGGCTCCTTTTCATTTTTTTATCAAATTAGTACCAGTTATATGTCAGACCTTTAATCTGTTCTTTTCTTGCTCGATATTTCGGAACAGAATCGCAAGATAATATCGCGTTCGCCCATCATGTACGCCAAGGGTACAGTCGATAGCTTTAGCATGGGATCGTTCAACTACAAAAAAACCATGCTAAGAATTGGGATACTTTGCTCTTTGCTTGCAATTTCCACTGAAGCATTGGCGAGTGCAACCTCCCTCACCTATCAAGGGCGAATTCTAACCGCGAGCGGTCAACCCTTCGAATATGCTCACGCAAGTTTTCTTTTTAAAATCACCTCACCCGATGGTCAGTGCGTAATTTACCAAGAACAATTTAATGGTGTTGATATGACGAACTCCAATGGCATCTTTGATGTGCCGATTGGAACTGGTAGCGTTCAATATATATCGAGTCCGGCATTGACTGTTATAGACATCTTTAACAACTCCGGAAGTTATCAATGCGGAACTTGCACCCCAAGTGCAGGGAATACTTATACATGCTCCCCATCGATGGCGGCTCCCTATGTGGCGGCACCTGCTGATGGACGTCTTTTACGAGTGGCATTCTATGACGGCTCAGGTTGGAATGCGGTCACTCCTGATAACAAAATTAGAGCAGTGCCGTATGCTGGATATTCCTTCACTTCATATAAATTAGGTTCACACACCGCTAATGATTTTATGTTAAAAGCGGATGTTCCATCAGCCTGCGGGACCGCTGGAAATTTTCTGACTTGGGATGCGGGGCAATCCAAATTTGCCTGTTCAACTCTTGCGAGTGCTGGAGCTGGGACTATCACGGGTGTCACAGCCGGAAGCGGACTTACAGGTGGAGGCAGCTCTGGAAATGTGACTGTGTCATTAGCAAACACAGGTGTGACTGCAAGCACTTATGGTTCTGCAACTCAAGTACCAGTATTGACTATCGATGCTCAAGGACGAGTGACCGGCGTGACAAACACCTCTATCACGGGCATTGCACCCACCGGCGCTGCGAGTGGAGATCTTACAGGAAACTATCCATCCCCTACAATCGCGGGGAATGCTGTCACCAGCGCCAAAATTTTGGATGGTACTATCAATGCCGCTGATATGAATTTTACGGGCACGAACACAGCCACGTCAGGAATCGTCATTAAAGATTCCTTGGGTAATTTTTCTGAGTTCGCTTGCTCGACTGTGGGACATATCGCAATGTGGACATCAGTGGGTTGGGGCTGCCAAGCACCTTCGACAACGGATTCAACAAAATTACCGCTTACTGGTGGTACGATGGCCGGCGCCATTGATATGAACTCTAACAACATCACAAACATCGGCTTTATGACGATGTCAGCGAATAAAAGTTTGCATGTATCAAACAATTCCTCAGACCCCAGCTTGGTCGCAGCTGATAAAGGTAAAATTTGGTTTAACTCGACGACGAATGAATTAAAGTATTGGAATGGTACTGCCGCAGTGGCGGTGGGATCCACAGGTGCTGCTATCACGGACCTCACTGGAGATGTGTCAGCAACCGGCCCCGGCTCTGCAGCGGCAACGATTGCGAATAGCGCAGTGACAAATGCAAAGATGGCCAATATGGCAGCCCATACTTTAAAAGGCAATATCACGGGTTCCGCGGCCGCACCGACGGATATAACTATAGCGAGTCTTCAAGGTACTTCCGGAACTACATTTGCCGCAGGTAACGATTCTCGCATCACGGGAGCACTTCAATCCGGTACTGCTGCAGGTGGTGATCTTGCTGGTACTTATCCAAATCCAACTCTTGCCACAGGTGCGGTGACCTCTACAAAAATCGCAAGTGCGACAATCGTGGGTGCAAATCTGGATTTTACGGGAGCCAATAGTGCAACCACGGGAATGGTTCTTAAAGATGCCACGGGCAAATTTTTAAGTTTTGTGTGTTCGACGGCTGGCGATGTTCCAACTTGGACGACATCGGGTTTTTCATGTCAGACGCCTTCACCACTTCTCCCCGCTCTTGCCGATGGTAAAATCTGGGTGGGTGTAGCAGGAACTGCGACAGCAGTCACGATGTCGGGCGATGCGAATCTCTCGAATGCAGGGGCATTGACTCTTGCAAGTGTAGTTTCTGCAGGTACTTATACAAAAGTAACTGTGGATGTAAAAGGTCGTGTCACAACTGGTGCTAACTTAGCTGCTGGCGATATCATCACGGCTCTGACATACACTCCAGTTAATAAAGCTGGCGACGTGATGACTGGATCTTTGGGTCTGGGCAATTTCACAAATGCGACGGAAGCGACTCTTATCACGGGTTGGACTGCTGCAGACAAAGGTAAAACTTGGTTTAACACATCGACAAATCAAGTGAAGTATTGGGATGGCTCTGCAGCCCAGGCCTTGGGAGTTTCTGGTGCAGGCTTGACTTCACTTAATGGTGAGTCTGGTTCTGCGCAAACTTTCGCAACACCGGGTACTGCTGGTACGGCTCCAGCCTGGTCATCTGCTTCCAATACACATACGTTAAATATTCCAATGGCATCTGCTGCCGGCGTGACTGCGGGCCTTTTAAATAAGACCGATTACGATACCTTCGCAGCCAAACAAGCGGCAGGCAACTATGTCACGGCTTTAACCGGTGACGTGACAGCTTCTGGTCCCGGTTCTGCTGCAGCCACGATTGCCTCCAACGCAGTAACAAGTGCGAAAATTGCAGACGGTACGGTTGTTGCCGCTGATATGGATTTCACCGGCGTAAACGCTGGCACCGCGAATTTGGTTATCAAAGATTCCTCTGGTAAATTTGCAAACTTCGGCTGTTCTACGGCTGGTCACGTTGCAACCTGGTCCGTAGCTGGGTGGTCTTGTGCCGCTCCAACCCCACTGATGCCTTCCTTGGCTGATGGTAAAATGTGGGTTGGCGACAATGCGAATACGGCAACTGCAGTTACAATGAGTGGTGATGCGACTCTTTCAAATAGTGGCGCCTTGACATTAGCTAACGTTGTTTCTGCTGGCACTTATACCAAAGTTACAGTGGACACAAAAGGTCGCGTGACAACAGGTGCAAACTTAGCCGCTGGCGATATCACGACGGCCTTAACTTACACTCCCGTGAATAAAGCTGGCGATGTGATGACCGGTTCTTTGGGTCTTGGTAATTTCACGAACGCGACAGAAGCTACTTTGATCACAGGCTGGGGCGCTTCTGACAAAGGTAAAACCTGGTTTAATACTTCGACGAATCAAATGAAGTATTGGGACGGATCTGTTGCCCAGGCGTTAGGAGTTTCCGGTGCAGGCTTAACTTCATTGAATGGGCAATCTGGTTCTACACAAACTTTTGCCACTCCGGGCACCTCCGGAACGGCTCCGGCTTGGTCTTCATCTTCTAACGCGCATACCTTGAATATCCCCATGGCTTCGGCCGCAAGTGTTACAGCGGGTCTTTTAAGTAAAACGGATTACGACGCTTTCGCGGCAAAACAGGCTGCAGGTAACTATGTGACCTCTTTAACAGGGGACGTGACAGCTACCGGTCCCGGTGCTGCTGCAGCAACGATCGCAGCAAATGCGGTAACGAGTTCAAAAATCGCTGATGGCACGATCGTGGGCGCAGATATCGATTTCACCGGAGCGAATGCAGCAACTACTGGAATCGTTCTGAAAGACAGCACTGGTAAATTTATGAATTTTACTTGCGCGACTGCAGGCCATATTCCGACTTGGACAGCTTCAGGATTTGCATGCCAAGCACCGACGGCTCTATTACCGACTCTTGCTGATGGTAAAATCTGGGTGGGTGTAGCGGGAACCGCAACCGCTGCAACTATGTCTGGTGATGCGACAATTTCAAATACCGGTGCATTGACACTGGCAACTGTTGCAACTGCAGGCACTTATACGAAAGTCACAGTCGATACCAAAGGTCGCGTCACGACCGGTGCAAATCTTGTGGCGGCAGATATCACGTCAGCATTAACATACACGCCAGTAAATAAAGCTGGTGATGTGATGACCGGCTCCCTGGGATTGGGCAACTTTACTGATGCCACAGAAGCCACTTTAATCACAGGCTGGAATACTGCCGACAAAGGTAAAACGTGGTTTAATACGACTTCCAATGTTGTAAAATATTGGGATGGTAGCGCCATAAAAGTTATCGGCTCTGTCGGTGCCGCAATCAGCTCGATGAATGGTCTTTCAGGGACAACTCAAACTTTTGCAACTCCGGGCACTACAGGCACCGCTCCCTCATGGTCTTCAGTGGGTTCCTCTCACACACTCAATATCCCAATGGCATCTGCATCGAGCGTTACCGCGGGTCTTTTAAGTAAAACCGATTATGATGCATTCGCCGCCAAGCAAGCCGCCGGCAACTATGTAACTGCATTGACAGGTGATGTAACTGCATCGGGGCCGGGTTCCGCAGCCGCCACAATTGCGAACAGCGCCGTGACAAACGCTAAAATGGCCAACATGGCAGCGAATACTCTAAAAGGCAATAATACCGGTTCTGCAGCTGCGCCGACAGATATTACGATTGCGAGTCTTCAAGGTACAACATCCACAACATTCGCGGCGGGTAATGACTCTCGTATCACAGGGGCAATGCAATCAGGTGCAACAGCAGGCGGTGATTTAACGGGAACATATCCAAATCCAACCGTGGCATCAGGGGCTGTGACGACTGGAAAAATTGCCTCGGGAACCATTCTTGGAACGAACATGAATTTTACTGGTACGAATGCCGGTACGACCAGCATGGTTTTGAAAGATTCAACAGGTAAGTTTTTTGACTTCGCCTGCAGTACTGCAGGCCACGTTGCCACTTGGACCGTTTCCGGATGGGCTTGTCAGGTAGTCAGCCTTACTCCTTCCGGCTTTGGGTCCCAGACACAGAATACCTTCCTTGCCGCTCCAAACGGTTCAGCGGGCAATCCCACATTTAGAACAATCGCCTCTGCGGATCTTCCGATTACAGGTGCAACCGGTGTCTATATCAATGGTGGTAACTCATTTGGGTCGGCTGCAACACTTGGTACTAATGATGCCAACTCTCTTTCTTTAGAAACGAACAATACCACGCAGCTTTTTATCAGCGCGACAGGTTCTGTGGGTATTGGGACTGTATCCCCGACGGCAAAACTTCACATAAGCAGTTCACTTACAGGAAACTCCGGGCAACTTTACACCAACTTCTTTTATGCAACGGCAGATCCGACCGCGGCCTCGTCTGCCACTTACTATGGAAGTCAGGGGACTGTTTCAAACTACAACAGCAATACCAGATTGAACGGTGCAACTCTCACGGGTGTTGCAGGCCTGGTTGAACAAGGTGGAACTGGAATAGTTGGAAATGCGAACGCTATCGAAGCCCTGGTCAGTAAATTCGCATCGGGCAATATGACATCGGTAAATGGTGTTTACTCCCACCTGAATAGTTCAACTTCTGGCACAACCGATACGTTCCGCGGACTTTATGTAAGCACGAATATTTCTGGCACAAGTACGTTGACGAATGGTTATGGGGTTTACATAGATTCAATGAGTGGGACGACGAATAGCTATGGTATTTATCAAAATGGCGCCAGCGATCGGAACTACTTTGCAGGACGCGTTGGTATCAATACTGCATCCCCAAGCGCCAATGCAAAACTTGAAGTCACAGGCACCATCGTCAGCACTCCGACTTCAGTCGCTGGAGCCTCTGTGAATCTTGCAACATCAAATACGATAACTCTTACGGCTGTGGGAGGAACTGCGATTACGCTTTCGAACATGGTTAATGGAGGCAACTATACATTGCTTGTGAGTGATACGACTTCCCGCACGTATACTTTCACTGGTTGTAACACGAGCAAATTTAGACCCGCAAATGCTGCAACTGTCGCCGGCACTGCCACCATGTACAGTATTATTACGATCTATAACGGATCCACATACGATTGCTGGATTACCTGGGGAAGCGGCTATCAATAGTGAGTTCAGCTATTCCCCGACTTCTTCTGTGAAGTGCTCAATGAAAGAGCGTGCCGCCAGACTTAACTGACGACCTTTTTTAATTGCTAACCACAAGTTGAATTCATGAGGATGCTCGACCGGAACTTCGAAAAGCTCTCCGTTGGCAATTTCCTTTTCAACCATGGAACGAGTCAAATATGCCAATCCTTCACCGGCCAGACAAAAACGCTTTTGCGCTTCTTGGCTGTTGGTTTCCAAACCGATCTGCGGAGCTTCGCCAAACAGTTCCATGATCACGCGTTTGGGACGAGTTTCAAGCAGCGCCCCGATCGAGCAGAGATAGCCGTAGTTTTCCAAAACTTTACGCAAAGTCTTTTCATTATTCGAAGACTTACATTCCTTCCACAGTTGCGGCTTACAAACCAAAGACATGAATTCAGAAGTCAGACGGCGATATTCGATATTGGGAATCGCGACCTTCGCAAATAAAAGCGCAAACTCGTTTTCCGTGTGAATCAAAGAATCAATGATATCATCAGGTGGACCCGACATGATACTTGGAATGACTTTAGGGTACTTACGACGAAACGTATGCAAGGGCTCTACTAAATAATCATTGATCACGTTGTCAGTAGCTGCGAAACGCAGAGGGCCTTCGCACTTTTCCTGAACCTCGCGGCACAGATTTTCAATCGCCTTTTCAGTGCGGAAGAGCTCTTCACACAGATGGAATACTTGATGACCTTTGGCAGTTAGTTCTACTCCGCTTTTAGAGCGGTCGAATAAGACCACGCCCTCTTGTTCTTCGAGCAAAGAAACTGAACGGCTCAGAGCACTTTGACTGATGTTCAGCCGAGCTGCTGCTTCCGAAAACTTTCCAGATTTAGCCACCTCAAAGAATGCGCGAAGATAATTCAGCTCCACCGAAGAACGTCCTTTTGAAAATATCTCAAATATAGATAGTAAAATGTTATCATTCGAATTTGTGAATCGAAAGATTATTTCGCGTTTACTATAAGTTATCCAGCCATAGGTAAAAGGCACAGAAGGGATAAGCAAAGCAGGCCGAGTAGAGGATCTGCAAGGGTGTTAATTTCTTTTTATCGATATGGGTGTGAAGTTTCTTTTTGGTATCGTACCATCGCGCCACAATTCCCAATGAAACACTCGCGATGGAGCTGATGACTAAAAAAGTCATCACGGCAGGACACTCTTGTTCTTATGAAGATAGGCTTCCACTGCGTTATTATATCCAGCTTCAGTAAAGGATGCATTAAAAACTCTCAAGGCTTCTTTGCCATTAGGTGAGTTTTTGAAGGCGACTCCATATTGGTACACTTGCAATGGTTTGGCATTAAACTGCAGCTTCTTTTTACTTCCGCGCAGCTGTTCATTTGTTTGCATCAGTCTGTTGAAGACGGCGCTATCAATAAATACTAAATCCAAACGGCCTTTGGCTAACTTTAAAAGATTCAGCTCATCTCTGGCCGCCTCTTCAATATCGAGCGCTTTGGCTTTTTGGAGCGGCCACAAAACCGCGGCCAAATCATAACCCACGACATTGCCGATACGGTATTTCTTGAGATCAGAAACATTTCTCCAAATCACGGGACGATCGGCCCTTTCCGCCATCCCCCACGTGCTGACTTGCACTGTACGGGACAATATAAAATTCTTCTGAATGTTTTCAGAGACGGCGGGAAAATAACCATCGACATCGGGACGTTCTGCCGCCTGCTTTTTAGTGCGGATCACTGGCGCAAAGGAAACTTTCAGATTGTATCCTTCTTTACGGTAGAGATCTTTGAATGCTGCCACGGCAGCGCCGCCCTCCGGAAGACTTTCCTTGGCGAAAGGGGGAAGTTCAAACGTCATAAGTTGAACTTCTTTGGGCGGACTTGCCGCAGAAGCAAAACTGGATCCGATAATTAAATAGGATATTATACCCGAGGAAAGCAATCCCACCTCATTCATATATATTAATGCTGAATCAGATTAAAGGACGCTCCCCTAGTGAAGCAATCGACGAGCCAGAATGACAATCCGATCTGGACCGTCCCCACAAGCAAGGCAATGAAATTAAATAACTGATGGTTTATTTTTCACTTTCGACAACATAACCTGCATCGAAATAAACGTTTTTATCCATCGTGACCTCTGCATATTTTTTGTCGTGAATTTTTGAAACTTGAGCAAAGCCAACGCGGTCTTTGGTGCAAACAGAAAATCTGCCACCTTTGCATTCTTCACGGAACACAGCCAGACGCTGCCCCAGTTTAACAGCGATTTTGGATTCTTCCAGATTCACTTGTGCAGTGGATTCACTTAGCTTCATCGTCACATCACCATGAACGGCTTTTTTATAAGAACACAATGCAGAAACAGAAATGAACATCATCGCCACGAACGTGAACGCCGCCACCATATTGAAACCCCCCACAGTTTTTTCTCAAACTTACTGCACCGTAAACCTCCGGGCAACATTGGTGAGAGATTCCTTGGGAAATTAATTATTCCGACTACGAACTATGCCCCCAGAATATGCTGTGCGTTTTGCACAGGCATCTATATTTTCCCCTCGAGAGATGTCTAAAATAGATTCTATCAAGGAGTTAAAATGAAAATTGCAATCATCACTGGCGGCAGCCGCGGACTTGGAAAAAGCTCTGCTCTTCATATGGCTGATAAGGGCATTGGAATCATCCTGACGTACAACAGCCAAAAGGAAGAAGCCGATAAAGTCGTTTCAGAAATTGAGAAAAAAGGCGGCAAGGCAGCAGCTTTGCAATTAGATGTGGGAAATTCTAAAAACTTTGCGGCATTTTCAAGCGCCGTTAGAGATGTGCTGAAATCCAAATTCTCTGCCGATCATTTCGACTATTTGGTTAACAACGCTGGCACCGGTGCCTATGTGGCTTTCACCGAAATGACCGAAGAAGTTTTCGATCAACTTTCCAACATCCACTTCAAAGGACCTTACTTCCTGACACAAAAATTATTGCCCCTCATCAATGATGGCGGTCGCATCGTGAATGTTTCCAGCGGCCTTGCCCGCTTCTCCGTTCCCGGCTCTTCTGCCTATGGAGCAATGAAAGGTGCCGTGGAAACATGGACACGTTATTTGGCAAAAGAATTGGGTCCACGAAAAATCACCGCCAATGTTGTTGCGCCCGGCCCGATTGCCACAGATTTCGGTGGAGGACGCGTTCGCGACAATAAAGAAATGAATGCCATGCTTTCATCCCAAACCGCATTGGGTCGAGTCGGAGAAGCAGATGACATCGGCAAACTTGTCGCAAGTCTGGTTCAAGACGACATGGGCTGGGTTAACGCCCAAAGAATCGAAGCCTCCGGCGGAATCTTTATCTAATTATTGCAAAAAAAATCCCAGGTGTTTTGCACCTGGGATTTTTATTTTTGGAATCTTAAAAGACTATTTAATATCGTTCAAGGCTACGGAAACCATCGTCGATACACCACGCTCTTGCATAGTTACGCCGTAAAGTTTCTTAGCAACTTCCATCGTGTGCTTGTTATGGGTAACAACGATGATTTGAGAGCGTTTGGCCATCTCGCGAACCAAGTCGTTGAAACGGAATACGTTGGCGTCATCAAGTGGCGCATCAACCTCATCCAGCAAGCAGTATGGTGATGGTTTCACCAGGAAGATCGAGAATACCAGAGCTACCGCAGTCAAAGCTTTCTCACCACCGGACATCAAAGACACGTTTTGTGTTTTCTTACCTGGAGGGCGAGCGATGATTTCGATACCCGCTTCGTTTTTCTCAGTTTCTTCAACAAGCTCCAACCACGCTTCACCACCACCGAATAGCACTGGGAATACGCGAGTGAAACGCTCGTTAACCAAGTCGAATGTCTCTTTGAAACGTTTTGAACAGATTCTGTTGATACGATCGATCACTTTACGAAGTTGTTCTTTCGCTTCAGTCAAATCTGCGTGTTGTTTCGTCAGGAATTCATAACGAGTTGCTGTTTCTTCGTACTCTTCGATCGCTGACAAGTTCACTTCACCGATTTTCGCCAATTTTTCGCGAAGATCTTTCAATTGAGCATCAGCTTCCATGAAGTCGCCCTCTTTATTGATGTATTTTTCAATAACATCAGGAAGGTTCAGCATGTAACGTTCACGGATAGAATCAACCAAGTACTGCTCTTTCATCTTGGCTTGTTCAAGCTTCAATTGAGAGTCGTTCATTTTGTGTTGTCTTTCGTTGCGAAGACGCTGAGAAGCGCTAGCTTCCTCTTCGATCGCGCGGATAGTTTCAGACATCACTTCGTATTCGTCTTTCGTGCGAGCCGCTTGAAGTTTCAATTGCTCAACTTCATCCAAAAGACGTTCAAATTCGATTTTCTTTTCTTCCAAAGTCACTTGGCTCTCAGTCATTTGAGAGTTGTAGCCTTCAGCTTCTTCGCTCATACGAGCCAATTGAGCATCAAGGTCTGACAAAGATTTGGAAACCATCTCAAGCTGTCTCAAAACACCGGTGTATTCCTGAGTTTTAGAAGCAGATCTTACCTGAAGATCTGTTACTTCCGCTTGCAGACCGTCAAAGCCCAAACGAACTGAGTTCAATTCAGAGTTCAAAGCTTCCACTTCGCCTTCAAGAAGAACTTTCTTCTCGCGAGCTTCGATCAAAGCTTCGTTCAACTCTTCCATTTTCAGCTCTTGAACTTCCAATTGCTCAGTCAGTTTTTTGACTTCGCGTTCTTGACGTTCAACTGCCGCTTGGGCGTTTTGAACTTCGTTCTCGGCGCGTTCAAGGTCTTTTCTGAATTCAGTAACTTTGATTTCTTGGTCAATTTTGCGTTTTTGAGCGCCTTCGAAATCGTTCAATACGTTCGCCAATTGCTCTTCAACTTTTTTAAGAGCCATTTGCGCCAATTGAAGTTTGCCGGCGTATTCGTCTTTTTTCTCAGACAATTCTTTGATCTCACGGCGACGTTTAAGCATTCCAGAATCCGCAGATTCAGAAGAACCACCCGTCAAAACACCGTCAGCAGTCAAAGTGTCACCGTCAAGAGTAACGAATGTCCAGCCAGTGTAAGTCGCGCGAAGATTCAATGCCGTACGAATAGAATCAACGATCGCTACACCGTCCAACATATAAGTGACAGCGTTTTTGAACTTATCCGCCGCTTGAACCACATCTTTCAAGATAGCTTGAACGCCTTCTTGACCGATTGGAGATTCGGAACGGTTGAAAGCCACGTTTTGGTCGCTTGCAGACATGAAGCTGGAACGACCGGATTTTTGTTCTTTCAAATGAGAAACAGCGTCTACGGCGATGTTCGCATCAGAAGACAAAAGCATTTGCAGGCGTGAGCCCAATGCCGCTTCCATTGCCACTTCGTATTCAGCCGGAACTTCAACAACCTCAGATACCGGTTGGAAGTGGGTGACGACTGAACCATCCGCCATCAACTCTTGAGAGCGAGTTTTTTGCCACAACATCACTTGTTTCACACCTTCTTGGAAGCCCTCGAAGTTGTTTTGCAAGTTTTCAAGACCGTACAAACGAGAAGCCACTTCATTCAAAGAGTCTTTGAATGATTCCACTTCTAATTTTTTCTCGGCCGCTGACTCAGTCAGGATCTTTTTATTAGCTTCGAAAGAATCAACATCAGAAGCCAAGTCCAATTGCATTTGGCGTTCTTTATCAAGATCGTTCGTCACTTTTTTGCGACGGCTTTCGAACTCAACTTGCTTTTCACGAAGTTCGTTCAAAACTTGTTGTTCATTGTCCTGGCGTTCGCTCAAGTCAGCGATCTGTGCAGACAAAGAGTTCACACGCGCATCCAAAGACGACTCCGATTGGCCCACAGCGAACAATTCGCGGCGTTTCGTCGTCAAATCTTCATCAACAGTCCCAATACGTGAGTTGAAGTTTTGGAAGATGTCATTTTTCTCGTTAAAGGTCGCTGTCAGTGTTTCAGCTTCTTCTTTAAGCTCTGTTACTTGAGCTTCCAAAGTCGCTTTATCACGAGCTAGCAATTCCTGACGAGCTTGTTGCTCTTGCAGGATTGTCCCTGTCATTTGTTCATTACGACGGGCTTGTTCAATTTCGAAACGAAGTTCTTGAATCTCCATTTCTTTCTTTTGAACAGTGCCTTGTTTGTCGAAATAAACTGTCTGATGCTCTTCAGCCATTTTTTCTTTTTCAAGGATTTGAAGTTTCAGAACTTCCAATTGACCTTGAAGAGTCGAAAGGTTGGCGTCGCCTTCGATTTCCATACTTTGCGCTTCATTGAAGATCGCTTGAGCTTCTTCAGCCGCACGAGCCAACTCGACGTACTGAGCCGTCGAAATCCACAAATCCAAATCTTCAATTTGGTTTTTGATATTGCGGTAGCGTTCCGCACGTTGCGCCTGTCTTTGCAAAGAATCGATCTGGCGTTTCAACTCGCCCACGATGTCTTGCAAACGAAGCAAGTTTTGATCTGTTTGGATCAATTTACGTTGAGATTCTTTTTTACGAGCCTTGAACTTCGTGATACCCGCAGCTTCCTCGATAAGCATGCGACGGTCTTCAGGTTTCGAAGTGATGATCTTACCGATCATACCTTGCGCGATGATAGAGAAACCTTTAGAGCCCGCCCCCGTATCCATGAAGATCTCTTGCAAGTCCTTCAAACGAGCTGGTTCTTTATTGATGAAGTACTCACCCTCACCGTTTCTGTGAAGACGACGAGTCACCATGATCTCAGAGTGTTTGATGTATTTAACTGGGAAGGCGCCGCCGTCGTTTTCAAGCGTCAATGACACTTCACACATACCTAGTGGCGCGTAACCTTCAGCACCACCAAAGATAACGTCCGTCATTTGCGATGCACGAAGATCCTTCGCAGACTGGTCACCCATAACCCACATCAGGGCATCTACGATATTGGATTTACCGCAACCATTTGGTCCGACGATACCTGTAATACCAGAATCGAAATGGATCACTGTACGATCTTTGAACGATTTAAAACCAATGAGTTCAATCTTTTTAATTCTCAAGGTATATTCCCCTCTTGAGTCACATGAGTTACTCAAAATATACAAGCCCAAGGTCCAGCTAGACCAAAGGCCATTTAACTCTCCAGTCTGGAGAGAACTATGTCAACTGTGGCTTGCCAAAAGAATCCCAAACGCTGAAAAGTTAAGCAGAAATATCGCGAGTCCTTAAACGAAAAAGCGCTCCGCATTATATGCGCAGCGCTAAATTTCTGCTTTTGATTTATTTTTGATGAGGTTTCAGAGGCATTTTACGCCTCCTTAATTCAGGCAGATTTATGATCTGCTCATCAGGAGGCACCTATGCAATACAAAAAATCTGAAATTTATCCGAAAGAAGAACTCTCTAAAATGGCCACATTTAAGATTGTGATAACCACTGTAACTCTCAGCATTTTAGTGACGTACTTTCTGCGCTAGTTAAAAAAGTACAGATCGCCAATTCTGCGCGCGTGTTGATCGAGCAAAACGAAACTCAAAGTTTTAGGCGCCTGAATACTGAGCTCCAGGAACATTCCATGGTAGTACTCTTGATACGGCGTCTCACCTCTGACGTTATCCAAAATGGCGATATTAATTGGATGTGGCTCCAGAAGAAAATCGCTGAAGGCCAGATAAAAGAGATTTTCGGGATTCTGGGCTGCCTTCACGCGAATCACATCACGCAAATCAATTTTGTACGGAAAAGGCTCCAAACACCTGATCGTAGGTCCTCTTTTGCACAGGAATTGATTCAGACCTTCAGAGCCACCAAAGAAATCTGCCATTGGAATCGTCACAGGCGACCAATCTTCGTTTACAATCGAATCAGGACGATATTGAAGAATGATCGCAGGAACCAGAGGCAGCATCGGCTGATGAACAAAAACTCCCAGCGAATACAATACTCTTAACAGAGCGGACGAACGAGTGGGCTCTTGAAAATAAGCTTGAGCGGCCTGTTCAATATTAATGATCTGCTCATAAGTCGCACGAGGATTCACCAACCACAAAGCTTCATGAAAAAGAATCGCCGCTTGTTCAATTTCGTTTAAGCGAAAGAACTCCGGCAAAAGCATCGTTTTTTTCGTCTTAGGTTCCGTGACCGCAAAGATCACCACATTTTCCGGAGAAATATTCAAAAGCTTCGCATAAATGGACACCAGATTCGCACGGGCTTCCGGATCGAATTTGTCAGAGCTGATCTGATGATAGTTGCGAGCCAGCGAAGGCGTGATCGCCGCCAACAAGTCCCCTTTTACATTTTCCGGCAACGGCATTCGTAAAATACGATTGGTCAAAAGACTTAATCCCGGAACCGCATAGAAGCTCAAGGGATCTTTATCAACGGAAATTCGCGCCGAACCAAAAGTTTGGTAAGAACCATCTTGAGAAGTCCCACCACCACCGTTTTGAACTTCCTTCGCGGCAAAGATATTTACAGAAAAAAACAAAACACAAACGCCGATTAGAATTTTCATTCCGCATCTCCTTTGAGCTCAAACAACTGCATAGACAAACTAAAAACTTTTTCTTTACCCGGAATCGCTTCCAGCTCACGAACCAAAGCGCGACGGAATTCACGGAGTCGGTCTTTGGCATATTTCATCTGCTCTGCACTCATGGCAAAGATCACCGATGAAAACTCGCGATCTTCAACGGCATCATTCTGAATCGCTCGACCCGCACGTTTTAGCATCTGATTATGGAAATTTTGAATCGCATGGGAAGACACATCAGCAGAGGTTGTGAAGTCGCCTTCCAGCGCCTGCCAGCGCTCCCCGGTTGTATCCAACATCTTGCTCGCCACCAGTTGCGCGACGACGTCTTCAACTTCAGATACGGTAAGCCCAAGGTGTTTCGCAAAAGACTCGGCCGAAGTTTCGATTTCTGGAACCGTCAAAAGTTCAAGCAAAGCCAGGTTTCGCCAATCTACCACGGCGTGAACTTCAGAATCTGTCAAAGTGCGTTCATCAAGCAGGTACATGCGAACGCGTTCGCGAGCTTCTTTCTTAGCAATTGAACTGCGCGCATGTTCCGAGCGAATCAAGTCCAAGAAGTATTCGCGATCTTTACCACTGAGGCCAAAACGTTCTGCCATCTCAGCGCCCTTAAGATCCGACAAACCTACTTTACCATTCATAATTTCACTCAAGCGAGAGGCATTCATGTTCAAATCACGAGCGAACGCACGCATCGAGTAAGAGGAGTTTTTGGTCTTTCTTTTCTTGAATTCGTCGAAAATAAAATTTCTGTATGTCTGCGACTTAAGATTTCCCGTTTTCATAAGTTCGTCATTAAACATTCGTAACTTTATTTGTCGAACCATAACACACGGCACTGTTTAGTTTTTCGGCATCATCATCGCAGTGATATTTAGCGTGTTCGAAATTCGGAAACCACATCCAATAAGTGTTGGTTTCAATGTCAGCACATTGACAGGTGTATAACTAAATTCGGGAGATTCTCATAATGAGACATTTCATGACTCTTACAGCAATTACTCTAGCCTTAGCTACCAATCTGGCTGCTTGTCGTGATACCTCCTCGAAAAATCCCGAGAGCCTGAGCCCCGCAGAGATTGCCGATCAAACTCAACCTGCAACGGACCCCGCTGACAGCGATAGCCGTGGATTTACAGCGAACGGCCGCTTTCGCCAAAGTTTTAAAAACAGCTACCCCCTTGAGTACGCTTGCACCACAGAGCTGTGCACCCCCGAATTTCAAAAATATCCAAGCCGTATTGAAACAACTCAAGCAGCGTCTTTACCCACAGATGCGCAAAAAAAGTATTATGCAGACTACATTCAGCCGGCCTTGGTAAATTACTATAATTCACGCAAAGCCAACTCTGCAAAATGGCTTAGTCAGCTTGAAGCGAAAGACGCCGACTTTGCCAATATCAAATTAAGTGATGATCAACTGAGAATTCTCCAAACGTTAAATGCCCTTCAAAATTCCGATAAAATTCCATTAATGTCCCTGTATTGGACCGGGAAATTTTCCCAAGTCGATTTCCAAAAAGCTTTCGCCATTTACCAACACATGGGCACATGGTCATATCTGCAACAAATGCATCCCAAGCTTTCATTAATCGAAGCCGCTAAAATGGAATTAGACTTCATTGAGAAAAATCTTCCGCGTCTAAGCAAAATCATCGGCGGCGCAAATTCCCTGGATGCGAATATCACGGAAAAAATCAAAGCCTCTCAAGCTCTGGATCTGGATGAAATGGAGGAGCTTTCAGAGTACTCCATCTCTATCCACAGGCTGGAACATTTTCTTTTTGGCGAAGGCAAGGCCGTTATCGCGGAGCTAATGAAAATGTCTCCTTTAACACCAGAAATGCTTTACCAGATCTATTCTAAAAAGAAACTGCAGACGGAACATACCAAACGCATGCAGACGGATCTAAGAGACAATTGCTCAGATCGCTATTTTCAATCGATCAATCTGTATCCCCAAACAGAGCAACTTGAAAAGTTTAAATCCCTGGCAGAGCAAACTCGCGAATCAGCCCTGTCTTTGATTAGCACGCAGGACCCGGCCTATGAAAAAGTGAAGGCGATACAATTTATGTATCCGCCCACTTCAGATAAGAATAGCACCTCTTGGTTAAATGCCCTGCTCTCCAAAGCAGCAAGTATCCAGGAGGACACCGATGGACTGGAACAGCTGGATTCCCAGTCTTTGTATGCCAAGGCGCTGATCATGACGATGTTTGCAGACTATTCCAAAGAGGAAAACCTTTGTCCGAAAATTCCTGACGAGAAAATTTCTGACAAAAATGCAGTCGCCTATGGTTACGTGATGGTCAGCTGGTACAGCGTCAGATATCCAGAATTGGGTGCTTCGATCGTAGCTCATGAAATCGGACACTCTGTTTACGCTTACAGCAACATGTCAGACGTAACCAAGTCCTGCCTCAAACAGAAGCAGGCATCGGATAACTTTACCAATGAAGATTTCGCAGACCTATTCTCTGCGAAGGTCAGTCAGAATCTCGCTGCGAAATATCAGATTCCCACAGGTAATATGGCTTGCGCCTTGATGGATAATCTCTATCCCCTGAACAGTCGCGATACCTCAGATCCGCACTCAACCTTTTTGTATCGCGCCTTGCAACTGAACATTGCGAATGGAAAACAGATTCCAGCGTCCTGTCAGCAGTTAGCTCTGCGAGACAATGCTGCTGCGACAAACCAGTGCAATTAATCGATAGGAATCAGACGTTCATGCCGCTGCTGTCTGTAGCGGTTGATCACACCTTGAGTGTCTTCCGGTGCCACCGACGGTCGTGCCGACTCACCGAACTGGTAAATCATCCCTACACCATAGCCCACATTCAAATCGGATCTGTGGAGCGGGCTGGAGCGATTCGCAGACCACGTATAGTCCGAAACCGATGCTCCAAGATAAAGTGAAAAACGACCTGAAGAAAATCTTTGATAGTAAGAAAGGTTGTTATTCAAAAAGCCTGCCTGAGCATTGTAAGCCGTGCGCGAAGCCGTCGCGAACATCGGGTCCACTTCAAAGTAAGTTTTCATGTATTCTTGGCTAGCAGCATTCATTTCCAGCGCCGTTGTGCCGGAAATATAAATGGGCGAGGAAAAAGGTCCGCGGGCATAGCTTTCCCAACGATAGATAACTTGAGCCTTAAAGCGCATTCCATTCTGACGAATATACGTCCCGTAAGCTGCCGCAGAAAGAAAGGGAGCCAATTGAAACTCCCACGTTCCCCCACTTGACCAAACCAGCTGGGGGCCGCCATCTAATACCAAGGGCAGGTTTTCCATACCTTCACGAGCCAAATTCTTGGTTGAATCCAGAGGCAGTCGACCTCCTCCGGAAAACTCCAAAGACCATGTATTTGATTTAAAAAGATAGGCCCGGCCCCCTTCGCGATCGTCGGCACGCAAATATTCACCACGATATTGAAAAGTCGGAAAGGGAAGCATCAAATCGGAATACTCATCCGAAGACGGATAATCAGAGTAGCGAATATATCCCAGACCAAGGCCCCACTCCCACAATGGCGGAGAGGGCTCATCACTAGCGGACGCCAATGGAGAAATTGAAAGTACCAGAAGGAGAACCAGGAAAAAACGCATAATGCCGTTATCGGATTTTCTCAGGTTTTCCCAACTGGACAATCAGAGATTAATCGTTAGGAACAATCGCGTTTTGGATAGCAAGAGCGGAGGAATATTTGGCGTAAATTTTGGCAAATGTTCCATCACGCACCATCCCCTCCAAAGCTGTTTCGAGCAACTTAACATCTGCACTGCTAATGCGCTTTTTTGAATAATAACTGCCAACGCCCGTAAGGACCTTGCGATCGATCTGCAAGCCAAATTCCTGCATTCGATATTTCTGCAAAAAATAGTCTGAAACAGAAACGGAACCGACAAAGACTTTGACCTGACCTCGCTTCAACGCTTGAAACACAGTCGCATAATCTGGAAATTGCCGGACCCGCCCCTGCTCTCGCAGCAGATTCAGTTCTTGATCGCGAAAGTAGCCTTGCGTGCCGATGAAGGCCCCAAAGATCACCGATTTATCAGCTAGTGCTTTCTCAAGATCGTATTTCTTTTTTTGCAGATCCGGAGCAAGAACGACAGCACGATAACTGCGAAACATTTGAATAAAATGTCCCACGCTGTCCATCGTCGGAGTTTTGATGGATAGTACCGTGATATCCACGCTGGAATTTTTCATCCGCTCCACCAGCGTGGGTCGCGACATTTCTAAAACTTCAAAAATACAGCCGGTGCGTTTTCGAAGCTCATCGACTGTATCCAACATCGATCCGCGTGCCTCACTTTTTTCCAAAAAATAAAGGGGCTCATTCTGAATCACCCCCACGCGGAAAGCCCGCTCACACTTTACAACTGCAGGAGATGAAGACGTGTAAGTCAGAATCCCAACCAAAAAAACGAAGCAACTTTTAAACATAAATAGAAGTTATCAAGAACTTTTGTTTTAGGAAAAACAATTTGGAAGCTGTCTGCAGCCATACATAGCAGCGAAATAAAAAAGGGAGCCCTCAGGCTCCCTTACGATTGTTAAGAATGCAGCTTCTTTGTCAGAAGCGCCGCTCTGGCAGCAGCAAGTCTTGCAATTGGTACACGGAATGGAGAACAAGAAACGTAATCAAGTCCCACTTTGTGGAAGAACTCGATAGATTCTGGATCACCGCCGTGCTCACCGCAGACACCGATTTTCAAAGTCGGTTTCATGCGACGACCCAAATCCACGCCCATTTTCACCAATGCGCCCACGCCCACCTGGTCGATTGATTGGAACGGATCTTTAGGCAAGATGCCGTTAGAAACGTAAGAACCCAAGAAGCGGCCGGAATCGTCACGAGAAAGGCCCAACGTCGTTTGAGTCAAATCGTTCGTACCGAAGCTAAAGAAGTCTGCATGTTCAGCGATCGCATCCGCAGTCAAAGCCGCGCGAGGCAGCTCGATCATTGTACCGATAGCATAATCGAACTTCATGTTCTTTTCGTTTAGAACTTTTTTAACTTCTTTTTCCGCCTGACCACGAAGTATATCCAACTCTTTGTCAGTAGCCACCAGTGGAATCATGATTTCAGGAGCTGAAAGTTTCAAACCTTCCTTCATGATCATGCACGCCGCCTCTGCGATAGCGCGAACTTGCATGATGTAAATCTCAGGATAAGTGATCGCCAAACGGCAACCACGGTGACCCAACATTGGATTGAATTCGTGCAAAGCTTTTACTTTGGAACGAAGACGATCAAAGTCAGTACCAATACGGTTTGCCAATTCTTTAGTTTCTTCATCCGTATGAGGCACGAACTCATGAAGAGGTGGATCCAACAAGCGGATCGTCACTGGTAAGCCGTCCATAATTTTGAACAATTGATAGAAGTCATCACGTTGCATCGGCAACAACTTCGACAAAGCTTTTTCACGGTCCATTTTGTTATCAGCGATGATCATTTCACGAACTGCATCGATACGGTCTGCCCCAAAGAACATATGCTCTGTACGGCAAAGACCGATGCCCTCTGCACCAAAGTTTTTAGCAGTTTGCGCATCTTTCGGAGTATCGGCATTCGTACGTACTTTCAATTTACGCGTGCGATCTGCGATTTTCATGATGCGTTCAAAGTATTGATCCAATTTTGGTTCGATAGTTTTAACTTCGCCCAAGAACACTTCGCCGGTTGAACCATCCAAAGTGATCACATCGCCCTTTTTAAGAACGTAGCCTTTCACCTTCATAGTTTCAGTGCGATAGTCGACTTCAACCTCGCCACAACCAGCTACGCAGCATTTCCCCATACCACGAGCGACAACCGCCGCGTGAGATGTCATACCACCCCGAGTTGTGAAGATACCTTGTGCTGCGACCATGCCCGCGATGTCTTCTGGAGAAGTTTCCACGCGAACCAAGATGACTTTTTTGCCTTGTTCTTTCCATTCAACCGCTTCTTCAGATGTGAAGACGATTTGACCGTTCACGCCACCCGGAGACGCTGGAAGACCTTTAGCCAATAATGTTTTTTGAGCTTTTGGATCCAATGTTGGATGCAGAAGCTGATCCAATGACGAAGGATCCAAACGAAGAAGGGCCTCTTCTTCCGTGATCAACTTTTCATCGATCATGTCACAAGCGATTTTCAAAGCCGCTGCCGCTGTACGTTTACCGTTACGAGTTTGCAGCATCCACAAAGTAGAGCGCTCGATCGTGAACTCGATATCTTGCATATCGCGGTAGTGACCTTCCAGTTTTTTATAAATATCGACAAGCTGTAGGTAAGCTTGTGGAAGCGCTTCTTCCAAAGACTGAACGCCAGATGCTGCGGCCGCGATTTTGGTAATCGGTTGCGGAGTTCTGATACCCGCCACCACGTCTTCACCTTGCGCGTTGATCAAGAATTCACCGTAGAATGCTTTATCACCTGTGGAAGGGTTGCGCGTGAACGCCACACCTGTTGCAGAGTCTTCACCCATGTTACCAAAAACCATGGATTGGATATTAACCGCCGTGCCCCATGCAGCAGGAATGCTGTGAAGTTCACGGTAAGTAATCGCACGAGGAGTGTTCCAAGAGCGGAATACTGCAGAAACAGAACCCCACAATTGCTCCCAAGGATCAGAAGGGAAAGATTGACCTGTCATTTGGTGCACAAGTTCTTTGAACTTTTTAACCAACAACTTCAAATCGTCCACTGTCATTTCAGTGTCAAGTTTGTAGTGCTTGTCTTCCTTCATGTCTTCCATAGTCACTTCAAGAAGCGAAGAGTTCATACCCATCACAACATCAGAGTACATTTGGATGAAGCGGCGATAAGAATCCCAGGCAAAGCGTGGATTGTTAGAAGATTTAGCCAAGCCCTCTACCGTTTGATCGTTCAAACCCAAGTTCAGGATTGTATCCATCATCCCTGGCATGGAAGCACGAGCACCGGAGCGAACAGAAACCAAAAGCGGATTGCTCACATCACCAAATTTTTTACCGATTTTCGTTTCAACTTTTTGCATGGCTTCGATCACTTTAGGACGAACCCATTCTGGAAGCTTGCCACCTTCTTCATAGAAGTGCGTGCAGATCTCTGTAGAGATTGTAAATCCCGGAGGAACTGGAATTCCCAGAGAAGTCATTTCGGCAAGGTTGGCACCTTTACCACCCAGGATGTTTTTCATTCCCGCGTTGCCTTCAGAATCCCCGGCAGCGAAGAAATAAACGAATTTCTGCGGAATAGTCGTTTTGTTAGTTGGTTTCTCAACGGTGACGTTCTGGTTCATAAGTTTCCCTTCCAGCTTGTCTAAAATACTCTTAAATGTGTCTGAAACACCTAGCATAAGACCAAGCTAAACCCTTAGAATCAATGAAATATTTCGACACTTCGCCCCTCACAATATTAGAGCCAGGGCTCGATCCAGGGGGTTCCGTAATCTCAAAGAAAAACCAGCACTTAGGTGACAATTTTGTGAACACCTTTTCAAGGTTTTACAGGCTTGGGGTTTCCATACCGGGAACTTCGCCTCGCTATGTTAAAACTGCGGCATCTGTTTAAACGACTTTAAGGAGATTCTTATGAAAGTTTTTGCTGTTATTTTGACTTTGCTAGCTGCCACTTCTGCTTTTGCATCTGCTAACGATTGCTCTATCGAACAAGCCCAAATCATCGGCCGCATTGTGACAATTCAGCCTACTGGCGGTGACCTTTGCATCGCTCAAGTAGCTATCACCCAATACACTCCAAGCTCTGAGTGTCCACTTTTGAGAGGCGTAGTGAGCCATTTCGGCAGCCAGATCTATCTTGAGTGCAATCACCAAGCTGGCTCGCAGGTTGATGGTATTTTGAATTGGCCAGTTGGCAGCGATAAAATCAGCCTTTACTAAGCTGGAGATTGTATGAAGTTGGTTTTATCTCTTTTCGCATTTTTCGCTACTTCTTCGGCTCTTGCAGACAATGTTGTCTGCAAGCAGTTGGATGCACAAGTGGTTGCAGAAATTGTCGACATCAAACCTATAGAAGGTACGGGGCTTTGCGAAGCAGAACTTTCCTTTGATGGGCCCAAGGCGCTTTATCTGAAAAATAACTACTGCGCACTTCCTTACGATGAAGTGCTCGCTAAACGAGTTGCTTTAAAATGCCAATACGAACCCGGTGACCAAGTGATTGGGTTACTCTATCGTTCCGTATTTGACGTTCAGATCTATTTCTCTAGACCAGAATAAAAAAAGGGAGCCGCTAAGCTCCCCTTTTTTTTATTTCTTTTTAAGATCGCGATAGTCGCGCAAGTATAATTTCCTGTCCACCATATCCATTACGGTGAATTTCCCCGAATCAAATGCCGAGCGAATAATTCCAGATCGGGCTCCGACCCAAACATTGTCTTCCGCACAAAGATTTCGATAACATGAAATTCTCTTTGCCACCAAAGTTTGATCACGAACATAACTGCCCCCATCATAATTTTCCTGGACGATGAAAAGGCCCCTCTCGTACACTGCTCTGACAGTGCCCTCGGAATAGGTTTGATTTCTAAACGGTCCTACTAAAACTTTATCTCCCGGCCAGATATCGCGCGGTCCTTTTTTCATCTGTTTTGAAATATAACGCGATTCCCGTTGATAGACTTGATAGTCGTCATCATCCCTCACCCACACCGTGCGCCCGTCAGTCGAAACCTGAACTACCATTCCGGTGATGTAACGACCGCCCTTAAAGGGGCCTGATAACACAAAATCTCCAATAGTAATTCGTCCCGGTGCAGGAGTTGGCGACGATGGTGGTTTGGGAGCTGGTTGTTGCGGGGGCTGAGGTGGGGGATCGTTAGGATCTGGAGGAAGAGGTTGCGGAAATTCATCCCCTGGATTCGGCAAGTCTTGAAGCTGTGCCCAGGAAGTTGTCGTGAACGCGAATAAAACCAAGATGACAAACAATGCTGCTTTCATAAAACACGGCTCCTTTAAGCGAAGCCGTGTATCGTGAAATTACGCGGCCCCTTTTAGCGAATCTCGCGGTAAGGGCGCAAAGTCAAATTACCAGAATAAGGGTCTTGGATCGCAAAGAAGCCGTTGTCGTAAGCACGAACGATTGTACCCATGTAAACCTGTTGACCAACACATAAGCTGCGATAGCAAGTCGCCTGTCTTACCAAATCGCCATTTTTGCGAATGTCCTTACCGTTGTACAAAGCATTAATTAAGTACACGCCTCCTTCATAAACTTCAGCCACGCGAGTTTCAAAATACGGAGCGCCATTCACTGGCTCTGTCAGAACCATGTCATCTTTGCAGATACGTGTCTTGCGATCACAATTCGTTGCACGCAAAACTTCTTTCGTCGACGCCACGTAAACTCGCCCCGATAATTCTTCTCTGACGACCATGTAACCGTTTGAGTAGACCCCTTGGATTTCCACCGGGTTGTAGTTACGACCGCGGTTGAATTCGTACATACCTTTTGCACCAACGCAGTGACCTTTGTTATTGCAGTTCAACCATACGCCAACGTACTTCGCTTTGACGGAAGTAAATTGACCGTTGAATTCGTTACGGACAGTGATGATTTTTGCGTCCCGTGAAATACCCGCAACAGTTCCGGTAATGTACATGCCATCAAGTACCGCCAACGCACGATCACCGATTGTAAATTGATCGTCAGTATCCACACCCGGACCGCCGTTAGATGGGGGACGAGGCACCGGCTGAGTCGGTGACTGCGGTTGTTGTGGAGGTTGCGGCTGCTCCGGATTCGGCCAAGGAGTTGGCTCTTGGGGTTGTTCAGAAGGAGGCTCCGGAAGGGGTTGCACCGGACCCGAACCATCATCACCTGGAATCGGAAGATCAGATTCCTCGGCCCAAGCGTGAGAAAGATTGAAAATCACCAAAGCGGCAATCAATAGGTTTTTCATCGGAACTCCCTTAATAAACAGGGACCCAGCTATCAAAATACCAAAGTGCTGTCACCTTTTATGCCCTCAGAACGGGCAACATTGAGTTTCCTTTGAAAAACGTTCGCCATCCCAACGAACACACAGCGCGTCATCAGCGAACATAGGTCATTTGAAACAAAAAAAGGGAGCTTCATAAGCTCCCTTTTTAACGCGATATCGCTACCAAAAAGCGGCAGGCACCTTTTAGCAGGCACCTTTTAGAAATTTTTGATTTTTCCAGCCACGTACGCGTTCAATTGTGACATTGGGATACGTTCTTGAACCATTGTATCGCGGTGACGAACTGTTACCGCTTGGTCATTGATTGTATCAAAGTCGATAGTTACGCAGAACGGAGTTCCGATCTCGTCTTGACGACGGTAGCGTTTACCGATGGAAGCCGCTTCGTCGTATGTCACATCAAAGTCTTCAGCCAATTGATCACGAAGTTTATCCGCAATCGAAGTCAGCTCTTCTTTTTTAGACAATGGCAAGATCGCCACTTTAAACGGAGCGATTTCTGGGTGAAGCCCCATCACCACGCGCACGTCTTCTTTACCCGCTTCGTCTTTCGTCACTTCTTCACGGTAAGCATCACACATGAATGCCAGGAACAAGCGATCACAACCCACAGCTGTTTCAATAACGAATGGGATGAATTTTTCTTTGTTCGCTTCGTCGAAGTACTCAAGGTTTTTACCAGAGAACTTCATATGTTGAGTCAAGTCAAAGTCAGAACGGTTATGAATACCTTCAAGTTCCGAAAAACCCATTGGGAATTTGTATTCCACGTCAACCGCCGCGCGTGCATAGTGCGCAAGCTTTTCGTGAACATGAACTTTCAAGTTTTCTTTTTTGATTCCGTATTTGGAATAGAACGCCAAACGACGCTCTTTCCATTCTTCAAAGAATTTTTCGTCAGTTCCGGGTTTTACGAAATATTGCATTTCCATTTGTTCGAATTCACGCGTACGGAAAATGAAGTTTCCTGGAGTGATTTCGTTACGGAAAGACTTACCGATCGCTGCGATACCAAATGGCACTTTGTAACGGGAAGATTGTTGGCAGTTCAAGAAATTCACAAAGTGACCTTGAGCTGTTTCAGGACGCAAGTAAACCACACTCGCAGAATCCTCCAAAGGACCCATGTGAGTTTTGAACATCAAGTTGAAGTTACGCTCTTCAGACAAGTTTTTACTACCGCAGTTCGGGCACTTTTTATCTTTAAGGTAAGACTCTGTGTTGTCAGCGCGGAAACGTGTTTTACACTCTTTACAGTCCACCAATGGATCCGAGAATCCATCCACGTGACCAGACGCTTTCCAAACAGTTGGATGCATCAGAATAGCCGCATCCAGACCCACGATATCAGGTCTGCGAGTCATGGCATTCCACCATGCGCGTTTAACGTTTAATTTCATCAAAGAGCCCAAAGGACCATAGTCCCAGCAGCTGCCAAGACCACCGTAGATCTCGGATGATTGGAAGACAAATCCACGACGTTTGCTAAGGCTGACCAAGGTTGCTAAATCTGTAAGTGGTCTGATTTCAGGAGTGCTCATGCAGGCTCTACTTTCCCCTCCGATGGCTTCGGAGTTGCTAGTTTGTTTTGGACACAGGGCAGGACTGCCTTGTGCTAGGTCACGAAGTTACACTTGGGTCCAGATACAGTCAACAAAACAGGGTCTTTCTTGATCTGGGACCTGGTCCTGGGCGATCCTAGTTTTATGCAGCGCAATTTCATGATTTTCAGTCTTCTTTCGGTTCTGTTTTTCGTGGGTTCAATCACGTCGGCAGAGTCCGTACCTAAATTCGTTAAAAAAGAAGAAAATATTCGCGAAGAGATGGTCACTATCTCCCGTGAACTTGGCGTCACTTGCACTGAATGTCATAACGTTCAAAACTTCACTGACAACAGCAAGAAAAGCTTCAAGGTCGGCAAAGAGCACATGAAGCTGACTCAAATGCTGAAAGAAAACGGTTTTGACGGTAAAAAAGGCCCGACAGCCACCTGCTATATGTGCCACCGGGGAAAACTAATGCCGGAATATAAAGAACCCCAGTCCGCTCAGGCACACTAGGACTGTGTGCCCATCCTCGGCACAGCAGCATCCCTTAGCCGCATCAACTTGAGAATGCCCACCCTAACTCCCCTATAGCTTCTCCGAGCCTGCGCACACCCCTTGCTTTTAATTTCTGCAAACGGGAGTACGAAGAATGAAAATCTTTTTGTGCTGTCTCATGTTGGGACTGACTTTTCTGAAATATGGCTCCGAGATGACCAGCGAATTCGCATCGACAACTCCACGCCTGTGGGATGGTCGCGAAGGCTCTTACACCCTGATCGGCGGAGCTGATGACTGCCCTACTACGATCACCCTGATTGAACAGTGTGGCGGCTTTACTTTAAATCCACGCCTTAAAGACACCGACCTCGATACAGTTCGCTTTTGCCATATCGATAAAGGCCCGCGCTTTTCCCGCAATGACTTTGGGAAGGTTTCGACGGCCTCTAAAACTGAAGACGAATACATTCGCAGAACTGAGGTTGCTCACCTGGGTCCTCAGATCTTGCCGCTCAGTCAGGATTTGGTGTTTTTAAATCCGGATCGCCTTCGATTTCAGTGGGAGCACATCGTGCGCGGACGTGGTGTGAGCTGCCTTTACGCCCGATAATAGACGATCGAAATTGATTTTATTTTTTATGAAGAATGGCGTTGTAAGCCGTTTCGTAAAATTCAATAGACCCTTTGTCGCAACGACGGATCTGGGTCTGATAAGCCTCGGTGACAGTCTTGATCGAGGCCCCAGCGGGCACGCCTAAAACTTCGTAAGCATCCCAGGTATGGGAATTATAGCTAAAGATCACATTTAGATTTTTGGATCTTACCCCTTGCAAATCCGGATGAACAGCTGCGCGCGTAGCCGCCACAGGCCCCACCTCTTTGGCAGAAGCTGGCTGTTCGGGCTCGATGAGCGGCGGTGCGCTGTCCTTTGCTTTCATGTCCAGGCGCGTAGGAGTTTTCTCCCCACCTCTAGATAAAAGGTACCAGACAACGAAGGCCCCTGCTCCCACAAGGTTCAACGTCAAAAAATCTTGGCTATTCATGTAAAGTCTATTATTCGTTGTCAGCTTAAAATTAGCAAGGAGTCCCTGACCATGGCAGCACCAAATCCTTTCGAAAAACAAAACGCTATTCCCGGAGTGAAACATATTATCGCAGTGAGCTCGGGCAAGGGTGGAGTTGGTAAGAGTACCGTTGCGACTAATCTTGCAATGGCCTTGGGGCGCAAATCAAAAGTTGGTTTACTTGATGCCGACGTCTATGGTCCGAGCATTCCTCGTATGTTGGGCTCACTTGCTCAAAAACCAAACATCAATCCCGAAACGAACCAACTTGAGCCGATTAACCGTTATGGCATCAAGCTAATGAGCATCGGCTTTTTGATCGAGGAAGGGTCGGCAGTTATCTGGCGTGGTCCGATGTTGTTCAAAGCGATGGATCAGTTCCTGCGCGATGTGAACTGGGGCGAATTGGATTACTTGGTAGTCGACTTGCCTCCAGGCACTGGTGACATCCAACTGACTCTGGCACAAAAAGTTCCAGTGGCCGGCGCCGTTTTAGTATCCACTCCGCAGAACGTTGCGTTGATTGATGTCAAAAAAGCAGTCGATATGTTCCAACGCGTAAATGTCCCTTTGCTAGGTATGGTTGAAAACATGGCCTATATGGTCAACCCGGTGAATGGCGAAAAAATGCAGCTCTTCCCTAAGGGGGAGATCGACTCTTACGCAGCACAAAAAGGTATTGCAAAGCTTGGGGAAATTCCATTTAACCCCTCTGTAGGCTTGGCATGTGAAGCGGGTATTCCGATCGTCGAAGCAAACAGCAACGGCGCAGAGGCACAGGCTTTCATGGCGATCGCTGACAAACTGCGTGAGATGTTGCCGTAGATTTAACGATCACAAATCCCCTTCATTGAAGTTTTACAACTTGCCATCACTCTGGATTGTTTGTTGAATAACTGAAAACCATATTGAGGGGGATCTCATGAAAAAATTCTTCGCTGCTACTTTGATCGCTTTGGGTTTCTGCGTTTCTGCACAAGCTGAAACTGCAATGCCTATTCTTCCAGTTTCTGTTCAATCTGAAGTTTACGCTACAACTGCTGAACAAGCTGCTGGCGAAACTCAATGGGCAACTCAAGGTAAATACTGCTGCTTCCAAAGCCATGGTGGCGGTTTCTGTGAATTGAACAACTACTTCAACGTAGGCACTCCATGCAAATGCACTAACGGTGGCAACAACACCATCTCTGGTCACGTTTGCCGCTAGTTCTGTAATAGAACGACTCGGCCATGGGTCCGTCCCAGCTATGTTCCGCAACACAGTATCTTGTGAGTGGTGATTAGCTGGGCGAAACTAGATTCGTGGCCGTTATAACTCCAGAGGCAATCATGAAAGCGTTTTGTCTCGTACTCATTACAGGATTGATTTTCTCAAACTCGATCCAAGCTTCGACTCAGGAAACTCTTCGTTTCCCCCTTCAAAATCAAACACCATTGTATTCTACATCTGCACTTGATCCCGAGATCGATAGTGATGACGTGTATGTGATGAGCGTGTGCTGCCCTGTGGGTCCTGCTCCATCCTGTGGTTGGGGTGACTTCCCTATTGGCAGCGAATGTTACTGCAGTCATGCCGGTCAAATTTATCCTGGAACCGTTTGCGGAAAGTAATTTCTGTGAACTTAAATTAGGAGGATTTTATGAGAAAGGTATTAGCAACCCTTGCTCTGGCTCTTGCATTCTCTTCAGCTGCGATCGCGGCTCCGCAATCACAGCTGCCTTCAGGACGTCCTCTTTTCCCTATTGAAACGCAAGCCGCAGGACTGATGAGTACGACGGCAGAACAAGAACAATTGGATATGGCGAAGCTTGATGAAGGTGATGCCAAATATTATTGGGGCAATAAATGTTGTACCAATTATGGTTGGTGTTATCTGAACCAATGGGCGCCCATCGGTTACAACTGTTACTGCTATAGCTATGGTTGGTACTATTACGGCAGAGTTTGTTACTAACTCTCCCTGAAGCTTGCCACTCGCGCCTGAATAAAGATGCCGATTGCTCGGCGTCTTTATTCACATTGCAAATCTATCTGTAAATGTGTGCCCTCATCTGAATATTAAAAAGATCCTCCTCTCCCGGTTCATCATGGGCATAGCGGATTTCAAGCTTGCCGGTTTTACGACCCACTGCCGACGCGGGATTCGCATAAAATGAAACTTTCATCGCAGTTGTTTCACCCGGTTCAACGGCAAAATTCTCCACTGTGTACCCGAAACCCTCTCCGGTAAAAGTCGCACCCCGACAAGTTACAATATGATTGGTATTATTCTTAAACTTAACAAACTTAATTTTAGTATGTCGCTGCTTCACTCTTCCAAAATCCACAAACTGAAGTTGCTCGCGAAGATCCTTTTTTAAATTCTCCATCTGATAGATTTCTATAGTGGGTATTTGCGAACCATCGTAAATCAAGGCAGGCTCGACACTTGCGAAGACCAAGGAGACCGAGAACAACAAGCAACTGCTGCATATTAAGGCAATCTTCATTCTTATAATCCTCTTTTTGTTTTCTTTTTCAGTCTTGCTGATATTTTTTTAAGCGCAAGCAATCGCCCTGTTCTGTGCTTTCAATCAATTTATCGAGGGGCTTTTACTCAAGATTTCTCGACGTGAGACGAATCTCGAACTGTTTTGAGAAAATGATGACCATCACTTTGTCGAAAAAGAAAATCGAGCTATTCTGTAAATGTTGAAACCGAGTGGCCTGTTAGACTCGACTTGTTCGGGTGAATGCTTAAGGGCCAGCTATAGGAGGACAGTGATGAAGTTTCGTATTCACGACCATCATGACGAAGCACCGAAGTGACGAGGCGTCACCAGGATTGCTAAAGCAAAAGGTTCGGTTCGGATTCTTACGATAACTCAAAGGAGGTTCCTAGGGTTATACTCGTTAGGATTTAGATCCTTCCTTTGCCTCAAGGCAAACTACGGGAAACCGTAGGGCGCAAAGCTACAGGGGCTTCACTGCCAGCCAGCTGCCAAAGGTCACAGAGTACCTAAGGGAACTTAGAGGTGTGCAAAATGGAAGGTCTTTTTATTACAAAGGATTGGTTTCATTCCCCTCGCCTAGGAGCTATCAATGATGATTATTCCTAGGCACTTTTTTTTCTTTCTTCTCTTCTTTTAAAATTCCTTAAAACTAGTTCTCGGTACACCCAGCTTGCTGGGTAGGTGTGTTTGCATAACGTCGACACAGCGTCGTGCTTCGCCGTGGCCCGCCTTTGGCGGGTGCGCGCATCCATGCGCCCACGGAGGTCGACTTTTATGCAAACACACCTACCCATCAATCTGGGCGCACGACGGCTTTTTTTCGGGCTTTTAAAAGCAGAGAAGAAAGAAAAAAATGGTCTTGGTTAACTTCGGTGCTTGCCCCTTCGGTCGGTTCTATCACCCCTCTCCATATTGAATTTTAGTGTCTTGCTAGGCCCAAGGACTTTTGGGTCGGGAGGACGTTTATGTCTACTACCTTGGTTGATGGGAGTTGTTTTTTTATTTTTTCGGTTAGGTAGTGGCGGTGGCAGTCGGTGGCTTCGTTTTCATAGCATAGGAGGGCTGAACGGCCTCTTTGTTTTGATAGAGATATAACTTCTTCTACTTCTTTGGGGTGTTTGGGTAGGATTTTGGATTTGTAGTCGCTGAACATTTTTTTGCGGGTGATGAGGTGTTCTTTGGCGGCTTTTCTCCAGGCCGAGGGAACTCCTAGTTCTTTTCCTAGATAGACGTAATCGATTCCGACTTCTTTTAGTTCTGCTGCCAGTTTATTTTTGGAGAAGCCTTTTTTGCGACTTACTGGGTTTCTTCTGATGTCGATGATTCTTTTTATTTTATTCTTTTTTAGGCCCTCTACGAATTCGTCGATGTCGCAACCTTCATAGCCTACAGTGTAGATTGTCATTCATGCCTCCCCTCTTAGTTTATTTTTCTATGGTGTTGTATCCAAGAGGGGTCGGAAAAATGCAGACTACTTTAAGTCGGAATCTCTGTAGTTAATGTACAAAGTGACACTGTCGGCGATTGCTTTTCTGCCATCTGCTAATGTGATTGGCGTTGGAGCTAATTTTATTCGGATTGGATATGCGAAAACACCGGCGATAGGTACGCAGGAGTTAGCAATTCTTTTGGAATCCTCGAACGTAATTGAAAATGAATAGGTGTTATCAGACTGCGGGTTGCTAAAGCCCGCACTTCTCGCTGGGCATCCAGGCAAGTTCGTGATGATTTCATACCACCCCACCAATTTGAACTCAGCCGATTGAACCTCAGACTGTAAGAATTTAACGTCCTTAAATGACCCTTCGATGTCTGCACTGTTCTCCCAAAACCGACTTGCAGAAAAATCAATTGATGCGGAGGCGTAGGCCTCGAGACGAGTTAAATGCAGCTCATTCCCTTGGGTGTATAGTCTGGGTTTGCCGTCGTCGGAGGCCTCGTGACCGGCACACCCTACCACGCTTGCAGCAGCCAACATTAAGACAGATAAGAAAAGGCTTTTTATAGTATTTGATTTCATAGTGATCTCCTTGATGGAGACCGGACATTGCATCCGGCAGGCCAACTTCAGATTGAATATATAAGAGGTCAGCAGGGGCTATTCCTAAGCTCCGGATTCTAGGACTCCATTTATTCCAAATTTCTGGATTGTATCGCTCTCAAACTCGAAATAATAAGCATTGGGATTGGCATCATGGCTGCAATTCGGGAGCGAAACTAAACCGAATGGAGAAACCATGAACACGACCCAATCACTAATGACCCTAGTTACCCTTGTTTCTGCTCTAAGCTTTCTGACTGCTTGTCAGCCCTCTTCACATAAAAAAGTCGACCCTACACTCATTTACGAATTCGAATTTAACGGATGCAACACCGGTGCTCACGGCTTTAAGACACTGGCTGAATATTGCGAGGCTCTTAGCGATAATATTTTGAATAGAGGCTGTGCAGTGGGTTTGCGTGAACAAGAATATGCTAACCGTTGCGAAGGCCAGGAACAAAAAACGACGCCTAGCACGCCAAAAAATAAAAAGGATGATATTTCTGCGACTGTTCTGAACTGGTCGTCCTCTGAAAGCGCGTACACGAATTCTAGCGTTATCTCGGGCTCAATGATGGTGGATTCTTTTTCTGATACTTCTGCTGTCGAATATAATTTTGCAATCGCTAAAGGCTTGTCGGAGACGACCGAAGACAATCACTGTACAATCCGAGCGCACTTCGAACCTGCCATTCTGAACAAAATGTTGAGCTTTACAATTTTAGTTCAACAATCCCACTCGCAAACATATTCATGCGCTAACAAAGTGGAAGAATCTCTAAGACAAGGCACATTCTTAGATCTTTCAGAAGTAACGGTGAAATACAAAAACGGAAAATACGCCCTTAAAAACGTGGTCCTAAAGCTAATCCCAAAAAACTAACTCCCTCCAAATACAAATAAAAAACCCACTCTCTCGAGTGGGTTTTTTTCTACCGAGAATGCAGCAGTGATCAAAAAGGTTCAGCCGCGAGGCGGAGGTAGAGACCTGCCACGTAGGCGTACTCAAAGTACGCCGAAGAGCAAGGGCTCTGCCGACAACGAAGTGGATGGGCCTTTTTCATCACTGCGGGTAGAAAGCAAAAAACCCGCTTGTTAGGCGGGTTTCTCATTAGTTGGCTTCGGCGATTGGGATGTGGATTCTTGTTCCGACCATCAAGCTGGCTGGGTTGCGAAGCTTTTTGTTGTTCTGTTTTAGCTGGCTTACTGACACGTTGTATTTGGCAGCGATTTCAGTCAGGTTGTCGCCCTTACGGACTACGTGTACCTTGCTTTTGGCTACCTCCCGGGCAGAGCTGCTATTGTCTCCGCCTGGAATTTTAAGTTTCATGCCCAATTTCAATTTGCTTTTGCGTTTGATGTTGTTGGCTCTTTGCAGCTCAGCGACGCTTGTTGAGTATCGTTGTGCGATAGAGAACAAAGAGTCACCAGATTGAACCACATAAAAACGGCCACCAGTTAATTCTGCGGCTGCAGTTTCAACTGATTTTTCTGGAGCTGGTTTTGCGTTGGCTTTCGCAGCTACAGTGCTGTTGTTTTTGCGGTCAGAGCGATCACGAAGCGGAGTGCGATCTGGAACGTAGATCGTGCGACCTACTGTTAAACGTGACTTTCTTGGCAAATCATTTAGGTCGCGAAGGTAAGCCACAGAAGTTCTGTACTTACGAGCGATAGATTTCAAGTTGTCACCTTTACGGATTTTATAAGTTTGCGTGTCGCCGCTGTCAGCGATGAATTTCACGTCAGTTACGAAAGATTCCGTTGCAGCAACAGTTGCCGTCTCTGTCGTGCCCGGTGGGATACGAAGGATCAACTCGTTGCCTTTAAGGATCGCCACTTCACCTTTGAACTTAGGATTCAATGCTTTGAAGTCCTCGTAGTTCAAGTTTAGTTTTTCAGCCATTTGGCGCATGTTCACTGGTTGTTTTACTGTGATGTGATCGAACTCGATCGGTGGAAGATAATCGATATCTTCGAAACCATACTTAGCTGGATCTTTTGCGATCAACTTTGCTGCGATGAATTTCGGCACATAGTTGATCGTTTCTTTAGGCAGGCGGTTTTTGCGCGCAAGTTCCCAGAAATCACGCGTGTAGTGATTCATCACTTCGCGTTTTACGCGGTTTTCACCCACGTTGTAGGATGCCATTGCCAAATACCAAGAACCGAATACGGAATAAAGACCTTTGAAGTATTCTGCTGCTGCTTGAGTAGCGAACACAGGGTCACGACGTTCATCGACGAATGGATTGATTTCCAAACCATAACGTTTACCCGTTCCACGAATGAACTGCCAGTATCCGACAGCTGCTGCGTGTGAGGTTGCTTGCGAACTGAAACCTGATTCGATCAATGCGATATAGAAAATATCTTCAGGCAAACCGTTGTCACGCAACACTTTCTTCATCAGCTTTTCATAGCGTGAAGAACGCGCCAAATATCTTTCCATGTGCTCGCGACCGCGGCCTTGGAAATACGTGATCCATTTTTCAACCAACGGATTGATTTCTGTAGGGATAACATCCAACTCTTGGTCTACGACCTTGGGACCCTCAGGATCAGACAAACGGAACGAGCCGATGTCTTTGATTTCAGAAGCAGGCTCGTTGCCCGCGTTCCCTGTTGCCTTTTCGCCATTTGCATTCATTTCCTTATGAACGCAACCCGAAAGCAGGCCCAGGACTATACTTAATGTAACTAGTCTCCTCATGAGTCCTCCGAACAGCTTTCAGGCTACAAAAATCGAAGGACTTTTACAATAAAACAACGTACTTATTTTGCCTTTTTAGTAAGCAAGTCTTGCCAAATGATTGGCGGAACGGTGTAGGACTCCTTACCAATAGTCTGATAAAGCAGAGTATTTCTTAGAATCGCTTTCACATAAAAGCTCGTCTCATTCCACGGCAACTCATCCACCCAGATCTCCGCCTCGGGAGTGGATCCTGGCTCTGTCATCGCCGAAGAAACTTCGGGACGTGCTTCGATCCATTTTTTCAAACGATAGGGTCCTGCGTTATATGCTGCGAGTGCAAATGGCACACTTTGCGAGAACTGGCCCAACATCTGGGAAACATAGAACGAGCCCATAGGAATATTCACTTCGGGTCGGAACATATCTTCTGGCACTTCCACTTTCATTCCCAAACGTTTCGCAGTGTCTTGCGCTGTCGGAGGAATCATCTGCATCAAGCCCAACGCATTTGATGTGGAAATCGCCTTCATATTGAAACCACTCTCTTGACGAGTCAGGCTTCGCAGCAGAATCACATCGATGCCATAACGATCTGATTCTTTCTTGTAAAGACTGGTGAAGACTTCTGGATATCCGATTTTCAAGAATTTTTCCTGGCGTAAACGCGGATCATTTTCCAGGGCATCATTCACGAAACGGATCGCTGTAAAGTACTGCCCTCGCTGGGAAAGTTTTTCGGCCAAGGCAACTTTCAACGTTGGATCTTTCATCGGAGGCAAATCAGAAAGTTCTGCCTGAGCTTCGCTGACCCACCCCGCCTGCGACAAGGCGACAAAACGGTCCCAAGATTTTTTCTGAGTTCCCGCAAGATAAAAGGAATCTGCAAGCGCAAGATTTTTATCAGTTACTTCTGGCCAAGTTAATTTTCCATTTTGATTTTCAGCACGCAAGCGCAAGCCATAATAAGAGAATGGATATTTTTCGATCAAAGCCAGAGACGCTTTATCTGCGCGGTCTTTACTAAATTGCTGAAGCGATCGTACCAACCAGTACTGTGCATTCAGATCATAACGATCTTTGCCTTGCTGAACCAAGCGCTCAAGCAGTGCAGCTGCTGTCGTGAAATCTTGCTTGCGATAGTAAATTAAGCTTGAGCGGAACAGAGCTTCGGAAGATTCGTCTGAACCATTGGCCATGACGATCAATTTATTATAAAGATCGAGTGCTTTATCGTACTCACCCAAAAAGTGCGCAGAACGAGATGCCACCCATAGGGAGCTCACGATCGACGATGATTGATGGTTTTTATCGTAAGCCTTTTGCGCAAGCACCAGACTGGAAGCCCACTCCCCTTTGCGGTGCAGATTTTGCGCCCATTCCAACAATCGTGAAGCATCAGCCTGAGACATTTCCACCAGGGCTTTTTCAGCAACCATTTTATCGCTGATGGAATTATAGATTTCCAAAGGCTTGTCTTTCAGACGGCGAGCCGCGCGACCACCTGGAAATTGATTTAACAAACTGATTGTATCTTTTAGGGCTGGAATTAAATCATTTTGTTTTAAAGACTGACGAATGCGCTCTTCAAGTTTTCCATCCTCGCCGATGGCTTCCACTTGCACAGGTACAGCGGCTTTCGCAGACTGATTGCGGGCTTTGGCCAAAAACTCTAACTTTTCGGTCAGATATTTTGAATCCTTCATGCTTTGCGCTTCTTCGTACAAGAACTGCGCTTGAACGTAGTCATTTGAGTTCAACGCAAAATCACCCAGCATTTGATAACACTGAGATTTCTGTTCGCGGTTTAATTTGGAGCCATTGTCCAATAGCTTTTCTATGCGGGACTCGATTTTACGATTTTTAAGTTTTGCCTGGGCATCAAGATAGCTTAGCTCCTGGCTTACCCACATATTCCACAAATCTTGTGACCAAGGGCCTTCATCAAATAGGTCCCAGGATTTTGCAATCGCCGTCAATACGCGATCTTCCTGACCGGAGCTGGTTTTCTTTTGCTGAGCTTTGTCCAGACAGTGCAACCACACTTGACCAACCCAACCCTTAAGTTCTTTTTGTGCCGCGAACACTTTCGGTGAAAGATTCAAACATTCGTTCCAACGGCCGTTGATTTCATGACCCTTCAGCTGAGCCAGTGCCGGAAGCTTGGCGATTTTTTTTGCATCCATATCATAAAGGTCCACATAACCCGTGCCTTTAAGATCACGATTGATATCGATTTTACGAACGACAGAGGCCGGCGCCGCAGGAGCCGCCGTGGCACTAGTCACCAAAAGTTTTAATAACAGAGACATTCCAGACATTACTCTTTCTCCTTTGCAGGACCGACAACTTGAAACGCTCCTGTATAAAGCTCACCGAAAAGACTTTTCTTTAGATACACCACGGAATATTCACGCTGCTGACGAAGCATAATACGTATTTTCATGAATTGTTCTGTGAGCTGGCTTTCCACATTGGCTTCGCCAGCCGTATCACAATAATAAAGCCAAGCATCAGGAACGGCGCGATCCGCGCACAGATCCCAATGAGTTTTGAACGATCTGTAAATCCACGGGAATGGCCACTGTTCTTTCATTCCGATCTGCACCGACTCGGTTAAAAGATTCGGATGATCCTTGGCCACTTGCAAAATCAAATTCTGCAAATCCTTCATCTCATATGTCGAATTCACATAGATATACGGGTGATTCAAATCGATGGGCTGTGAATAGACCGAACGCCAGTCACTGCGAAGGCTGCCCAAGGTTCCGACCAACACGATGGAACCAAAAAGATATCCCCGCCAGTCACGACGCGCGAGAATTTTTTCAGCATACAATGCCAAAACGAAATAAAAACCCCAAACCAAAGAAAGAATGCACCACACGGTTTTATAAGGGATCCAGGAATAGACAAACAGCTGGAACAAAGAGAACGCCGAAACCATGCGCAGGCGTGCATCTTTCGTGAAAAGTCCCACGAAAGCCATTCCCACACCGAACAGCACCATAGGCTCAGCATCTGCGAGGACCTTCACCCAATAAAGGAATTCTTTGTTGTGACCTGTTTCGCCCACGCCGGTTTTCATCCACGGCAAAAAGGCTTTAATGAAATCAAACAACCCAGGCCAATTACGTAAGAATCCTGTGAATAACAAAACAAAAGAAATCAATAATGCCACAACCATATAGGTTAAACGGTGTGACCACGCGGCTTTAATTTTTTCAAAATTAAAATACTGGCGAATCACAGCCGGGCCCGCAAACACCAACCCCACAACCCATGAAGCCAAAGTGATCGCGAAAGTTTCTTTTAACGTCGCCATGCCCACAACGCCTGTCAAAAGCAGTCCTAAGGATGTGCCGTCAAATTTTTCGGTCCAACGAAGCATGCCTAAAGCAAATAGCAATTGAAAAAACACAAAGGGCATCTCATGGATGCCTGACCGTCCATAAAACAAAAATGCGGGGCTGAAAAACAAGAAGAACAGCATTGACCAGCGCACAGCTCGCGAACGAATCAGGGCGAAGCTGAAAAGCATGACGCTAAATACAGAGAACACTGCTGGAACAGCGCGCAGAATCTCAACACTGTGTCCCCAGATCGCGGTGAATGCCCGCAAAAGATAAAAATACAGCGGACCATGATAGTTGGTGGGGTCATATTTGTAGAAACCATTGATTTTCATCTGCAAAACGAACCAGCCGTTGATGCCTTCATCAAAATGCAGGGGCTTATTGGTCAATAAATAAAAACGGCTAAACACCGTCAAAAGAAGAATGACAAGCCAAATGATGTATTTCTGGATTTGAGTGACGCGAATCGATTTCATTGGTATTAATCGTAAAGATGGAATCCTCAGAGTCAACCCCTCACTGCTCTCTCTTGGTATATCTGAACAAAGATGCGGACGTTATCCCTTCTTTTCTTCAGGATCTGCGCACGTTCTTTCAAAAATTTCCTATGCAGTACGAGTTGATTACCCTTGTGGAGCAAGGCGCCGATAAAACTTTTGAAGTGCTTAATTTACAGGCTGCGAATTCAAACTTTAATGAAACACTGAGCGTCCATAAAAACGATCGCAAGAAAGGACGCGCACTGAGCCTTTATCAAGGCATGGAGTTGGCACGGGCACCTTATGTAATGATATTAGACTCGGAATTGGCTTCGCCTTTTGGAGATGTTTTCAAATTATGGCAGCATCTGGTCGCTGAAGACAAAGTCGACGTGTGCTGGGGCGATCGTTACCGCAAAAAAGAAAATCCATTTCTCCGTGGTGAATCACCGCGCGCAAAAACAGAAATCCTGTTCAACAATATTCTGCGCGAAAGATATCATAACTCTTTGCAAGACCCTTTGTGTGAAGTTATTGCCATTAAAAAATCTGCCTGGGAAAAAATCCGCACAGAGCTGCCATTGCAAAAGCTTCGCGGATGGTATCTAACCCCGGCTTTGCATCAAAGCGCACGCTTGCAGACATTAAGTATTATTGAAATTCCGGTTTATGACTCCGGCAGATCGTCCAAGTCATATAACGTATGGAAAGAACGTTTGAATTTATTCCGGGACAGTATTTTTACGAACCGGCAGTAAATTCTTCGGCCATCTTACCCAAAGCTTCATGCAAATAGTAGTCAAGCCAACGGTGGCTTCCCAACGGGGTTTTATGTTTAGAAATATAACCCAGGTGCCCCCCGCGCCCTTCAATATGCAAAGAAATGTCTTTAGATAAATTGGCATCTCGATAGTCTTGGACCGTCACAAATGGATCATCGGCCGCGGTTAACATATACGTCGGCACATCGATATTGTGAACATAGTGAATGGCTGAACAACTTTCGTAGTAGTCTTCGCGATCGCGGAAACCCGATGCGGGCGCTGTGTAAATGCTGTCTAAATCATGAATCGTCGCCCACATAGGAATACGATACGGTTGCTCAATCAATCCAAAGCGATATTTCATATCGATGTTTTGGCGCAGTCGATGAACAAAGCGAACGTCGTAAATACGATTGAAGCCACTGCCCAGCAAACGTGCTCCCCGCCCCAAATTCAAGGGAGCATTGACCGTGATGATGCCATCGGGCTTGTGATCACCACGAAAGCCTCCGCCAAGTCCCAACACAATACAGCCACTCATCGAGTAACCGACGGCGATTTGTTTTTTGTTCGGAAATTTCTTTCTTAGCACTTTAAGAACTTCAGAAACATCCTCAGCCCGGCCGGAATGATAAGGATGTCTTGCCGCTGTCAGCCCCGGGCCCGCTCCGCGGTGATTAACCAACACCACCGTGTGACCTAATTGGCGACAAAGGATCGCCGTTCGTTGCATGTAATCAGCTTGCATGTCTCCAGAAAGGCCATGATAAAGGCTGACCACAAGATCCGTGTGACCCGGATGGTAATAACAAAAAAGTCGATCCCCATCAGGAAGATCGACTTCAAAATTAATCCCAGGATTTTCCAACTCAGGTGATTTTAGGAAATGCCCCCATAAAGTTTGTCCGTGACCGCTATCGGCCCAGAAGGGAGCTTCACATGAAATCAACTCTAGTCTTTGCAATAGTAAACTCCATTTAGCAGCACATAACCGTCAGGACGGTTGCCGCGTGGATCGTGATGGAGCCAGTGAAGCAAACCACCTTGGTTTGTCCAAAGGAACATTCCCCCCATAGCGACGCGATCACCGACTTGAACTGGAACGCGTGGGCACATATCTGAATTGTACACGGCTTGCATTGTTTTTCCATTTGAAAGTCTCACAACCCACTTTTGGTGTTGATTGCCATTCGTGTCGTCAGGCAACACTTGGATAACTTCCATGTCTGAACCTTCAACGAAATCCACGCGTCTGTGAGATTCCATCGCACTTACGATTGCAGAATCATTTCCGGATGCTTGGTAGTATGCATGTGCTTGGCTTGAAATTGCGGCAACTGACAAAAGAACTGAAAGTAAACGAGTCGTTAACTTCATTTTGATCCCCCTCTGAATCGGCAACGAAGTTATCATTTGTTAGGACAAAAACAAGACAATAAATAGGCTATTTCTTTAGGGTTTTGTTAGGGCCTGGTTCGTGACCCTAATGACAAAAAGTGAAATTTTTACTTATACTCGACATTCTCGATCGTTACGAAAACTTCCCCAGAAGGTTTGATGAGTTTCACCTCATCTCCGAGCTTCTTTCCAAGCAAAGCTCGCGCAACCGGAGACTTCCACGAAATCTTACCAGCCTTGGGATCAAACTCATCTTCACCGACGATTTGATATGTGAGCTCTTCACCATCTTCATTAACCAATGTCACCGTGGCGCTGAATAAAACCTTATCACCCTTCATCAATTTTGGATCCACGACTTCAGCATCTTCAATTCTTTTCGTCAGAAAATGCACACGACGGTCAATTTCACGCAGACGTTTTTTTCCATACTGATAATCAGCATTTTCAGAACGATCACCATTGCTCGCGGCCCACTGCACGATCTCCACAATCTTCGGACGCTCTCCATGCATGAGCGCCTGGTACTCGTCGCGGAGTTTGGCTAGACCTTCGGGGGTGATGTAGTTCTTGTTATTATCCATGGGTAACATACTAGACCATTTTCCGGTCACATTCCAAGTCTTTTGGACCATCAAATAAATCGAGAAATTTTCCGATAAATGTATGAGGAGGAAACAGATGAAAAATCAAGTGAAGAGATTAGTTGTCGCTGCGATAAGCTCGTCATCTGTTTTTGCGCTTACGTGGATCTGGTATCAGTCAACGGATAAGCAGCAAAACTCTCATACCAATGAGAAACCGCTGGCTTACGTCGGCAAAGTTGTCGATGACATCCAACGCCGGCCCGCAACACGCTTGCTGTGGCAACTAGTGAACTCCGGTGAACCACTTTACGACGGTGAAGCAATTCGTACTTCTGACCGCGGTGAAGTGCGCATTCAATTTACAGATTCAGATCGCTATTTGGATTTAGAGCCAGAATCATTGATTGTTATTAAAAAATCCCAGGGCGAAATCGCTCTTGATTTGATGGAAGGTAGTCTTTTCGTTAATGCGAAAGCCGGCAACGAAGATGGCAACGCTCCAGGACTCGTGCTAAATTCCGCGAACGGTAAAGTCGACTTGAGTCAGGCATCCGCCTCTCTATCTAAAGGCAGTGGCAACTCGGTCGATGTCCAAGTCCTTGAAGGTAAAGCGTCGGTGAAATCCAAAGACGGTAAAAGTCAGGAGATCTCAACGGGAAGTTTCGGTGCCTTGGGGGCGAGTGGTTTGCAGTTTGATAAAAACAGTGTGAAAATCACCAGCCCGAATTTGCAAAAACCTGTGGCTATGAACGCCGATGATTTGCAACCGATTCCCATTAAATGGTCAGGCTTCCCGGCAAATGCGCAAGTCTCTCTTTTCACCGGTACAAATCGTCGTGAGATGAAGGAAATGGCAAAAGCACCTGCAGGTGATTCTGTCATTATGGCGAAGCTTCCATTTGGTAAGCACTATTGGAAACTCGTGGCGAAATCCGCCGATGGCGAGTCCCTTGGCGAGAGTCCTATTTATAGAACCGAAATCCAGGCTCGCTATGCCCCGACTGTGACTTTCCCTACAGCCGACGTGGAAATTCCAGCTCACACAAATCCGTTTGATATGACTTTCAAATGGCAAAAAAGCGATGACACTCGTCAGATGACTTTACAGGTTTGGTCAGATGCTAAATTGACTCAACCGATTGCCACGAAAACATTCACGACAGAAGACAGCTATACGATGCCGGGCCTTCAAGAAGGCACGTATTACTGGCGCATGACTTCTTACTTTAACGATTCAGACAAACCCGTGCTTGGCAAAATGCAGAAATTCTCTGTGAAATTCACAGAGATGTTAAAGCAAGCTTCAGCTGAAGCTGCAGCACCAACCCCTGCTCCGAAACCAGAGGTAAAACCTTTGGCCTTCACGATGACGGAATCTCAAATGACTCAGTACTTCGTGGATGCTCCAAAAGTAAATATGTCCTGGGGTACCGAGAACATGCAAAATGTCAGCGCCTACCGCGTAAGACTGCATGATGAGACTCAAACCGCAGCAGATGTACAGCCCGTGGAAGTGAAAGAAAACAAACTGACGGCAGCAGTTCCAAAACCAGGCCGTTACATCGCATCCATTGAGGCCGTGGATAAAGACGGCCAAGTTGTGGGCTCTGGTACTTCGCAAGCCATCACTGTCACACCGATGCCAATCCTGAAAGCTCCTTTATTCATCCCGGCTGAAGGCCCATTGCAAGCCTCGATGGATGGTCGCTCTACTTTAGAGTGGAATAAAATTGACGGTGCTGCTGATTACGAACTCGTGATCAAAAAAGACGGCAAAGAATTGAAACGCACTAAATACAAAAACACGTCCACTGCCATCCGCAATCTTTTGCCGGGTGAGTATGAAGTGATGATCTCGGCCCAAGACACTTACGGGCGTGCCGGAGAAACAGGGCCAGTTCGCAAATTGATCGTGCCGGATAAATCGAACTTGAAGGCACCGACATTAAAGAAGATTAAAGTGAATTGATGTTGAAAAGACTTGCCACCCTTCTTTTACCAATGCTTCTTGTCTGCGGAGTGACCGCCAAGGCCGAGCCATATCGTCGCCTGGTGAACTTTGAGTGGGAGCAAATTGAAGGTGCAAAGTCTTATGACATCGAATTGACCCAGGTGAAAAAAGAAGGCGAAACCGGCAAGCCGAAAACCTTCAACTTCAAAACTGCAGACTCTATCTGGAATGGCCGCCTGACTCCGGGCAAATACATGATGAAATTGCGTGCGCGCGACTATCGTGGCGTTCCAGGTGAATGGTCTGAGCCAAGTGAATTCAACGTGGGTTTGGATAACGTCAACATGAAGTCCCCTGCTCCTAAGTCATCGGTAGCTTCCAATGACGAAGAAAAAACAGATGTGGAATTCAAATGGGATCCCGTGGGTGGCGCGGATCAATACGCATTCGAACTGACGTCCGATGACGGAAAAACAAAAATTTCTGAAATCGTGAAGGAGGCGAAGTTTAAGACTTCGGTTCCTGTTGCCAGTTCTTACACCTGGAAAGTCACAGCGCAAAGCTCTGAAGGTATTGCCAGTGATGCGACTTCCACTGCGCAGTTTACGGTTATGGGTAAAGCTTTGGCGGCCCCGGCGATTGTAAAACCAGAATCCATGTTCGTGCGTGAAATCAAATGGACTCGACCGGATTATATCAAAGACTACGAAGTGATTGTGGCGCGTGCGAATCCTACGACCAAAAAATGGGAAAAAGTTAAAACGTATGAAAACTATACGGAAGACTCTTTGCCGTTTGATTCCTCTTGGGAAGGTGGAAAATACCAGGTCATTTTGAAAGCCAAGTCAGATCTGCGCCCGGCTTCTCCATCCAGTAAAATTATTTTTGACGTTCGTGATGGCGATCGTTCAGCAGCCGCGGAATACACAGCATTGGTTCGACGCTCAATTGAAAAAACCAATGGCTGGTACGGTATCGCAAGCTACCTGGTCACAGATATGAAGTTCTCGGGTTCAAATCCAGAGAAAAATTCCCTAGTTGCCTATGATGCTTTCGGTGGTACGGGCCGCGTGGGTGTGGGTTGGAATGGTCGCAAATCTCCTTGGGGATTTCTGGCGATCATCGACATGAGCGGTTTCACAATCGGTGGACAAGTTCGTACCTTTGCAGCCGCAGAGGCCAACGCCGTTTACAAGCAACCCGTTGGTGATCGCGCAGAACTTCGCTATCAAGTGGGAGCTTTCTATAAAGAGCTTCCCGAAACAATTGGTGATCCATTCACTGGCTCGTCAGAAAATCAAACTATCAGCTCCGTGGGTCCTCATGGTGGTGTGGAGTATTGGTATTCACTGACGCCGAAATGGGGTATTCAATTGAATGCCCACCTTTATGCATCGGTGATGAAAGTGTCGACGCCCAATGGCCAGGACATTTCACCAACGATGTCGACTCAATTTGGAATTTTAGGCAGCTATAGATTTAGTGAGCGATTCACAGGACTGATGGGCTATGCACGCCGCGAAGACCGTATGTCCTATAAAGCCATCCCTTCGACGACGAACTTTGCGTTGGACGGTGATGTCAATGAATCCGTAGTTGTCGGTAACTATCTTAACTTCTTCGCGGAATGGAGTTTCTAATGAGAATACCCATCTCAACCAAACTCATCACAGTGACGATCCTGATTCTGGTGGCCTCCACCGGTGCGATCACACTGATTTCATCAAACTACTTCGAGAAAAAAGCCTCGGAGCAAGTCGATATCGCCAATCTGGAATCTGCTTCGGCGAAAGCCAAAGAAGTTGATAACATCATCGCATCGTTGATCGATAAAACGCGTACGAACGGTTCCCTGCTGATGAAGGGTGCAGCAGCAGCGGAAGATTTGGATTTCAATTTTACCAAAGACAAAAACTTTGTGGCTTTGGAAGTCTTAAAATTAAATGGCTCTTCAGTGGAGTCCGTGGCTCGAAAAGTGAAAGAAGATGTGCTTAAGCCTTATCTGTTGGGTGAGTCTTATTTCGTTAACTTGCGTGCTTGGCAGCAGTTTCCGGTGCGTAACTTGGCTGAAGGCAGCATCGAAATCAAAAATGCCTCTTATCCAAAAGCTCCTGCGATGATCACAATCGGTATCCCGTTAGTGAAAGATGCTCAGGGGAAAATCACTCATGTGGTTTTGGCTGACGTCATGATGGCTCCATTGCAAAAACCCTTCACGGATCTTTCCGAGCGCACTCAATATCTGATTGATGGCCAAGGTGAGGTTCTTGCTCATAAAGACGAACAAAAAGCGATCTCTCGTTTAAGCATGAAAGCCTACCCGTTCGTGACAAAAGCGATGAACACCAAGTCGCCGCAATATCAAACAAAGTTCGTGGACCCTGAAACTCAGTCTAACTTCTTTGGTGCGTCCGTTAAGACTTCCTATGGTCCAATGGTAATTTCACAAACATCCGAGGCTGCGATCCTGGAAGTATCGAATGAAGTAAAACGCCGAGCGATCTTTGTGGCGGGTTCCGCGATCTCGCTGGCGATTTTCTTTATCTTCCTGTTCTCTATGACCCTGACCTCCCCGATTGAAAAATTGGCAGGTTTGATCAACATGGTTTCCAGAGGTAATTTCGACGTAAAAGCCCGCGAACATGTGAAATCCCACGATGAGGTGGGCGACTTGGCTTCCGCATTCGACCACATGACTGAGGGTCTTAAAGAACGTGACAAGGTGAAAAGCTTGTTCTCGAAGTTCCACGGCTCGGCGGTAACTGAGGACTTGATCGGTAAAGACATCGGTGTCGGCGGTCAAAGTAAAAACGTGGTGGTCTTTTTCTCGGATATCCGTGGCTTCACAGCTTTCTCTGAAAAACGATCTCCTGAAGAAGTCGTGGAAATGCTGAATGAATACTTTGGTGTGATGGTAGGAATCATCAATGCCCACGGCGGAGTTGTCGATAAATTTATCGGGGATGCGATTATGGCCGTTTGGGGGGCTCCTAAAACAGGTCCAAAAGATGCATTCAATGCAGTTCGTGCCTGCCTGGAAATGCGCCGGGGCTTGGACAAATTAAATGAAACCCGCATTGCCCGCGGCCAGCCTCCGATCAATATCGGTATGGGCTTGCATGCAGGCCCTGCGATCTCCGGAACGATCGGTTCTGACGAGCGCATGGAATATACAGTTATCGGTAATACCGTGAACACCGCTTCCCGTATCGAAGCTTCAACGAAAGCCTTTGGTGCTGACTTGCTGGTCACTGACTCGGTTATCGACCAAGTGGGCGATGCGTTTAAAACCGAGCTTGCGGGAGCCGCCGAAGTCAAAGGCCGCTCTGAGGCGATCAAGATGTATAAAGTCCGTGCCTACAAGGCGGGAGACAAATACGTCGAGGTCAAAACGCCGTATTCCGATTACGAAGCCGAATCTGCTGATAAAGTGAAAGTCAAAGCGTCTTAAGCTTTGATATTTTCTCACGCGGCCCTGTTTAGAAACTTGTCCACCTTCAACCGAAGGTGAGACAAGGTCAAGGGCTTCACCAATAGGTCATCGACACCTTTGCGAAATGCTGCCTCGACGTTATCAAGGTCCGCTGCTCCGGTAATCATAATTACATACATTCCAGAAGTATTTGCACGGGACCTTAGAGATTCAATTAAAATAAGACCATTTTCACGAGGCATACGCAGATCCACAAAAACCAATTGAAACGGTTCACCGATTTTGCAGGCATTCTCGATTTTATATTCTGCCAGACGACCATCCTCGGCCTCTTGAATTTCATAAAAACCCAAAGTTTTAAGCGCCTGGCGCAAAACCAAACGATCCGCTTGATTGTCATCAACGATAAGTACTGGAGTATCGTAACTTTTACGCAATATTGGCATATCCATATCTTTCAAGAGCCGTCACAAGCTCTTCTCTACTTTTATTATAACAGCGTTCCAGATTTACCAGTGCCTTCACTCGTTCTTTGTCTGTCCACTCAAGATACATCTTTTCAATTGATTCACAGACATCCGCCATATGAACCAATCCTAAGGTGCGACATGACGATTTCAACTTATGCGCACGCTCCACGATATCTTGAAATTTTGCTTTCTTTTCTAAATCTTTCATTTCGACAATTTCTTTTAGCGCCGAATCAAAAAATAAATCTGCAAGGTCATGAATCAAGCCCACTTCTCCGTCATGAAGCCTCCTTAGCTCATCCAGTGCACTTGTCTGCACCCAATTGCACTGCCCAGAAGAACCCACCCGATCATGTACACGGATGAGGTTTTCAATTTTACTGAAAAGATCCTGATATGATAGTGGTTTAATACAGCAGTCATCCATGCCCGCTTCTAGGGCTTTTTCATACTCCCCCTTAATCGCATTGGCAGTCGTCGAAATGATTGGAATGTTATAGTAACCTTTCCCACTATGACGAATCTTACGGGTCGCCTCATAACCGTCCAGTACGGGCATATGACCATCCATCAAAATGATGTCAGCGTTGTTGCTCTCCAGAAATTCAATGGCTTCTTGGCCATTATTTACAATAGAGTAATCATGTCCCATTTTTTTAAGCATACCTTCGACGACTTTTTGATTGATCAAATTGTCTTCGACCACCAGAACATGGGCATGCCGCAATGATTTCAAATTCGGCACCTCGGGCAAAGCTCCCACCTCATCAAGGGCAAGATTTCCCACCGGCAGAGTCAAATCAATAGTAAATCGCGACCCCACACCGGGAGTACCTTCCGCAAAAATTTTTCCATTCATCATCTCCACAAGCTGTTTGGAAATTGAAAGTCCCAAGCCGGTTCCGCCAAACTTTCGAGTCGTCGAAACATCCCCTTGAGAAAATGACGTAAACAATTTCGCGAGCGTCACCTCGTCAAGACCAATCCCTTGGTCCTCCACTTCAAACCTCAAAGTTTGAGTGCCCTCATTCGAAATACCCAAGGAGGACACCGATAACGTAATCTCTCCTTTATGCGAAAACTTAAAAGCATTTCCGACCAGATTAATCAAAACCTGGCGCAACCTCAGAGCATCTCCAATAAAATTAGATCCGACCTGGGGATCGATAATAATACGCAATGGAATACCTTTGTGCCGTGAAGTGTATTCGAATATGCCCCGTAAAGAATGAATCAGCTTGGGAAGCGAAAAGTGAGAAGACTCTAACTCGAGCTTGCCCGACTCAATTTTTGAAATGTCTAAAATATCATTCACCAAAGCCAACAAAGCCCGCGCTGAATCTTGCATGGTCGAGAGGTACTGCTGCTGGTCTTTGTCCAATGTCGTCTGCTCCAAAATTTCCGCCATACCTAAAATCCCATTCATGGGAGTACGAATTTCGTGGCTCATTTTAGCTAAAAATGCAGTCTTATAGCCTGAGGCTTTTTGCAAATCAGATTCCACTTGAATACGGCGTCTAATTTCCAGTCCCATTAAAATAAAAGCAGTACAGATCAAGATAGTGCTAAACAGAAGTCCGTAAATAATGGCCTGTTGAAGAAAGGCTCCTTTGCGTTCAACCAGTTCCCTATATTGCTGGAGCACCTTGCCTTCAGCGGCATCCATTCTTTCGATTTGGGCCCGAATCTGCATCATCAGATCATGGCTCTCACCGGAAGCAAATCGCGCAATAACTTGAGCTTTGCGTCCCAATCGATAGGCTTCCACAGTTTCACTCATATAGATTCCATGTTGACTGATGAGGTCTGCGAACACCTGGAAACTTTCTCTTTGAATCTCGTCCTGTTCTGTTAACCTTTGCAAGCGACCTATCAAGACGGGCATTTCCGCGCGTGCTTTTTCAAAAGGAGCTAAAAAGCGAACATCACCCGTTAGCAAGTATCCTCTTTGTCCCGTATCGGAGCTGACGACATTTTCTAGGATCGCCTTGAGGGCATGCAGGACCTCTGTGCTGTGGTCTCTGCGTTCAGAGACTCGCTTATACTCTTGGGTGGCATGAATAGACAAAAACGCCAAACCTACCAGAATGGCAACGGCCAGAGGCATTCCAACTAGCACAAGACGGCGACGAAATTTCTCTTTAAAGCTCATCCTCTAATAAATAAAGAGAATCAATGCACTCCGCAATAGCAACCCCTGCGCCCCGACTTCTTCTTTACCCGTAAGGGTTACAACCGAGGGTAGATCTTAGATTCCTCATATTAAATTATAAAATACTTTGAATTCTGTGCCTTGATAAAATAAAAACGGCGACCTCAAAGTCGCCGTTTTTGTTTCTAAAGTTGCTTTAGGATTTCTTCGACAGTCTCTTTCACTTCAACTTTATCGTGTGTTTCCAGACTGAAACGGATCACAGTGTATGATTCCTTCCCTGCCCCTTCATCGCGTTCATGCTGTGACATCCAGTGGATGTGATCGGCATTGATATACAAAACCTCATGGGCCTTAGTCACTTTAACGAACTTCATACTTCCCCCAATTCATTTAAACTATGAAATAAGAGTAGCATCCCGCCGTGTGCTCCCGCAACACGGCAAGAAAATAAAAAAGGCTGCATCCTTACGAATGCAGCCTTGGAGGGTCTGAATCTTTGAAGCGACTCTTACAGAGTTGTTTCAAGTTTCAAGATTTGTTCAATCGTCAAGCCAACTTTCGCTTCGCCGCCGAAAACAGTTCCTGTTTTCTTTTTCGTCAAATGCTCTTTCGCTGTTTTATAAGCATTTGCTGGAAGAGGGATGTACTGAACTTGCTTAGCCATTTCAGCAGCTTTGTCCAAATAGAATTCCACGTATTGTTTCACTTCCGGTTTTTTCATCGCTTCTTGAGAAACGTAGATGAAGATAGGACGAGATAGTGGGTTGTATTGACCCGAAATCACAGTTTTTTCATCTGGAAGAACCGCTTTGTTTTTCATTGGAGATTTAGGACCGCCCACAACGCCCAACAATTTCAATTTGTCTTTGTTAGTTACGTAGTATGAGTACGGAAGGTAACCCAAGCCACCTTTGTTACCGCTAACACCTGTTACACGCGTGTTGTGATCAACAGACGCTGTGTAGTCACCGCGAGAAGATTTAGCTTTCTCCATGATCGCTTCAGTGAAGTAGTCAAAAGTACCATTGTCAGTGGAAGCACCGAAAAGAGTCAGTTTTTCCTCAGGCCATTTTGCATTCACTTGCTTCCAAGTCATGATTTTGCCTTGAGCTGCTGGCTCCCACATTTTTTTCAATTCTTCAGTCGTGATTTCATTCACCCAGTTGTTTTTTGGGTTTACTACGATGGCGATCGCGTCGAAAGCGACTGGCAACTCAAAGTAAGTCACTTTAGCAGCACGGCACGCAGCCATTTCTTCTTTAGTGATAGGACGTGATGCATTTTGAATATCTGTTTCAGCACGGCAGAATTTTTTGAAACCGCCACCCGTACCAGACACGCCAACAGTAACTTTAGTAGCACCTTTAGAAACTGTTTGGAATTCCTCAGAAACAGCTTCAGTGATTGGAAATACTGTGCTGGAACCATCAATTTTAACTAGGCTTTCCGCTTTTGCGGCAAATGCGCTTAGAACCAAAGCGCTCATGATCAAGAACTTCATTATTATCCTCCGATAAATGGATATCAGAAAATTAACAAAGTCCGTGGCGAAGAGGTATCTCTTCGCCGTTAAGATTGTGTCAGGGAATCGTCAAGAATAGCGGTTAGGAGTAGTGCCTCGCCAGATTCGTTTTATCAAGGCGCCAGGAGGAAGCTGTACACCGTACAGCGACGACGCAGCAACGCAGAGAAAACGGATCTGGTGATGCACTACAAGCGGACGCTGAGGCCGTCTTTGAGTGCCTGCTTTTGCGCACGTAGCGCCGGGATAAGGCCGATCAAAATACCTGCGGCAATGGCTGCAAATATATAGATAAGTTCAGAACCTGTGATGGCTGCTCCATCTAAATACAAACCAAATTCATTCTCTAGCCACGGCTTCAAAGCGATAGCAAGGATGAAGGATAAAACAGTCCCCGATACGACTCCAACAATTGTCAAAAGAGCGGATTCAAAAACCAACAGACCCAGAATTTGTTGCGATCCCGCTCCCACGGCACGCAAGATCGCCATTTCGCGGCGGCGTTCGTTCAATGTCGTCGTCAGAGCAATCAACATCCCCATAAAGCCCACGGCCAAAACCATCCAAGAAATCATCCGCAGAACATTTTCCACATAGGAAAGTCCCTGCCACAATTCACTTAAAGTCGCACCCGGAATGATTGCCAATAACGGTTCGGCTTTGAATTCATTGATTTCACGTTGCAACTTTAAAGTTTCAACGCGGGATTTAGCGCCCACGAAAAAAGCTGTGATGCTGTGAACTTTGATATTTTCTTTTTTAATTTCGGCAGCCGGCGTTTCTTTCGCTGCCGACGGAACGGCTCCGTCTTGCCAGTCCATATGAAGAGCTTCCATCCCCTCCAGGCTGACATAAACTGAACGATCCAGCGGAGTACCTGTACTATTCAAAATACCTGCGATTTTAAATGGACGACGGTCATGTTTAACCACGCCTTCGCCTTTAGTCACTCCGTGAGCAATGACCACATTGTCACCTAGTTTATAACCAAGCTTATGCGCAACCTCAGCCCCAATCACCACATCCCAAAGATCCTGAAGCTCGTGGCCAGAATGCAAAGATACCTGCTGATCACCACGATAATGATAATGCTTAAAGAAATCCGCCGTCGTCCCCACCACACGGAAACCACGGTGGCTATCCCCCAGCGAATATGGAATCGTCCATTCAACTGCCGGAAGCTTTTGAATCTCTTGATAGGATTCATAGGAAACGTTATGAGTCGCATTCCCCATATTGAAAACCGTGTACAGAATCAACTGCAACGGACCACTGCGGGCGCCTACAATCAAATCGGTTTTAGAAATAGTTTGAGTAAAACCCTCTTGCGCGGCTCTTTGCGCGCGCTCCACGGACAAAAGTAAACCCACACTGAGGGCGATGGAGATCACAGTCAAAGTCGTCGCCAAGGCGCGGTTCTTAAGAGATTTAATTGCCAGGTTCAAGAAGATCATCGTGCTGTCCTGTTAATTGATTCAAGCGACAGCGAACGCGTAAAGAGGCCCTCGATGCCTCGATCGTGAGAAACAAAGACCACTGTCGTTCCATAAAGCTCAGACAAGTCAAAAAGCAGCTTCAAAAACTTCTCGCGATGATCGGCATCCAATGCCGATGTTGGCTCATCAGCCAACAACAAGTCAGGTTTCCCCAACAAAGCTCGCGCGACGGCAACACGCTGCTGCTGTCCTACGCTTAACTCAGTCACTTTTTTATCCAACAAATCGCCGATGCCCAAGTTACCGCACAATGCACGGATCACCATATCCGTATCCACGCTACCAAGGCGGGACTTACGCACAGGACTTAGGTGCAATGGCAATTCAATGTTTTCAATGACTGACAGATACGGAATCAAGTTGAAGCTTTGAAAAACATAACCCATGTGTTCAGCGCGAAAGGCATCGCGTTCGGCGGAGCTCATTGTGGAAAGATCACGACCCAAAACCTTGATACTGCCTTTCGTGGGAACCAAAACTCCCGAAAGACATTCCAATAAAGTTGTTTTTCCAGTCCCACTGGGACCATACAAAAAGAGTTCTTCGCCTTTTTGCACCGTGAACTCGGGTACCACTAAAGTTGGCTTGTTATAGCCAGGATAAGTGTACTCAAGGTTACGAATTTCAATCAACGCTTCACTAGAGCTCAACCTGTTCTCCGCTCTTCTTAATTTCCTGGGACTTTTGTGTTTCCCCATTGATCACTGTGACTTTCACAGTTTTCACATGAGCAAACACTTTTTGGACCCCAAAAGTCACCGCTGTACCAGTCGGTGCTGTTTCACAAGTCACATTAAAAATGGCATTTACATCCGCGTGTTTGTCCTTTTGGACAACCTCGTTGTAATCCATTTTTACTTCACACTTGTTTTCCGCTGCAAACTGAAACAAGTCATTCACTTTATCATTAAATTTCTTAAGACCTGCCTCTTTATTAGCCTTGTCTTTGGCAGACTTAGCTTCGTATTCAAAACCATAAATACTTGATGCCGGAGCATGGAACTCAATTTTGCCGTTTTTTCCATCAAAAGCGACATTGACCGTCGCCAGACCGTGGGCGTGAGCCCCTTGCTCGCGTGCGGCCAAGGCCAACACTGAAAACAAAAGCACCTTGAACATAAAACCCCCTTATGTGGTGAGTTTGGCAGGAACCTATTTATAAGGCTCTACCGCCTCACCGGTAATTTCGAAGGATGCGTCACCGTACATTGATTTCTTGGTTACGAGTTTAAAAGTGCCATACACCCAGATTGGGCCTTGCATTGCTGGCACACCCTTTTTCATTTTAACATAGACCATTTGATTCGGTGGCGGAGCGGGTACGTGAATGCACGCCTGAGAACTTGGCACCAACAGAAACTCCACCACCTGGCGCTGCTCGTCTTCCAGAGGCACCATGAAGCCAGGAATTCTGACCGGCTTTTCGTTTAAGGCATCCAGCTCTGGAGTGCCTTTCCCCGTAATATAATCCATCTCCCCCAAAAGGCGCCAATCGACGGTCGCTCCTCCGAGGTCAGGGCCCTCTTTCAATCGCTGATAAGTAGCGACTGTGGCGATGACTGCCAGAATTAAAATACCGGGTATAAGCCAATTCTTCATAGCTCTAATTTAAGACCTCTGCCCTCTTAAATGCAATAGCTTTGCTTGACTCCAGCATCTCTGCTATAACCAAAAACCTGATACCAAGAGGTACTAATTATGAGCGGAAAAATTCAAAGAGTTCGTGGCACGCGTGATCTTCTTCCCGAGGAAAGCAGAGTCTTTCGTTTTGTCGAAGAATCAGCCTATAAAAAAGCAAATCTTTACGGTTATGGCGAAATAGAAACGCCGATTTTTGAATTTTCTGACGTATTTCATCGCACTTTAGGCGAAACTTCCGACGTTGTTAGCAAAGAGACTTATGATTTTACAGATCGCGGTGGAGAAAGCCTCACTTTAAGACCCGAAGGCACTGCGGGCGTGGCTCGCGCTTTTATTTCAGAAGGCATGAGCCAAAATCTTCCCCTGAAATTCTATTATTCTGGCCCTATGTTTCGTTATGAGAGACCACAAAAAGGTCGCTATCGCCAATTCTTCCAATTAGGCGCAGAGTGTCTAGGTTATGACACTCCTCATGCAGATGTCGAGTGCATCGCCTTTGCCTGGGACCTCCTTAAAAGTATCGGTATTTCTGGTGAGTGCACTTTGGAATTGAACACACTTGGTGACGCTGAAAGTCGCGCTGCCTACCGCGAAGCCTTGGTGCAATACTTTACGGCACACCAGGAACAATTGTCTGCAGACAGTAAAACTCGCTTGGCCAAAAATCCCCTGCGTATTTTGGACTCCAAAGACGAAGGCGACAAAAAGTTGAGCGAGAACGCGCCAAAGTTCCAACAGTATTTAAACGAAGCTTCACAAAAATTTTTCGCCGCTGTGATTTCAGGAATTGAAAAACTGGGCATCCCTTACAAAGTGAATCCATTCATCGTGCGTGGCCTTGATTACTACTGCCACACTGTTTTTGAATTCACGACAGATAAGTTGGGAGCGCAAGGAACGGTTTTGGCCGGGGGACGTTATGACGGCTTGGTTGAAACCATGGGTGGACCTCGCACACCAGGAGTGGGCTGGGCCGCAGGGATTGACCGCTTGGCCGACCTGACTCCGAAAGAATTAGCCCTTAAAAAAGAAGTACTGGTAGCTGTTATTGGAGCCGACGATCAAGGCGAAGACGAAAGCGTCAAGCTTGCTCATGAGATCCGCAGTCGCGGCATTAAAGCCGAAAATTTCTTGTCCGGTAAAATGGGTAAAAAAATGCAGAAGGCCAATAACAAAGGTGCACATTATGCGCTGATCTTGGGTGGCAACGAAGTCTCCAGCAAAACTGTCACAGTTAAGAATTTTGTGACGGGAGAGCAAAGTACAATCCCAAGATCTGAAATTGCCACTTTCGATTTTAAAATCTAAAAGGTACGGACACACTTTATCCATGCGACAACATGTCCGCATGGATAAAGTGTGTCCGTACCAAATCGCTATCTTAGTTACCAGCAATCAAAGACATCAAAATTTGGCTGACTTGTTCTGGGCCCACGCCGTTTGCTTGCGCCGCTTTTTCAACCAAAGCATTTACGTCACTGTAGTCACCTTGAGATTGCTTAACCATAGCGGCTTTCAATTGGCCGTATGAGCTACCGATGATCTCTTTTGTGTAAGCGTCGTAATCCGCATCCGTCATGCTGGATTTTGGATTGTTTTTCAATTGAACCGCCAGGCGAGCCAAAGTTGTTGAACGTTCTGCGCTCAAACCGAATTGCGCTTGGATGCCTTTAGCAGATTCATTGATGTCCATCGCTTGTTTCATTGCAGTTACTTTTGCCAAATCTTTGCTGGAAGTCGCTGTCTCTTCATAAACGTAACCAGCAGCATCTTGATAGTAACCATTCCCGATGTAGTTAACATCGTACCATTTTTGAGAGTAGATGTAGTTGCTGATGTCTTGGCCGACTTTCCAATCATCGATGTACACAGCTTGGGTATTGCCGTGATAATCAACAACGATGTAACCCGCAGAGTTCGTCGTGCTTTTCACTAACGTCAAATTCACACCGGCATCAGTGTAAGCTCTTTTTACAAACTCACGCGCTAATTCATCGTGCGTGTAATAAACATTGCCCGTGCTGACAGAACCGCCACCACCACCGCCGCCGCAAGCGCTGATTGCAACTGCTGTTGCAGTGACCAATCCCAAACTCATTGCCGATTTCAAAATTTTTGATGCATTCATTTGTGGTTCCCCTTTTTTCTGTAGAACTTAGTTCTACGTTTGTTGTTCAGTGTTTTTTTTAAAATTCCGTTAGCAATCTGTTTAGCAAATCCTTTGCCAACTTTTTCAGTGTCGTTTTGTTCCTAATACGTCAGAGGCAAGATGCGTAACTCTGCATTCGCGTTGCCTCCGCACATCAACACCGCAAAGTTTTTATTTTTATAATCCGTGAATTTTTGCGGCGTCAGTGCGCGACATTCAGAGGGAACATCCAGATTTAATTTTGCTGGTGCGACAAGTTTTCCCTCGTCACTTTCTGTCCAGAAATAAATATGATTGGAATACATCTGCGTCGCATCGACATAAATCGCAGGGCTTAATCGCGATCCATTTTGCACCACTGCCGGGAATAGTAATTCTGTTGAGCTGATGCCAGGCCATGTCGCTCGGTGAATCGAGCTCTCATAACGGCGTACAGAGCCGTTCGTATTGTTAACCTGCATGATCAAATTACTTTTGCTTTGTGCAAAGGTGAAATATTCAGCACCACGGCGAAAGCTTTGCACCAAACTGATCAACAGATCTTTTGTGGTCGATGACTGCAAAATAAATTCACCTTGCACACGTGCGTTCAAATCGAAAAATAAATTTTGCGCTTTAATAGGTGTCAAAAACACACCGAAAGAAACTGCGGAATTTTTGACGGCGACATTGTCGGTCAAATCTGTCACCGGAGCGGAAACACCGCTGGCCATCATCGATGAAGAGTAATCCATCGGGCGCAATTCAAACTTATGTTGATCCAACCACTCCCCGCGTGTTTCAACCACCACGAAGCGTTTTAAATCTTGGCTTCCATAGGCATAAAGCAAGCGAATACGATCAAGGCTGTTCACAGATTGAGGTAACATTGTGATCAGGCGCAAATCCTGTTGGAAATTTAGTCCCAACGCGGCTCTGACACCTTCATTGAATTGATAGTTGTCGAAATTGCGCGTCTGATATGTCCAAGCACCCTTTTCCTGAACAGCTTTCAAATAAAACACTCGGCGCATCGGCGAGTTGTTTTCAAATTGAAATCCGTCGGGATTGACGTCAGCTTTTGGAATTTTACCGATTGTCGTGAAGACTGGCACCAGACCGCTCGAGCTTTGTAATGCAAACTGCAAGCTAGTCACAGCATCTTTATCCATCACCACCGTCTCTGGTGTAAACGTGATCACGCGGCGCTGAGATACCAGGTCTTCTGAAACCAAAAGATACGTCATCGTTTTGGTTTTGCCATCAGCCGCTAAGCCCATGGTGCCAATCCAGTATCCTTGCAGGCCATTCGCAAGCGGAACTTTCATGAAACTTAAAATATTTTTTGTCCCAACTGGCAGTTCAATGTGTCTTTGTTGATAGGAGGAGCCGTTCTTTTGCAGGATCGAAAGTTGAAGCTGGCCTTCTTTCGCCTCCCAGAAATAATAGTCTGGTGAATCAGAGATCCCTGCCACATCATTGACGGTCATTGTCGTTTTGATGACGGCAGGAGAAGTTCCCGGCAGCAGGCGAATCGGCAAACGCGTCACCGCAGCGTCATTTTTTAGACTGCGGGATAATTCAAATTCATGAACAAAGGAGCGTGCGCCAAAAGAAGTCTGCACGATTACACGAATTTTGACACTGGAGCTGGCACTTTGATCTTGAATGCGCGCCACGAGTGCCAAATTTTTCTGTTCGCCACTTGCCAAAGACAAAGTTTGGGAGGCACCCGATTCAAGGGAAAAATTTGCAGAAAGCGATTGCACTGTCACACCAACTGCGTCGGCGGCCTGCCAATAGTTCTTAATTGGTAACGCGATTTGCACCACGCCTTCGCCCGCATTGAACAAGGCACGCGAAAGACCCTTGAAATCTGGCGCGATCACAGGACGCGCTGACATATTTAGTGCTGACTGAATTTTCAATGTTCCAAACAGAGTAAATTTACCTTTTTCCAGATCTTGAGCTGCGGAAAAAAGGCGAGCCTTGATTTCATCGGCACTGATTCCTGGATAGGCTCCCTTTAGAACTGCCACCGCAGCACTTACGAATGGCGCCGCCTGACTGGTTCCATTTAAAAGCTCATAGCCCTTCACTGAAAAATTCATCGGGGCTTTGACATTCGGATAAGTACTAAGAATTTCCTCACCCGGAGCACTGATATCAACTTGGCCACCGTAGTTTGAAAATCCCGTTAAAGTATTATCAATCCCCGTCGCGGCGACACACAGAACACCCGGGTAAGAACACGGGAAGTTAAAGCTGTTGTTATTGTTATTTCCGGCAGCAGCAACGATAAAAATCCCCGCCTGCTGAGCTTGCGCAAAAGTTTGGCGAAGCTCCGCCGAATCTGTCGCCGCTGGCCACCCCATACTGATATTGATCACATCAACATGCTTTTCAATGGCATATCTAAGGGCTTTGATCACGCGAGAGGTTAATGCTGTGCTAGCGGAAATTGAAGAGTTCGCGGCATTGGCATCCGCTGCACCAGTCACTTTCAGAGGTAAAATGCGCACACGGTTCGTAATCCCCGCCACACCCGTTTTGTTATTGATTTGAGCAGCAATGATTCCCGCCACATGAGTACCGTGTCCCAAGTCGTCATCTGGATTGTTTTCATTCGGAGCCCCGGCAGCCACCATGAAGTTCCAACCGATGCAATCGCCTTTATATCCGTTCGCATCTTTGTCGGCTTCGGGTTTATAAGGAATCCCTCCGTTAAGACATTCTTTGTCGTTGTGATAAAGACTGGCGGCAAGGTCCCCGTGTTGCACTTCCACCCCGCTATCCAAAACAGCCACGACAATGTTTTTCTTCATCACTGAAGCAAAACCATCGCTGCTTGCCTGAACATCAGAACTGCGCCCTGGAATGGCAGACACCTCTTGCGAGCGAATATCGGTATCATCGCGAAGGACACGGTGATCACTCGCCTGCAACGCCCATTGGTACTTTGTTAAAGTGTCATTACTAAAGGGAGCCCGCGTGGACGCAGTTAATGCACCTTGTGCAGAAGTCGCCAGAATTAAGCCGAGAGTAAGGATGGTTTTATTCATGACGCACTCCTAAAGTGGATTTAGCAACCAGGTGATAAAAAACTCACCATTTAAGATTTGTAGATTTTGTTGAATGAAGTTCAAAGGACCGTTGCTGGCGCGAGCACCCACCACACCGATGGTATTTCCCATCAATGGTGTATCGCCCAATTCATCGTTTTCACGGAAACCCTGGATGCGAGCCTGGATAAAGATATTTTCTTCACCCACAACTGCGACCAACTTTTTCCCTGGGAAATATGTCTCTGCCAGATCCACCATGGCCAAAGCACGCTCTGCCGCCAACGGACCGTTCGTGGCTTTTACTTCCAGATATTCTTTCTGTGATCTTAAGTAGCGGCGGAAATGCGTATCCAAGGATTTTTGCGCACGATCGCACTCGCCACTGGGCCAAGGATTTTTGCACAGATCATACATGGAGTTTTTCATCAACATTTCCACTTGATCGCGCGGCATCGTCGCCAATTTTTGCAAACCTGTTTTATAGACATTGATGCTAAGAGTGATCGAGTACAGAAGAATCTTGCGCGTGTCGTTCAATGCCTGCGCATCAATTAACTTTACACCAAAGTCTTCATTCATTTCTTTTAGGATCTTAAGGGCTTTCTCTTTGGAGATATTCCAACCTTTGTGCTGATGAACGACCTGGGCAAACTCTGCTTCAGGCCCGCTGGCCAAACCGGCATTCGGGTCATTGCTGTCTTTCTGCGTACCTTGGAAACTAACCAGTCGTGAAACCGCACTCCCCATAAAGGTGTCGCCTGGATTTCCACTGCCACCGGTGTCCAGAACCACGTTATCACTGCCCGTTTTATCACGCAGGAATCCCGCTAGGGTCTGCATCACCAATGAGTAATAGTCTTTGCCTGTGCGCAAACCTGTCGAGCGGTACAGCACCGATGTTTTGCTGCCGGAAGGAAGCTCTACTTGAAAGCGGTCTTTCAAAGTCATTTTACGAGTTTGATAGAACAAGAATCCGAAGTTCACGTCTCTTTCAGAAAAATCATGAGAGATCAAAGTCGGATCTTGATCCACATTCAGCATCTCAAGTGAATTGCTCATAAAGATCTGACGCAAGATACGCACGTTGGTTTCGTACTGAGCAAGATTTCTCTCCATCTCGCCTGCGTCTGATGAACCAATCGTCAGGGTGTAAAACTTGGTATTCACACGTCCGGCCATTGCACCCACGCTTAACGTCACCAGTGGCACACCATAAGACGTTAAGCCCACTGCCACGGAACCCTTGGTCACGCGACCTGGGTCATTGTAGATCTGGAATGTGTATTTATCTTTTTTGTAGATCTGAATACGGTGCAGGAACATTTGCGACGCATTGAAGGCCGTTTGGAATTGCACAGTAGGTGATGTTGGGTATGTCAGGCTTAAGCCCGCTTGTCCTGTCACGCTATCGGTAATTAGCAAGGACTCGCCCACGCCCATTTCCTTATCTAATGACTCAGCGATAGCTTGCAAGTTGCTGGAACCATCCGCTGCCGTTGGTTCATCCAGTTCTGCTGCCCATTTTTTCTTAAGGAATGGAACCAGTACGTTGCGGTAAGGAGTTTTATTAACAGCTTTGATACTTTTTAATGGTTTGATGTGAGTGTAAGAACGTTGCAATTGCAAACCGATGTTACCGCTTTCACTGATACCATTCAGACCTTGAATCCCAATGAAGAATCCTGGGGTGACTTGGAATCCAAAGGTGTCAGCCATTTGCACCAAGTTATCCGTGCCCATATAGCTGCCCACCACCACTTCACGAGAAAACAAAAGGCGGCCTGACCAGGATGGAATCGCATACATACCCAATGGGATGTTTTTCTTTTGCCCTGTCGTGGCTTCGCTGATCATTTGATCAACGATGTTACCCAAAGTACGTTGGTTCACTTTGCCTTGAACGGCGTTGTTGTTATTGAAAAAGGAATTCATATATGACATCGCTGAATCAATCAGAGAGCTGATTCCTTTGGCTTTTAAGAACGCGGTTACTTCGGATGTGGAAAGTGGGTTGTCAGGATCACCGAACGAAAAACGAGACGCATATCCTGGCCAGTTGGAAGCCTTTAGTTTTCCTTCGACCAAGTTTGGTGCAGAAGAAACAGCACTGATAACTGTCAGTGGTTCGGCCGAGATTTGAAATAGTTTAACCAGATCATTACGACGGGATTTTAATTTTTCATGAAGGAGCATGGAAACTTCATTGGGAAGTTTGGCCGCTTGAACGATCTCTTTCCAGTCATGGGAACCCAGCCGTGAAAGACGGCGTACGATCCACTGCGCATCTTGAAAGCTTGGATTAAACCAAGAGGCCCATTCATAATTCAAATAGACCGCTTGGTTCACAATACGACCGGCCAGCCACGAAAAGCTGTTCAAGCTTTCAGGTACATCTACTAATTGATACGGAACCAACAAAGCATTCATCACGCGGCGGCCCTGAATCACCGACGGAGGAATCGCTCCTGTTTCCAGACTGTAAAAAGTTTGGGTCGCCGGCAATAGCACGACGTCTTGCAAATCCACGTAATCTACATTGGGATCCTGGGTGTTATTCACGACCCAACGGCTGGGGGCGCCCTCTGTATTATTTTGAATATCAGTAAGAAATCCTAAAAGACTGGCGTGACCATTCAAGCGCACACGGAGATGTGACATCCACTGCGTGGGCTGAACTTTATATCCCAATTTTTCTAGCAAAGCTTTGCGCAGTAAAAGGTTGTGCGCCTTTTTACCAAGCATCACTTGATATTGTTCGATGACGCCGTTATTTTGAAAGTGCACAATGAAACGATACTCACCGACAACTGACGGCGTATTCCCGGCCATTTCCATTTCTGCATTCGCAGGAATATTCAATGTGTGATTGCTAAGATCTAAAGGCTTCACCGCAGAGTCTTGCCAAATATCAGAGGGGGCCGGATTCATTTTTGAAATATCGACATTTGATTTCAACATGCGCGTCAAATCTTCGGGCAAAACAATTTGTCCCTGTTGACCGATAATATCAACAGCCTGCGCACTGTCGCTGCCAACCGCAATCATTCCCGGGAAATCAGTCGGAGATGCTGTCGCTCGAAGAACGAAAAATGTTAGCGAGAAAAAAATTAAAGAAAGATATTTTGCCATAGTCCCCTCACGCAGGAGGGACCCATTGCCGAAATCGTGCCAAGCCAAAATGGCACCACAGGTTTACATTTCACTCGCAGCGCACAAAAAAGGGCGAGTCCAAAAAACTCGCCCTCATAAAATCGCTTCAATTTATTTTTGAATTTGTTCACGCACTGACACGGTCAACATCAAGAATTTTTTTTCGTCGCTCGATAAAGTCAACACCACACACCTAAAAGCTCCCAGCGCGCAAGGGGTATCGGTCATGCAGGCATCCAGCTCGATGACAACAAGGTGACCGATACCCCTCCTTAATTATCTCTCTAATTTCCGCCGGAATGATCACCGCAAAATTAAACCTCGGGGTATCGGTCAAGTATCCTTCAGAAGCATGGTTGCCAAAGAGTGACCGATACCCCTACGAACACGCGGATAAAATAATTCAACATACGGACATCAACGCATCTGTTTTCCAACGAGTTCCACCTCACCCAAGAACCCATTTTGCAACGTCCACAAACATTCTCGATGGGTATCGGTCATGCCCTCTGAAATCGAAAGGCTCAGATGAAACAACAAACCTTTTCCTCCCTAAAAATTCCTTGGAAGCATCGCTACTGCCACGGTGGGATTCTTCGCAAATCATCACTCGGTCGCGGTGCGAGACCTCTTTCACATCGAGATCCTATGCATCTGGTTTTTAAAGTTAATAAGGCAGCAATAAAAGGCGGACTACGTCACTCACGGAATTTTTCACTAATAAATAGGCTGATGAAAAAATATTCCGCCAAATTCTTTGTGAAAGTCGAACAGTTTTCCGTCCAGACTGATCACGTCCACTTGCTGGTGAGAGGAAGTAAACGGTCGAACGTGCAAAGCTTTTTACGAGTGCTTGCCGGCCAGTTCGCGCAAAGGTTGACCGATACCCCTAACCAGAAGCGAGAAGGACCGAGCGTTTGGAAGTATCGTCCATTTTCGAGAGTGATTAAGGGGTTTAAGCCGTATAAAATCGTCAAAGACTATATTCAACTGAATGAGCGAGAGGCCCAAGGAAGACCGTATTCAAAAACAAGACTGCGCGGCCTCAGCCAGGAACAGCTGATAGAGTTATGGAAATAAAAAAACCCACACCGAAAGATGTGGGCTATCGAAATTTAAAAATCTCCAAAAAAAATGCCGCAAAACAGAAGCGGTCAAAAAGGTTCGAGTGCAAGGCGGAGGGCTATCCCCGCAGCGCAGGCGTGCTCTAAGCACGTCGAAAGCAATCGGGCCTTTTTCACCACTTCCCTCGCGGTTACTTACGATTCAGACGAATCGATTGGCCACGCCCCCAGCCGCTGATTTTCAGCGAACCCGATCGGCTCCATAGGAACATCAGTGCGAAGCCCACTGCCAACATCGCTACACTCAACCATTGTCCACGCGTCAAGCCCAACCATTGGAAGCCGATTTGGGCATCAGGCATGCGGAAGTGTTCATCAGCGATGCGCACACAAGCATACAACACGATGAATGCTGAAGCGATGAAACCTGGCTTACGTGGTTTTCTCCACAACAAGAATAGAACCAGGAACAAGAACAACCCCTCACCCACCGCTGCAAACAATTGCGACGGATAGCGTGGAGTTAACAACGGTTCAATCGCTGCTTTCACAGCGGTGTTGCCATCTTGAATCGTCAGAATGATTTTGTGCAAAGTCGCGTAGACTTGTTCGCGTGCGCCTTGATCCATGTGGAATTTCCCCACAAGTTCCAACCACTGCTCACGTGTCGTTCCCATTTTATCGACGACATTACCAAGATCATTCAAACGGTTGAATTCTTGGGAAGGCCACATTTCGATGTCTTGAGGAAACTTCACAGCCAAAGGGAATGAAGGATCACAAGGACGCCCCACAAGCTCACCATTGATGAAGTTAGCAATACGACCAAAGAAAACACCCACCGGTCCCGCAACCGCTACCAAGTCAAAAAGGTAAGTGGCATTCACGGAGTACTTTCTTGCGTAAAGCAAGCAGGCCACCACGATACCGATCATACCGCCATGACTCGCCATGCCACCCTCATTCACCGCCAACACTCCCCAGAAAGGGAATGCGGATTTGAATTTCCAGATCAGATCAGGGCCATAAAAGAATACGTAACCCAAACGACCGCCCACCAAAGTACCGATCGCTGCATATGTGATGAAATCGCCTACCATTTGGGCAGTCAGGCCTGCGCGTTGGCGTTGGGCCAACCATTTGATTAACAAGTAAGCACAGATGAAGCCCATCATGTAAGAGAGGCCATACCAACGCACACCGAAGTCACCAGAAATTCTTAAAGCAAAGGGATCAAAATCGTGAACCACTGTTCATCCTTCTTTGAGACAGTTTTTACGTCTCATATTTGTGTCTCATCCTGTGTCTCAACAGGGAAAATTTTAGACTCGGTCCTAATAAAGCGAGAAAATAGGGGCATGTCCAGATTTTCATATTTACTTCTGTCATGCATTATCTTGTTTTCCCTTCATTCTGAGGCACAAACAGCCTCCAAGTGGAGCAACGGATTCGATTGGACCCAACGGGCCACCAAACGTGAGGCCGGCCGCTGGTCTTTGACCGATTGGTTAGCGATCAAAGATAAAAATCGCATGATGGATCAATGGCTTTCCTTAAACAGCCCCTCCCCCTATGAATTCATGCTGGGCGGTGGATATCTGTCGTATGACAAACATCTTAGTGATGGCTCCGTCGCAGATTCCGCATATTCGGTGATCAATGGGGAGTTAGCAGCTTATGCCCAATTTGTGGGAGTGGGCGCCGAGTATTCGAACAATACCAACGAAAACTATTCGGATCTTGCGGGACTTTTTAATCTGAGAGTGCTGGGAAATTCCTTACAAAATACCGGTCTGACTTTTTCATATGGTCTGCGCACAAGGGATATGACCGGTACCACCGTCACCAAACTTTCACAGCAATTTGCTCAGGCTGATTTGCAAATGTATCTGACGAAGTATTTCGGTTTGGATGGTAAATACAGATACTATATGCCCGTGAGCAATGATCAACTGGGCGACGTCAACGAGGACCTGTTCGAGGCGAGCGTTTTTATTGACTTTAAAGCGCTTCGAATCTTTGGTTCGTGGGTTCGAGAGAAACAGAAAATTAAAGCCCCCGGGGGAACGGATGAAGTAAATACCGAACGTACCGGAATTCGGTCAGGTATTAAACTTTTCTTTTAGACTTCGGAACCTGCTTCCGGTATTTCCCTGCCTATGAAGACACACGTTCTTTCCTGGGCATTCATGACAACACTCCTTTGGGCTGCGCCAAGCTGGGCCGTCATCTCAAATCCGGGAAACATCGTAGATTTCAAAGGCGACAACATCTGTCGCATCATGATCAATGATCAAGGCATAAACTCCATCTGCAGCGGCTCCCTGATTCGTCCTGATCTGGTCTTAACCGCTAACCACTGTGTCGTCGGACCTTCTGCAAGAGTCGAAGTCGGCTGCGGATATCAAGGTTTTGATCCGCAAAACATCGTCACGGTAAAAACGGGCAAAGGAAACGTGGTTGTGCAGAATGTTTCCTTTAAAGAAACCTCTTTGGGGAAATTTACCAGCGTCGACACGGAACTTGATCAGGCTTTGATCAAACTCGATCGAAAGTTTTCCATCGCGCCGCTAAAAATCGGCTTGGATTCTGAGTTTGATGGCACCCGTCCTTGCCTGCTTTCAGGATATGGAATTAATAAATCGGGAACTGCAGGAGTCCAACTTTCTGCCTGGGTGCCGATTGTTCAGATCGCAATGGAAGCCTATCGCTTTGACAATGTTTTCGAAAGCACCATGCCCGATCCAGGTTACGCCAAACCACGAGTCGATGAAATGGCCGCCACGTCCATCGAGTCCACGATGCAAGGGGTTTCCTTGCTAGCGGGAGATTCTGGTGGTCCTTTTCTTTGTTACAACAAGCAGGGCGAGCTGATGCAACTGGGCATCAGCAATTCAATTCTCCGCCAGAGTGAAATGAAATCGGGACACCTGTTTTTTACCGTGAACTCTTTTGCGATGAAGATCAGCCCTCGGATGCGCAAGACTTTAGGTCTTTAGTTCAAAGCTTCGAAAACACCTTCCCCCGTCACAAAATAACTTTGAGTGGATTCTTGATGGCTGACTGCCGAATCCAGCGTCCAGTGCAAGTTCATCTGCATGGCTGCGATGGGATTTTTCGTGGTCCCAATATTTGTGACGGCAGGAATATTTGCCTGAACGTTGAATTCAAAACCCCACGCCACTGACAGATCTGCGGGCAGAATCGTCGCATTCGCAATATAACGACCCAACCCATTCACGCTGCCATTCGTGGAGTACATCACTCGGTAAGTGAAATCCACGACAACCATATCGAATCCATTTTTGTATTGCACATTATAGGTTCTGTATTGGGGAGTACTCCAACCTTGCAAATCAGTCCAGCACTTCACTCCTGAAGGCAAAGCATTGGCCGTATCAAACTTGGAATTCGTCACGGGCTTTCCTGCCTGAATGATCTCCCACACAGTTTTTCCGATGTTCACGACTTCCCCCAGGGACTGCAGATTCCAAGCCGCCGCAGGAATATTGCAGGCACTTTGATTCTGCAAAGCAGACTGAGAATTTTCGTCAGTCACATCCCGAACAATGACATTCTTAATTTCGAAAAATTCCTTTGAACGCTGCTGAGTTTGCGCAAAGGACAGAGAGGAAAGAACAACAGAAAGAGCGATGATTGCAAAGACACGAATCATAGAAACCTCCTAAAGGTGGAGCACTTCTATCAAGAGATTTCGCTTTAGCAAGTGAAGTTTATTACCACTCTTTGCTGAGGGTAAGAGTTGGAAACAACCACGTCTTCGTATTTGCTTCTGACGTCTCGGTTCCATCGACAGTTTTTTTAGAATAAGCTGCGTGATAGTAATTAAGGCCAACTCCCATTCGGAATCCGGATTTAATTTCCGGCATCACGTTGAAGCCGACCATGTAACTCGTACCCTGCCATGCTTCATTATTATTCGACACGACGTTCTTATAAGTCCCTTTAGCCAAAACATTGAAATTAGCAATTAGGCTGAAGGCATCGCTTTTGCCAAAAATAAATTTTACTGCGGGACCGGTATCTGATGTTTGAAAAGAAGTCGGTACTGTGGAACCTGTCGCGTTCGAATTACCTGACATACTGATGCCCAGATAACTCCAACCCGCCCACCATTTTTTGGAAAGGTGCAAATAGCCCGTCACATTGTAATAGTATTTTGTCGCATCGTCTCTAACATCAGTGGAGCTAGTATTTTCAGAAATATAAGAGCCTGCAATGTCTAACATGAACTCAGCGCGAGCGTGCGGAGCCACCATAAAAAGAATCAGAATGATAATAAACGCTGAGGTCTTCATATCATTCTGATCGGAATCACAAGATCTTGACTGAAATTTATTAAGCACACTTAATCAGGATTAGAAATCTCCCGATCTTGGTCGAGTTATTTCTTGATCAAAAGTGCGGCATAGAAGCCGTCGAATCCTTCACGGTCTGGACGAAGGTGGATCTCTTTTTCCAACGACCACTCCTCGCCATGTTCACTCATAAAGCGTGCGATTTGCTTTTCGTTTTCTGAAGGGAATAAGCTGCAAGTGGCATAAACCATTTTGCCACCTTTTTTCGTCATTTTGGAATAAGACGTCAGCAACTCATACTGCAGTGTTTGCAGACGAGTGATTTCATCTTCGCTGAGTTTCCATTTGGAATCAGGATTACGACGCAAAACCCCCATGCCTGAACAAGGAACATCCAACAACACGCGATCCGCTTCACCATGCAGGCGCTTGATCACCTTGCTGGAATCAATCACGCGAGTTTCGATAATGTCGATGCCATTGCGGCGCGCACGCACTTTCAACTCTTGAAGTTTCCACTCGTGGATATCCATAGAAATAATGCGGCCTTTGTTTTTCATCAAAGAAGCGATGTGAAGTGATTTACCACCGGCACCCGCACACGCATCAACCACACGTTGCCCCGGTTGCACGTCAAGCATCGGCACAACCATTTGCGAAGCCGCATCTTGAACTTCGAACATACCTTTGCGGAAAGCCTCAGTGATGAAGACGTTGCGACGTTCTTTTAATTTCAAGGCATAAGGAAGATCCGGAGAAACCGGCAAAGCTTCGATCTCGGCTTTTTTAAGTTCTTCGATCACTTGATCCGGAGTGAATTTCAAAGCATTCACGCGCATAAAAACTTCCGCGGGCTTATTCAAAGCCTTCACTACTTTTTCCCAAACATCGCCCAATTCCTGACGACCGCGGGCATCCATCCAATCAGGAATGGATTGAGCGACCGGGAATTTTTCCTGAGCCTCTTTTTCGCGAGCTTTGATGAAATCGTAATTCAAACCTTCGAATTCTTCCCAATCAGGTGGAAGATCGAAGCCCATTCGCAACCACTGAATACCCACGATACGCCACATGTCCCCGCTTTGTCCCATGAACTCCAGCAAGCGGTACCAGCGGACAACTTCGTAAACAGTTTCCGCAAAAAATTTGCGATCGCGGGAACCCCACTTGGAGTGTCCCTTAAGATTGTATTGAATGACTTTATCGGCGTATTTGTTTTGGTCGAAGATTTCTTCTAAACCATTAACAACGGCCTCTGCGAGATGTCTGTGAATTTTCAAAATGTAAATACCAAGCCAGCGGCTAAAAAGGTTCCATTAATTTGCCCGGAAGAGAGCAAAAACAGGGAATTTCTTAACCCAGCCTCAAGGAAGAATCCAGTGTTTTCAAAGACATTGAAAAAGCGTGCACCCGCGATCAATTGATAATCCAAAGTCAGTGCCGACTTGGAGTTGGTTTGCTTCATAAAGATGCCCAACCCCGCTCCCGCACCGAAGTACAAAGGGAAACGAGAGTTTGCATCAGGAAAAGTGATCACAGGCAAAAAGGAGATCTTGCTCGTATTTTCGTCAGACACATTGTAGTCCGAATACTCCATACGAATATTCAAATCCATCGAGTTGTACCACTCCCCCACACGGTAGGTGACGCCGAAGTTGTTTTTTCCCACGTCGTCCTGTTGACCGTTTTTACCCCAGTCATAGGATTGCGAAGCCATATAGCGGGCATAATGAATTGCCAGATAGTGGTCGCTGGAACCATTAAAAGTGCTTTGGGAGTTTCCACCACCCACATACGTGGTGTTGTCATCCTGATTGTCTTTTTGAAAATATTTCGATGCGGCATCACGGCCTACGACGGGTTGCTGTGCCGAGGCATTAGATGCAAACAGAGAGATTGGAAGCAATAGGGGCAAAAATACGGAAAAAACGTTCTTCATAAGTCACCTCGTTCTCAGCCATTATCATAGCCAAATTTGGGCCCTGAGCGGAACTCATTGCAGTGTAAAATGATGCATATGGTCAATAGGCTGGAGGCATTGACTCTGAGAGGGGCGATACCTAATCTCCGCATAACCTTTTGGGACGGGACCAAAGACTATGAAATGCCCTTTTTGTGGCCATGCCGATGACAGAGTTTTAGATACGCGAGTGCAGAAAGATGGCAGCATCCGTCGCCGTCGCGAATGCCTTGAGTGCAAAGCTCGTTTTTCGACAGTTGAAACAATCATGATCGCCCTCCCATATATCATTAAAAAAGACGGTCGCCGCGAACCATTCAGCAAAGAAAAAATTCTGAAGGGCCTATCCGCAGCGACTCAAAAACGTCCTGTCAGTGTCGCGCAAATCGATGCCGTGGTAGAGCGAATTGCAGCTTGGATCGTCAACCGTGGCGAATCTGAAGTCAGCTCTCGCCTCTTAGGCAAAAAGGTGATGGCGGAACTGAAACAGCTTGATGACGTGGCTTATGTTCGTTTCGCGAGTGTTTATCGTACCTTTAAAGACGTCCAGGAATTTGTTGAGACTCTTGAAGACGCTGAACTGCTTGATTTTGTCGATGCAAGTAATCCACAATTAAGCCTTACAGCGATGAACTTTGTTGAAAGCGAGAAAAAGCCAAATCATGAAACTGACAGCAAGACGCCAAGCCCGGGAGCTCGCACTCCAAATCCTGTTCCAAACTGAGTTCACGCCGACAATCAGCGTTCGCACATTCATGGATGTTTTCGAAGAATCTTACGACGCTGAGACGATCTCTTACGCCGATCTTTTGATCAAAGGTGTTCAGGAAAACAAGGCCGCCGTAGATTCTAAAATCCAAGCGTCCAGCGCGCACTGGAAAGTCGAGCGTATGGCCACGATCGATCGCAATATTTTGCGTATCGCCGTTTGGGAAATGAAATTCTCGGCTGATCCTATCAAAGAAAACATCGCCATCAATGAAGCGGTTGAAATCGCTAAAAAGTACGGCACGTCTGACTCTGCAAGCTTCGTGAATGGGCTTTTGGATCAAGTGAGCAAGGTACACTAATGGCAGTCAATGTGCTTTCCCAAGCTGGCGCTTTAAACCCGGGATCTGATCTTTGGGTCGTGCCGCAACTTGGGAAATCACAATGGACCAGCAAGCTTGATTGGTACTTGAATTTCCAATTGTGCAAATCCTCCCGTCATACCAGCGCCAACGTGCCTGGATTCTTAAATGACGTGATCAAAGAAACTGAATTGAGCAAATTCTATCGCCCGGTGGCTGCTGCAGCCCCGATGATGATTGCTTCCGAGACCCTGCTTCCCAACAAGTGGGTTGTGGTTGTGCCTTGGAATGACAATATCGGTGCTTGGACAGAATCAATCTTTCGCGTTTGGAGTGGTTTACAACAGCCTACTTTGCGCGTTTTCCTGCCACCTGGACAAAGTACTGGGAACTTCCAGCAAGCCTGGGTGAAGCATCATAGCAATCAGGATTTCACTGTCGTGCTTGATTAATCCTCTCTCCTGCCTTCACAATGAAGGTAAGAGGATTGCATCACATGGAACGTCTATCACAAGCTCTAGTTTCTAAAATTTCCACTTTTCAAAAACGCCTTCAATCATTTCTGGAAAACGATTTCGATCCCCAATCAGAAGAGCGCGAACGCGTGCAAACTGAATTCGAAGCTTCCCGTGATGAGGCTTTGATTCGTGGACTTTCTCAAGGTTTACCGGAAGATCACATCGATCGTGCGATCGTGGTGTTCTCTCGCCTGGCGATGTTGTTTCAAGCAGGCATTCTGCTGGAAAATCATGATGGTGACTGGAAAGCTCAAGCTTTCTTTCACAAAGGTGTTTCTGAACTTTTCAAAAACAATGCAAAGTCTTCGCTAAGTATTCCTAACGCACATTTGATGGCGTGGATGAAAACAGATGCCTCTGCGATCTTGCGCAAAACGAATTTGCAGCACCTGGATCCCGAAAATAAAACGACGTGCTTGCTGATTAAAGTAACTCCGGACTTTTCTTTCATTCTGTTCTCTACTTTGCCGGATATCTGGTTGCAGTCGCACACGGACAGTGTTCGTCGGGCTTTAATCAACGGCTTTGCCGACTAGGATTCCATGACGACTGAAGCAAAACCCTACACGATCTATATTCTTTCAGACAGTACCGGGGAAACAGCGGCGACCATGATCCGCGCCGCTTTGGTTCAGTACTCCAATAAAGACATCAACATCATTCGCAGTAAGAATGTGCGCACGGAAACCCAAGCTGAAGCTGTGGTCGAAGAATGTTTCGAACGCCGCGGGATGCTGGCCTACACTGTTGCGAGCCCTTCTTTGCGTAACAAGATCCGTGATTTTGCCTCCAGCAAAGGCATTCCGCACTTTGACTTGTTAGGACCTTTGCTTTCAACATTAGATACTTTCTTTGGCGAGCACTCGGAATCCCATGTGGGCGCCTTGCGTGCCGTGGATGAACGTTATTTCAAACGCATCGAAGCAATCGAATATACGGTGAAACACGATGACGGCAAAACGTTTGCCGAACTTGATAAAGCCGACATCGTGCTGGTGGGGATCTCCCGTACCAGTAAAACTCCCCTGTCAATTTTCTTAAGCCATAAGGGTTGGAAAGTGGCCAACGTGCCTCTGGTTTTGAATGCTCCTCTTCCAGAGGAGTTGTTCAAAGTCGATCAGCGCCGCGTGGTCGGGCTCATCATCGACATGGAGTCGCTGCAAAGAATTCGTAAAAGCCGTTTGGAAAAATTCGGCCAGGATCCTGGTGGCGAATACGCTTCGATGTCCCATATCGCCAAAGAAATCGAATTTGCTGAAAAGATCTTTAAGCAAAACCGCCGCTGGCCCGTTTTCAATGTTACCGAACGCGCCCTTGAGGAAACAGCTAGCGAGATCGTGCGTATCATCGCTGCCCGCCTGGGACTCCCAGACAGCGTGATCTTTTAGAGACCGAGAATTGCTCCGTCGATAGTCTAGAGAGATGTCCTCATGCATTTTGAATTAATTCATATATTGATATCCTAAACATATTGAAAAATATGCGAGGACTTTCCATGCGTCGGATTTGTATGTGTGTTTATATTTTCTCCTTTCTGTCTTTCACCGCATTCGCGAAAACCACTGAAAAGAAAAAAGACGAAAAAAGAAAACCCAGTCAGACATTCAATTACACCGTTTATTCCGAAGACTTTCCAAAAGAGCAATTGGACGGACCTGTGAACGCTTCACAACAAGAAGCCGCTGTTCTGAATCCTGGTCAACGCGACATGTATCTATCTCAAGCTGGTTTGATAAAGTACGTGGCCAGCTGGGATCATCTTGAAAAAGATATTCTGGTCCTGCGCGCCTCAAAAAACTCGCTTGCCATTTTGCGCTCCAAATATCCCACACTTCCACCTGCATCTTTGCAGCAACTGCAAATACTTTTGAAGACGAGTAAATAGACTATGAACTCCTTGGGGGCCCTTGCTGCGGGATTTATTTATCTTTGTTCGTTGAGCGCTCAAGCGGATATTTTATTCGTGGATGTTAACAACAGTCCTAAAGAAATTGAAGCGGCTCAAAAAGCGGCGATTGCCCGTCACGAAAAGTTAATTGTTATACCCGACCCCCAAAAGCAGACCGCCCAAGATAAAGAACTTCGACGACAAATTGATCAAGCGACAAATAACGCTCGAACTATTTGCAACAAGTCACCCGGAAAAGACTGCGGCGATGCCATTCAAGCTCGCACTAATCTCGTTGAAAAACAGATGAAGTCACCAAATTATGTCTCCTCTGAAAATCTGAGCAGCCAACTGGCGGTATTGAAAAAAAATGGCTCAAAACTAAGCTCGGTCATTATCTCGGGACATGATGGGAACGGACATTTCGGCGGCAGCCAGGGATTACTCAATGATAAAGATATTGCCGAAGCCTTTGCTCAAAATGCTCCGGTGGGTGATGAAGTTCGTTCCATGATGCTTTGGGGTTGTTATACCGCGAATATTGGAAGCCTGACCTCTTACTGGAAGAAAACTCTCCCAAACGTCGAACTCATCGCAGGGTACGATGGGATTGCTCCACTTGGCGACAAACCTGCAAACTGGGATTATCTTTCAGATGTTCTGATCAAAGAAAAAAAATTAACCGCTATTAAAGACGCCAATGAACTAAAAAAAGCCTTACAGGGATTGGATGGCACGAACCTTCTCAATGCCTCTCTTTGCGTAGATGATAATTTTGCCAGTAACAAATTTGCCCTCAACCTGAAGGACGCAAAAAAACTTTGCGCGGGAACTCTTGAAGCTGTCAAACCCGCCTATGAGTGCTATCTAAAAGCCGAAGATCAAAAATGCGCAAATCCACCCAAAAACACAGGGAACAGTGAACTGCGGACGGCCTATAACAAACTTCAGGATTCGCGTCATTGTGCAGAAATTCACGAAGGACAACTAGCTCCAGATACTCCATCTCCTGACATATTGATCCGCTTGATTCATTTTCAAAATGTTAAAGACAACTTAACCCGAGTGTATCCCCAACTATTCAGTCGATATAATGAATTAGTAAACCAGCTTAATATGCCGAAAGAAATGCTCTGGGGTGATATCAGTAAAATGACCCGCCAGGAAATTTTGAATAAACTTAAAAACTCTGCTGATCTACTAATGGAAAGAACGAAAGTCGAATCCCCCGACACTCCGGAGCTCTGGGCATTAATGGAAGGCTATAATTCGCTAAATAATACTTTAGGCAATCTTCAAGTTCCATTTGGCTGGGTAGAGCCGTCTGCGAATGAGAAAGCCCCTTGGGCTGAAAACGGGCTGCAAGGCATGTCTAGCAAAGGCATTTCCAACCACAGATATACTTACGAGCGTGTACGCGCCTACCGAAATATCGATAAAGCCGCTATCAAAATGGTTTTTGAGAAAAACCCAGAATTCAAGGCGATGGTAGAAAAGAAAGAAGATTTGTACACAAAACTTCAGGCCCTTCAAAATAGTGAAACCGCAAATGACAGTGCTCAAATAAGAGAAGCCCGTCAAAAAGAAATCACCCAAGTTTACCAGAAATACGTTGAAGCTGACGATCTTGTACGAACCGCCGGCCAAAAAGAGCTGACTAAATACGAACCGCAACTCAGAGCGGAAGTGAAAAAAATGGCAGCGGAGCCTTACGCACACAAAGAAGGGCTTAAAATCTATCAGAATCAACTGGATAAACGAATAAATGAACTCTTTAAAACACCCGCTCTCTCCCCCGAAGAACTGAATGATAAAATTAATAGAGAACATCAAGCCGGTTAGGCTCCGGATACTCAAACTCGATAATTACAGCAGGAAATCCAGGACGCTGGCCAAGGGCAGCGTCATCCAGAATAGTACTTTCTTAGAGACCGGTACATTTTCATGCATCGGTTGCCCGTCTTCTCTGAAACCAGCGCGGTTTAACTTCGCCGAAGAAGCGATATGCTCCTTGATATTATTTTGCAAAGCCAACGCAAGCTTAGGATTGTCACGACAGATCAGCGCCATCTCGGCATTGATATTGGTTGAACGCGGGTCCATGTTAAACGTACCAACGATGATCGTTTTATCGTCGATAACCGCGCGCTTGGAATGCGTCCCCCATCTTGCGGAACGTGCCTCTGGAATCAAAGGATAAACGTTTTGATTAACGTGACCTTTGTGCATCCAAACATTCACACCCAACTCCGTCCAACGACGAATACGGGTGTCAAAGATCGCCTGGGTATAAAACGCATCCGTTGAATACAAGCTGTTCGAAACAACATTGATTTCAATGTTACGGCGAAGCAGATCATGCAAAATAGATGAGATCTCTTTTTTCACTACGAAATACGGCGACTCGATAAAGACTTTCTTTTCCGCAAGACTGGTTTCAACAGCCAACTGCTTACGAAGAACGCGGGTCTTTTCACCCATGCCTGGAAAGTCCGCCGCAAAAATCATGTCATTACAAATGCCACTAGCTTGCTTCGCCAACATTTGCGCCCCAAAGGTGTCAACATAGCGGCGATTTTTCAAGTCTTCTGCTGTCAGTTTTTTGAAGGCTGCAGCTTTTTCCGAACCCTTGTCATAGTAATACTTGTCGGCATGATAACGACTGACACTGATACGAGCGTCTTTATCATGAAGCGTGTTGGGATCATTCATCGTTTCTTTGGTGATCCCATAGAAATCTTCAGGTTGCGGCTCACGCACGATCGGTGCATTTTCTGTGATCTCGGCATTCCAGAATTCTTCAAAGCTTGTCAGCATGTCTTTAACGATGGAACCCTTCACTACGATATCCGTATCCAAAAAATTATACTCTGAACTTAAATCAAAGTATTCATCGGCGATATTACGACCACCGGTGATTCCTTCGATTCCATCCACGATCAAAGTTTTTCTGTGACTACGGAATTGAACGGTAACGACACGAACCAAGACCGCCGGATTATAGTAGTGAACTTCGATCCCGGCCTCTTTCAAAACAGAAGCATAGTATTTATTCAACTCAAAGATCGGCAAAGAGGTATCAACGATAACACGGACTTTAACACCCTGACGGGCTTTACGAATCAAAGCATCCGTGATCAAACGGCCCGCTGAATCGATGCTGTAAATGAAGTATTCCATCTCGATCGATTTCTTGGCATTTTCAATCATATCCAAGCGCTTTTTCAAAGCGGCGATACCACTATCAATCAGCGTTACTTGTTGAGGTTCCGTGCGACGGCGATAAACACCCTCGGAGTCCTTCATGTTACGAGAAGCCGTGGCTGTGCTCGCGACAATCATAACTGCAGTCATTAAATACAGACTTGTTTTCACCAAGACCTCCGTTATAGGGAACGCGCAGGAAATTCATCTCCAACTATGCAATTTGACGGCCATTTCATTGCAAACTCACAGCAGCTGACGGGTAATAATCTGGGGGCCTAGGCATAATTTTCAAGGGTGTTCAAAGACTTAACAGTTCAAGTCTTTGATGGGTGGTGTTTGATCGCAGGGACGACTGAATACATAAGGAAATTTAAAAATCACTATGCGATGCTGTGACCGTTTTGATCAACAACCCAATGACAGGAGGTCATTATGTTTTCCAAAGTGATAGCCGCAGCGGTCCTACTTTCATCATCTTTTGCATTCGCCTACCCTACTGTGGGTGACAAGGTATCTTGGAAAGGTGCGGAAGATAAATTAGATGGCACCAGCACTCCAATTACTGCCACCAAAGAAGTCACTAAGTGGGATTTGGCGGCCCACAAATGGACCGTCAAATTCGACATGACCAAAGGTGATCAGACAACAACTGAAGAATATATGGCTTCATACCTTTGGAATCCCGACGAGTGGGCGATGTTGATGGCGAAATGCGCGGAAAAAGGCGGTACGATGGAAGACGTGACGGTAACAACCGGCACTTACAATGCCTGTCGCATGACGGTGACGGCCGATGATGGCCGTATTATCAAAACTTGGATGGGCGACGTTCCATTTGGTTTGATAAAAAAAGAAATCACCAACGTCACCGAAGGTACAAAAACTCACATGGAACTTGAAACTATCACTCATGGTCCAACACCAGCTCCAGGCTTAGAGTAAGAAAAAAAAGAGCGAGGAGACCACCCCTCGCTCTTAAACTTCTATTTTCAATTTTCCATTTTCGCGACTTAAGCTGCTTTCTTATGATCACCATGAACAAAGACATTCATCTCGTCCGTAGCACCTTTCATAATATTAGCCTGGTTGCTGATGTCTGTCGAAGTACCCGCGATCTCCTCAGATGAAGCCGCATTCGACTGCACCGAGGCATCTAATTGATTCATCGCTTTGGAAATCTGTTGAATCCCCGTCGCCTGCTCTTCACTGGCTGTGGAAATTTCCATATTCAGATCCGATACTTTTTTAACCGACGTCACGATACCCTTTAGAACTTCACCAGAGCGATGCGCCTGTTGCGTTCCATTTTGAATTTTTGAAACGTTGGATTTAATCAACGTGTTGATGTCTTTAGCGGCTACAGCAGATCTTTGCGCCAAAGCTCGAACGGCCTCAGCAACCACCGCGAAACCTTTCCCCTGCTCACCCGCACGAGCGGCCTCCACGGCGGCGTTCAATGCCAGCAAATTTGTTTGGAAAGCGATATCATCAATAACGTTGATAATTTCTTCGATCTCCTTCGAGGATTTTGAAATGTCATCCATTGATTGCATCAAGGAGCTCATTTCCACTTCTCCGCGCCCCGCCGATTCAGAGGACTGTGCCGAAAGCTGGGCGGCTTGTTTCGCGTTATCTGAATTCATTCGCACCATGGAACTCATTTCTTCCAAGGCGGCCACTGTTTCTTCTAACGAGGCAGCAGATTCACTTGCGGACTGGGAAAGACCTTGTCCTGCCAATGACAATTGCTCAATAGCTTCCGTCACATGATCACCGGTTTTTGAAAGACGATCTGTGATACCACTGACTGCTTTAGAAATATAACGAGCAATTAATAGAACCGCGACCAACAAGATCAAAGTTCCCGCCACGGCGATCATCACTTGATTCCAGATCATCGCGCGCGCATCCGCCATCACCGTTTTTAGCGGGGTACGAATTACCAAAGACCACGGAGCTTCTGTAGCCCCCATCGTCATTGGTGAAACCACGTACAAGCAGTCTTCATTCAAATCTGGATCAAAACCTGTCACAACCAAGCTTTCGCCTTTGGCAAAAGCAGCTTTGAATTTTTCTGGAGCCACCGCAAAATTAGAGGCCTTCGTTAACATCTTTTCATCAGGATGAGCCACGAAGTTACCGCTGGTTGTAAGTAAGTAAGCGGATGAAGTTTCGAAGGGTTTAATTTTAACAGCATCACGCTGCAGGTCTTTCAGCGGCAAATCCACACCTGCAACACCGGCAACTTTACCGTCGATGAATATTGGTACCACCGCCGAGGTCATCAACACTTGTACACCATCAATTGGATACAAATACGGTTCGACCATCGTTTCTTTACCACGAGCCTTGGGAACCAAATAATAATCCCCAGCACCGGCTTTTTCATAATCAACCAATGGCCCCAATGTCGCTTTGCCATTAGTGTAACTTAGATAAGGAATAAAGCGGCCGGTTTTATCTGAACCTTCGCTGTTCACGAAGCTCGCATCTTTGCCGTCCCATGCGTTTGGCTCCCATGCTGTCCAAACACCAATCAACCCCTTGTTGGATTCCAGGATGTTACGGAAAGAGTGCTCCAAAGGACCCCGTTCAGTATGATTAAATTTTTTAGCCGCTTGCAAATGTTGCGCAAGAGTTCGTGCGATACCCAAGCCCTGCTCGACTCCGACCCGCATTTCGTTGGCATAGGCTTTAGCAATCGCTGTCGATTTATCAACTGCCTGGCGCTCAGCCGTGCCAAGACTGTTTTGCGCGACCAAATAGTTCATCGCAGTAAAAACCAGAATTGCGATGGCGATGATCGGCACGGACATTTTAAGTTGAATAGAATGATTTTTCTTCAAACTGGCACCTTCCGGAAAGATTAGAATCTTCCTTCTTTTCGGAAAAATGCGATTAATTATAGAGGGCTATGGGGTCTAGGCTTTCTCCTGTCCCGCTAAAGTGGAGTAGAAAACCTCGACCAATGGCTTGTTGCTGGAGTTCTTTTTATAATAGAACATCAGGTCCATTTCATAGGCGAGATCTTTCACGTACACACGATTCAAACGACCCGAACGAACCTGCTTTTTAATCGAGTGAGCGGGCAAGAAGCCCCATCCCAGCCCTGCCTCGATCACCCGCTTCAATGTTCCCACGTTAGCGGATTCAAAGATTGCATGGGCTTTGGAAGACTCCATCTTTTCTTTCAACATTCTGTTAAAGCGTGGGAATTCTTGAGTGAAATCCACGACCGGGAACTCACCCAAATCTTTCGATGTGATTTGCTGGGGCATTTTTTCGTCTTTGTTGGAGCCAACAAGCCACATTTCCTCTTTGACCAGGAACTTTTGTTCGACGCCGTCCAACTCTTCAGCGAATTCCGTTTTGGTATCTGGAAGGATGATTACGTCGTATAAAGACTTTTTAAAATTCTTAATCAGATCTTCCCCGGATTCGTAATCAATCTTCAAAGACAAATCGGGGTTATGACGCATCAACCGCCCGACAATAGGACTCATCAAATGCAAACCAATCGAATTCAAGGTTCCAATGCGCAATTGTCCTTTCATTTGATTGCCGATGGACTTGATCGCCACCTCTGCCTGTTGGGTCAAATGAATGATCTTTTTAGCATAGTCATACAGAACCTCCCCTTGCGGAGTGGCTTTGATTTGACGAACCCCTCGTACCAATAGCTCACAACCTAGATCTTCCTCCAGGTTACGAATCTGCTGACTGACTGCAGGTTGAGTAAGATAAAGTTTGTCGGCCGCGGCAGTCATGCTGCCCTCGCTGATCACAGTCACAAAGGTTGTTAGCTGATACAGGTTCTTCACGACAATTTTCTCCTTTGCGCTTTGATCCCAGCGGATTTTGTTATTATACTTACAAACGTCTGCATCTGGAGGTTTCAGAATGAAGTTTCGCTCGTTAGCACCGCTGGCCATTATTCTACTCAGTTTTAGCGCCAATGCAAAAGTCTTCCGCAATGCTTATGTCTCTTTTGAACTTCCTGATACGTGGAAGTGCAACCTGGAACAAACGGAATGGGTTTGCCGAAGTGAACAAACCAAAGAATCCAAAGAAGCCATTATCATTTTGACAGCGAAAGAGGTGGGACCCACTGACAGTTACCCACTTTATCAAGCACATTTGGACTCCCCGATTGCTGTAACCTTTAAGGGCGGTGGCGGAACGGTTTCAAAAGTCGTCTATAAAAGTAAGCAAGAAAACATCAACAGCCAGATGTGGGTTGATTCCCTGCACATGAATTCCGAAGTTCCAAACTACTTCACTCGTTATGTGGCAACGATCAAAAACAAAATCGCGATTCTGGTAACGTTCTCGGCTCACAAACAATATTACACGAAGTACAGCCAAGACTTCTTTAAAGCCATCCAAAGCTTACAAGTGATCGCGTCTCCGACATTGGGGAATGGAAACAACCCAAGCCAAGTACGCCCCGGCAGCGAAACTTTCGGTTACGGATCTGGCCAAGGTATGCCTGGTGATATGTACCAAGAACAAAGCACTGGCGGTAAAAGTAACAAGATGTTGATGTTACTGGGTGCCTTAGCTTTGGCAGTTTTGGGAGCAGTGATCTTTATCCGCTCTAAGAAAAATAAACGCAAATAGCTCTAAACTTTGAAACAACAAAAAGAAAAAGCCCACTCTTCGGAGTGGGCTTTTTTTTATTTCATTTGTTTGGTGAATTGTTATTTCGCCATTCTTACGATTTCAGGCTTGTAGGCCTTAAACTGTGGAATGATCGATTCATTTCCGTAAACAATCACTTTGAACTTAGTCGGATCCACGTGGCGTTTCATCGCGGCATTCGTGTCCTTCTGCTTAAGTTTGTTCACATTGGAAATATAATCCGTCAGATAGTCATAAGAAATATTGTAGTAATCCAAGACTAAAAGGTTATAAGCCAGGCGATCCGATGTTTCGATGGCTCTTGGGAACTGCCCCACCAACTGGTTACGCGCGGCCACTGTTTCCTGTTCTGTGGCTCCGCCTTCAACGTATTCTTTCACCACTTTCAATGTCTCATCCAAGGCTTTGGCAGCAGTTTCATTCTTTGTAAATGTGGAGATATCAAAACTTCCGCGATCTTTTCTGGCATCAAAGCCGGAATAAATCGAATAAGTCAGGCCCAGGTCATCACGCACTTTTTGATTCAAGCGGCTGCCAAAGCTTCCACCCAAAGTTTCATTAGCCATACGCAAAGGGATAAAGTCATTATCTTTGCGTTCGATCCCTACTTGCGAAACGCGAATTTGCGTTTGCTGCAAACCTTTCTTAACGATCAGTTTCACTTTCAACTCGTCGATAGCTGGAGCTGGCGACGCCGCTATTTCCGGAGTCGTGCGTTTTGTCCATTTGCCCATAGCTTCTTGAAGTTGTTTTTCAAATTCATCATCAAACTGCCCCACCACAGCCATAGTCGCATTGTTGGGACGATAGAAAGTCAGGTAGTGCTTGATGATGTCTTGCTTACGAAGAGCGCGCAAACCTTCTGTCGTACCACTGGTGTCGCGACCATAAGGATGATCGCCATAAAGGAATTTATCCATTTGCTCGTCAGCAAAGGCAGATGGATTGTCGACCTTTTTTTGCAGGCTGGCCAGAATTTGGGAACGCAGGCGATTGATTTCGATATCTTTAAATGCAGGATTCATTAAGACATCAGAAAACAACTGCAAAAGCTGAGTTGAATTGCTGGTCAAGGCATCCGCATAAACTGTCGTCACGTCATAACCGGGGCTGACATCCAAGGACGTACCCATTTGGCCGAACTCGTCGGCGATCTTCATTGCATCACGAGTCTGCGTGCCTTGTTCCAAAAGATAAGCTGTCATGGCATTTAGGCCCGCCAGATCTTTCGGTTCTTGCATATTTCCGGTCTTGAATAAAACCGTCAAACTTAAGCGCGGCAGACTGTTGTCACGAACATAAATGATTTTAAGTCCGTTTTCCAGAACCACTTCTTTAAACGGCATCAGTTTAAAAGTTCCAGCACTGCGAGGTGCAGAATACCCGGCAGTCGATTGTTCAGAACCACCGGTTTTTGATTTCTTACCAGCACAGGAAGCCAAAGCCACACAAACGATTGGCAACGTCAGGGTTTGAGCAAGTTTATTCATTTGCGGCACCTTTTTTCTCTTTCGGCTCTAGAACGATGATGGAGCGTTGAGTTTGGTTCGTGTATTTTTCGCTGACTCGTTTGATATCATCCGCAGTCACAGCCTGATATTTTTCCATGTCTTTAAATAGATTGTCGTAACTGCCAGTTACGATTTCATTCACGGCCAAAGCACGAGCTTTTCCATCCATGGTTTTCAAACTGTCCACCAACTCTTTGATCACCTGAGTTTTGGCTTTTTGCAATTCCAGGTCCGACACTTTGGTATTTCTGATTTTCCAAAGTTCGTTGTAAATGATGTCCAAGGATTCTTTGTAATCCACTCCTGGCTTCATCATCACACCCGTTGCGTAAACTCCAGCTTCTTTCATGGCGTAATTAAATGCGTAAGTGGATGTTGCCACTTGTTTTTGATAAACTAAGCGTTTGTATAAACGCGACGATGTCCCATTCCCCAAAATATTTGCAGCTAAATCCAGCGCATACATATCAGGCTCCCCTTGCGCGGGGCTTTGGAAAGCGACGATAAAGGAACTGTTTTGCACATCCTTACGAACCACAGCGTTTTGTTGAACCGTCTGTGTTCTTTCCTTAGGATATTCGCGGCGAGGAAGCGGACGGTACTCTAAAGCACCATAGTATTTTTCGATCAAAGATTTCACTTTAGGAGTGTCGAAGTCACCGACCAATACCAGGATGGCGTTGTTTGGCACATAGTATGTGTTATAGAAGAAACGCAGTTTTTCGCTGTCGTATTTTTCGATGTCTTTCATATAACCAATCACCGGCCAGTGATAAGCATTGGTTTTGAATACCGTGCCCATCATTGTTTCACGCACCACACCCATAGGGTTGTTGTCTACGCGCCAGCGACGTTCTTCTTTAACGACTTCTTTTTCGCTTTTTAGATCTTCCGGTTTCAAAGCCAATGCGCTCATGCGATCGACTTCCATATCCATCACCAGCTCCAATTTATCGCTGGGAAGGTTTTGATAAAAGCCCGTGTAATCATTTGTCGTAAAGGCATTATTAGAAATTCCGTTTTCATGGAAAATACGATCGAAAGCTTTACCGTCGTATTTCTTGGCACCTTTGAACATCATATGCTCAAGCATGTGGGCGGCCCCCGTCACACCCGGAGTTTCATCACGAGAACCCACGCGGTACCAGGTGTGATAGCTCACCATCGGAACGGAATGATCCTCCACCAACAACACGGTCAGGCCATTTTTCAACTGGAACTTTGTGACCGGCAGACTAAGCTTCAAACCTTCATTGCCTGTCCATCCTTTGATGGCGCCAATGACTTCTGGTTTTGCGGGTTGAATTGGAGTGGGATCGACGGCATGTGCAGAGCTCGTAAAAATACAGGCCCCTGCCAGGAGCAAAGTTGAAATCCGTTTCATAACTGCTTCTTTCCTTGGAGTAATTTCTATCGATTTAAGTTTGGGCTGGTCACAGCGGGATGACAACAATTTGCAGTGCTTTAAGACTTAAGACAGCACCGACCTTCGCCAAGGTTTTGGCGTGCCAGGCCTTTGTGGTAGGACACAATAAAAAAGGCCCCGATCCTCAGAGCCTTTTTTAAAGATTTGCGGCGGCAGATTATTGAACGACAAAGTCAGAAAAGAACACGTCCTTCACGACACCCTTATGAAGGATGCCATTTACTTCCATGGCGATCTTGTCTTTAAGGAACAACTTGCCTTGGATACTTTCGAGGTCATTAAAGCCCTCTTCATTCAGAATACGAACGATTTTATCACGCGCCTTGGCGCGATTTTCCGGCTCCATGACCTCTTCGAAACCATCTTTGCCCAACATCTGAAGATTCACTTCCAGACGGATCGTTCTTTTTGGTTCGCCTTCCAAATTCACGGTGAATTTGTCCATCGTGAACACCATTGGGGCCAATTCAGTTTCCCCAGTAGACGCCAATTCCCGTTGAGCAGATTCCTCGCTGATAACAGGGCTTTCCCACCCTATAGTCGAGGCAAATACCATATAAGCGCCGCCACCCATCACTGCCAAATTGATCACCGCAAACAGGATTTGCAGAATCATACCTGTGTTCTTGGGTTTTGCTGGAGCTTGTCCCTGTTGACTCTCTGCCATGTAAACCTCTCACTTCCTTAAAGCTATCGGTGTAACAGTCCTAGGTCTTAACAGTGGAGACTTCAAATTTTCTTAAGGGATTTCCGATATTTCGTCTAACGTTTAGACAATTTCATTCTGAGGCTTGACAAAAATCACCAATCTTCCGAAATAATAGATTATGAGAATTTTGCTCTCGGGATCCCTAATATTATTATCGTGTTTGCCTGTGAAGGCGGAATCTGTATCATCTGCACCGTCTCAACTTGAGGCGACCGATTTGCTGCCAGCTCCGCTGCTACAGATCTCAGAGACAGAGGCTTTCTCTAAATTCGTTTTCTTGGTCGACAAAGAAAAACGCAAATTGTCTGTTTTCGAACGCAATGGCGAACAAATCAAAAAAGTAGAAGAGTTCCCGGCTGACATCGGTAAAAACGGTGGTAACAAAACTAAGCGTGACGACGCCAGAACTCCAGAAGGTATCTACTTCCTGGAAAAGCGCCTGACTCAACCAGAAATTCCATTCAACCTTTATGGTGGCTTGGCATTCACGACGAACTATCCAAATCTTTTCGATAAGCGCGAAAACAAAACAGGTTCTGGCATCTGGCTTCATGCGATCCCCGACACTGTGCCATTGACTCGCGGTTCTCGTGGTTGTGTGGTTGTTCGTAACGAAGTTATCAAAAAACTTGCGGACTACGTTAAATTGAACGAAACACCGATCTTGATTTTCGACCATGTTAGCTATGTTCAAAAAGACGAGCACGAAAAGCGCCGTGTGGCTTTGAACAGCTTCATCGAAGGTTGGAGACAATCTTGGGAAGCTCAAGATATCGATAAGTATATGAGCTACTATGATGCTGACTTTAAAGCTCCCGGTTTTAACTTCACATCCTGGAAAGCTCACAAATCGAACTTGAAAAAACAGTACGAATTCATCAAAGTTCACCTTTCCCAACCTTATATCGTTGCTCACAACGAGCAATTGTTGGTGAAAACGCTGCAACGCTATGAATCTGACAAGCACATCGACTACGGTGTGAAAACGATCTATGCGGTGAAATCAGGCGACACTTATAAAATCATCCGTGAAGAATGGGCACCGTTTAATTCTAAAGCGGTGACTTCTGCGATCGCTCGCGAGAACTCCATGACAGCTCAAGCTGGCAACATCCAGCAAACTCAGTAATCTTAAGGGGCGATAAATGACGAAAAAATCGCCCTCTGCCGTTGCGACTTCGCACGTCCAAGACTTTCTTGCAGACTTAAAACTGCTTTCAAATCTGCCGACTTCCAAAAAATTTCAAAAGATCACCTTGGAAGAATATCCCTTAGATGCGCAGCTATTGCACTCAAGCGCCTTGTATCGCGCAAGTCGCGAAATGTATTTGGAATTGGGTGGAGCATTCGAAGCCAAGGTCTGTTCAACGATGCGCTCCCTGAGCGCTCAAGACTTGTTTGCTGATGTGATTCAATACTCCCCATCCTGGTCCGAGCTTTTGTGGTTCCGAGATCATTCTCAAGAACTCGCAGATCCTGACAAGGAATTGGAAGCCTTGGGCCGCTTTAATGAAATCTCCCTGTATCATGAACAAAACCACCGCGTGCTGTGGCGCCTGCTGCCACCGGCACCGAAAGATGCCACAGGATTTCGCCGCTATTTGAATTTTGCGGAAAGTTTAGTGGTCGTTTTAGATCTGGCTTTGGGTGACGAACTGGGCAAAAAGCTTTCTCCGATTTACGAAGATCTGAAAGTGATTTATCGCTCTGGTGGAGAGCACTCTTACCACACCAAAGACCTTGCAACATATCGCAAGTATTTGCTGGCGATGGTGGGTGCAACTTACTGCACGCTTGAACTGGTCAACCCCGAGGACATCGTCAAAGTGGTCGACTATGTATTTCCAGGTCAAAAGAAAATGAACAAGGATGCCACAGAACGCAGCTTGGAAATCAATGAGCTGTTCACTCGCGTGACCAATCCACAGTGGCAGGAACGTTACTGGCAGGAAGCACAAAAGAAACTTGCAAAAATTCACAAGCCTTCCAAAGAAGGCGTATTTAATCTTGCTGCAGATCCCTTAGATTTAGATGCGGAATTCCAGATCGCTTTAAGAGTTTTTGAATATTACGGTATTTGAAAAAAAAGCAGCCCCTGAGAGAGGCTGCTTCGGCAGATATATCTTACGGCCCTATTGGCCGATAAACTTTTTGCAATCAGCAATATTATTGAAAGTCTCGGTGCCGGTTTGCACAGAGCCGTTGTTCATATTCAAGTTCAAAGCAACATACGGGTTACGTCCGTCTGCATCTCTGGATACGCACATGACGATATTGTTATTGCGATCAGGTCTTAGAGTTCTAAGAGTCTCCAGGCAGTCTGCTTTGTTCATAACTGTTTTTGAAATACGCGCCGCTTGACCACCATTCAACAGTGCAAGCAATGTCGGCTCTCTGCCGTCGTTGTCACGAGAAGTACAGATCAAGCCTTTGTAACCGATATAACGGATTAAATTCATCGCTTGTTCACAGCTTGGCAAAGTGTCGTATGTGATTTGCAAACGAGTCACGTTGATGCCTTCACGGATGGCCAATGAGTACGGAGCACGGCCATCGTTATCACGAGATACGCACGTATAGCGAGAGTCGCCACCACCACCTGGGCCTTCAAGATCGCCGTCCAAAACACGACGGATAGAATCCAAGCTCTTGTTGATTTGTTCTCTTTGAGATTGAGACAACTCGTGACCACGGTAACGAAGCTCCATCGCAATACGATCTGCTTTTTCCGCGATACGATCTCCGGGAGCAGCTACGGCCGCAACTGAAAGCAAACAACCCATGACTAATACCGAAAGTAATTTCATAAGCACATCCTTTAATGAATTGAAAATTATCATGCTGAGGGAGGCTTTATCACATTTTGTGCCAATCAGATCAGGGCCGAAGTGGCTCTATTTTGCTTTAAACTGTTGCTCTGACTGCAACAGGAAGTATTTATCCGCGTGTCTACGGATTGGTCGGTCAAAAAAGAAATAAAAAAAGCAGCCTCTTGGGGCTGCTTTTCAGATTCAAACTTGTCGAAAAAATCTTAGTGAGATTCTTCGTTTGAAGTTGAAGATTTACCGTCGATAGTGAATTTCTCAACGTTGTGAGCAAGATCAGGAAGTTGCTCAAGGTGCTTTTGCAATTCATCCTTTTTAAGCTCACCAGAGTTAACCTTAGCTTCAGTCATTCTAGTATCCCATTTAAGATTTTTGTTAGCTTCAGCCAAAGACATCGCGTGCTCCTTTAGAAATTTATAAATGCCCAAATTTTATATCGAAACCAAGGAAGTTTGTCCAGCCCCAGCTTCCTGAACCGAACGAAGACGTAAAATCTAGAAGGTCTTCTTCCGGGAACTCCAGGAATGGTCAAAAAGGCCCGACAACGCAGCAGTTGGGCCTTTTTCACCGGGTCTAATTCCAGTATTTGGGTGGTTTGTCGGACTTCTTCTCGTTATCAACGACCAAGCGGAGGTTTCGCCCCTTGTTTTTAGCCTTCTTTTTGAAGTCTTGACGAATGAACCAGGCTTTAATTTGAAGAGTAACGAAGCCAGCCACGATACCGCCCAAATGGGCCAAGTATGCCACTTCTCCGCCAGTGACGCCAGACGTCATCATGGAGGCAAACTGAACCAAGCCCATCAAGGCTACGAACCATTTGTTCTTCATGGGGAAGAGCATAAAGAAGTATACGATGCGTTCACCAAAGATGATCCCTTGAGCCAGCAAAAGACCAAAGATCGCACCCGAAGCGCCAACCACTGGAACGATCAAACCCGTTTCAGAACCTGTCGCCAAAGCCCAACCCCAAACACCCACGCAATAAAGAATCGCGGCACCGATGCCTGAAGCGAAATAATAAGTCAGGAAGAACTTCGTGCCCCAACGCTGTTCCAGCTCGGCTCCAAAAAACCAAAGCATCAGCATGTTGAACAGAATGTGCGTCACTTGCAAAGAGTGCACGAACATATAAGTGAAGAGCTGCCAAATCTCGAAATTGAAAAGCACTTTACCTGGGTAAAGCGCCAAATAAGGCGTGATAGGAATTTTAGCGAATCCCTCCACCATTACTTGCAGAAGAAACCAAATCGCCACATTGATGATCAGCAACCACTTCACCGCGGGAGTCATGGGAGCTGTTTGAAAACTTACGCCTCTATTCATATCTTTTTAAAATACTCCAAAAACTTCTCATAGGTCTGCTCGAGACTTTCAACCAAGACCTTGGTCTCAGCAATTAAAGGAAAGAAATTAAGATCCCCTGCCCAGCGCGGAATCATATGATAGTGAAGATGCTCGGGAATCCCCGCACCTGCTACCGCCCCGTGATTAAGTCCCAGGTTAATGCCACCGGGTTCATAAATCGAGTTGATCGCGGCCATCGTGTGACGAATCGTGTTTTGGACGTCCGTGTATTCAGCATCACTGAGCTTTAACAGGTCACCGCAGTGCCGAAGAGGCAAAACCAGAACATGACCACTGTTGTAAGGAAACTTATTAAGAACAACCATTGAGTGTTTTGATTTGTAGACACACAAGGTATCGAATGAAGCTTCGTGTTTCGCGGCATTACAGAAAACGCAACCCTCAGGTTTAATCAGCTTACGCACGTACTTCATACGATCTGGACGGAAAAGAACATCTCTTTCCATCGGCCAAACATTTTGGTTAATACAGATCGCAGCTTTTTCGGCCGAGGAGGAAATTTTCTTCTGAACCGATTTCTTAGGTGCCGCTTTTTTAGGTGAAGATTTCTTTAACGCTTTCTTTTTTGCCATCAACTACTCCCAGTAGCCTGGCATCATGTACAAAGGTTGGTTCAAGTATTTTGCACGAAGCAGATACTTTACCGCACCCTCAACGTTCACGCCTGGAGTGATGCCAGCAGCAACCGCAGCTTTACCTTTTAGAAGGTCTGCATAGTCACCCAAAGAATTCATATCGTCTTCAGATTCTTTGTCGCCGAAATCAAAGATGCTCATTTTCTTTTTAGGAACCTCAAAGACATCATAGTCTTTACCAAGTTTCGCCATGTCCGCTGCAAGCTTGATAGCATCATCCAAGAAACCTTCTTGATCGGCAAAACCCGTTTTCACGGCGAAGGCACCTGTGAACACACGGCCGTCAGCATACTCAGATACCACTTCGTCTTTCAGCTTACGCTCTTTCGCCACCGTTCCTTTGAACTGGGCATAGACTTCGTTAATCATGTTTTGGAAAAGCTCTTTTTCATCCGCGCGCATCCCGCGGTACTCGGCACCTGAATCTTTAAATTTTCCAGACGTGATAGAGTAACGGGAAACTTTCGCCCAATCATAAAGCTTTTCAAGATTCGCGAACTCCATGATCACACCGATAGAACCCACCAGTGCCCCTGGAGCCACCACGATTTTGTCACAGGCCACAGCTGAGTAGTAAGCACCGGAAGCCATCACTCCCGTTGTCACACAAACCACGGGCTTTTTAAGTTCTTCACGAACTTGTTTGATGTGGTGATAGATCTCTTGAGAAGGACCAACAGAGCCGCCTGGAGAGTTGATGTTGATCACGATCGCTTTTACGCGATTGTCGTCAGAATATTTTTTTAGATTTTTCAGGAAGCGTTTGCCGTTCAGGATCACGCCATTCATTTCAAGTTGCAGGATCGTGTTTTTAGCCGTCAGTTTTTTTTCCTGCTCACCGAACATGCCGGAGCCCGCTTTCAGGACCGCACCGATACCGATGAAAACCAAAATAATGATGATGAGTTTTTTGAAGAAACCGGACTTCTGCGCCACGCTGCTGACTCCTGCTGAAATAAAAAAAGGGGAACCTTGGTAGGCTCCCCTTTTTCGACATTTCAGTCAATTACGCCAAGCGTCTGGACAACACTCCAACTTGCGTCGGAGTAATGTGACTACTGCTTGCCGTCAGTCTTCATGTTTTTCAACTGGTCAGCGAACAAGTCACCGAAAGTTGATTTAGAAGTCGCTGTTGCTTTCTTAACATAGTCATCAACGTCAGCTTTTGACTCACGAAGTTTAACTAGTTTAGCAGACAAACCGATCTTACGAGCGTCTTTGTCGATAGAGATAACTTCAGCTTTTACAGATTGACCTGGCTTAATGAAGTCTTCAACAGAGTTGATTTTGTCTGTTGTAAGTTCAGAAATATGGATCAAACCTTCGATATCAGACTCAAGCTCAACGAAAGCACCAAAATCAGCTGTTTTAGTTACTTTAACGTCGTGTTGTGTACCGATAGCGTATTTGTTCTCGATGTTAGCCCAAGGATCAGATTCAAGTTGTTTGATACCCAAAGAGAATCTTTCGTTTTCGATGTCTACACCTAGAACAACGGCGCGTACTTTAGCACCTTTAGCGAACATTTCGCTTGGGTGATTTACACGTTTAGTCCAAGAGAAGTCAGAGATGTGAACTAGGCCGTCAATACCTTCTTCGATGCCGATGAAGATACCGAAGTCAGTAACAGATTTAACTTCGCCTTCGATGATTGTACCTGGAGCGTAAGACTCTTTAAGTTCAATCCAAGGATTTTGTTGAAGCTGTTTCATGCCCAAAGAAATGCGGCGGTTTTCAGTGTCAACTTCAAGAACTACTACTTCTACTTCGTCACCAACGTTAACGATTTGAGAAGGGTGTTTTACACGTTTAGTCCAAGACATTTCAGAAACGTGGATTAGGCCTTCAATGCCTTCGCCAAGTTCAATGAATGCACCGTATTCTGCCAAAGAAACAACTTTACCTTTAAGCTTAGTGCCTGCTGGGTAAGAAGCTTTAACAGTTTCCCAAGGATCGTTGTGCAACTGTTTCATGCCCAAAGATACGCGTTCTTTTTCTTTGTCGTACTTAAGAACTTTAACTTGGATTTCGTCGCCAACATTCAACATTTCAGAAGGGTGTTTTACACGGCCCCATGACATGTCTGTGATGTGCAACAAACCGTCCATGCCACCAAGGTCGATGAACGCACCGTAGTCAGTGATATTTTTAACGATACCAGTAACAACAGAACCTTCTGCCATAGTGTCAAGAGTTTGTGAACGCAAGCTGTCGCGTTCTTCTTCAAGAAGCGCACGGCGAGAAAGAACGATGTTGCCACGCTTTTTGTTGAATTTGATAACTTTGAATTTGAACTTTTTGCCCAAGTAAACGTCCATGTTGCGAACCGGACGTAGATCGATTTGAGATCCAGGCAAGAATGCTTTAACGCCGATATCAACGCTCAAGCCGCCTTTAACTTTAGCAACAACAGTACCTTCGATAACTTCTTCGTTTTCTGCTGCTTTAGAGATATCAGTCCATGCACGTAGCATGTCTGCTTTATCTTTAGAAAGAACGATCATACCGTTTTCGTTTTCGATACGGTCGATAAGAACTTCTACTTTGTCTCCAGCTTTTACTTCACGAACGCCGTCAACAATACGGAATTCATTGATAGCAATCAAACCTTCAGACTTGTAGTTGATGTCCACTAGAACGTAGTCAGATTGAACTTCTACTACTGTACCAGTAACAACGTCGCCAACTTTGAAATCTTGCTCTTTCATGGACGCTTCGAATAGAGAATCGAATTCGCCTTTGTCAGACTTTTTTGCACCATAGATGCCAGGATTAGCAGCGACTTTAGAATCTTCTGCATCCAAGAAAGCTAGCACTTTCTGTTTTTCAAGTTCGGCCTTGTTAAGTTGTTTTGTCATATCGTTTTTTAAATACCTCCACGTAGTAAAGCCTCGAGGACCTTACCCGTACCTTTCTTCGCTCTTTGGCGAAACAATGGTTTAGCGAGCTAAGGGGTCGGAAGTCAAAGGTTTTGCGCGGTTCGTTAGCCTTTTCAAAGTGGTGACAATTGTAAGCTAACAGAGGGCCGTTCGTACCCCGTGATTTCCCCTCCTAACTCGAACATATTTGATTTGAGAGCTTGGGAGGCCCGGTGAGAGCGATTTATATTCTTTTGTTAGTTTCACTGGCGGGAACGTATTGTTTCGCAGGACCCCAATACCGAACCCAAATATCATCGGCCCTGCGGTTTATTGAGCACTATCAAACCACGGGGGAGGAGGGTTACGACCCGGGTCAATGGGTGGCCCGAGTGACTTCTTACCTGCCCTCGAACGTGGGCGTTGGAAAATTTAATCACCCTTATGAGGAACCCACCGCCTTTGTCGCGGCCTCTGTCGCCAATGTTTTAGCGGAGATTTATTTTCTCGCTCCCGAATATCAATCCATCCCTCCCATGATTGAAAGAACTGTGGCGGGATTTTCAAATTATTATTGGGATCAGCTTTTTAATTTTTATCCGCCAACAACCTACCGCGGAGTGAAAGTTCGCCAACCGCGCTATATGTATCTCGCTCCCCGCTTTAAGGGATTCGCAAATATTCCGCCGGATGCGGATACGACTTCAATTTCGTACTCCACTTTGCAGTACCTTCATAAAATTCATCAGGGTCAGCACAGTTATCAACCCTTACCGGATTCAGTCATGGAGGCTTTTTCTTCGGCACGGGATCTGAATCGCAAACCGCATATTTACAATGCGGGCCAGGGACAGAAAAATACCGGGGCCTTTTTAACCTGGCTTTGGGATGACATGGATCCCAAAATGCCGCGCAATCTTTTTGCTCGACCGAATAATGGCACTCGCGTGCCGTTCAATCGCAACGATGTGGACTGCGTGGTGAATGCGAATGTTTTAAAAATGCTGACCCTGGCGAAACGTACCGACGGACCGGGATATAAAGCGGCTTGTAATCACTTAAACCGCATGGCGATCAAAAAAGATTTCTTTTACTGCGGGATGTATTATCCCAGTCGCTATGTTCTGCCCTATACCATGGCGGAAATCATTCACCAGGGCGGAAGTTGCCTGGAACCTTCGCGCGACAACCTGATTGCGTTTCTTTTAAAAAAACAAAAACGCAACGGGGGCTGGAAAAACAAATATATGAGTCGCCCTGATCGTATTCAATCCACCGCCTGGGCGTTAAGTGCTTTGGCGCAATTGGGTGATCCCGAAAATCCACGACACCGAGAAGCGATTCGCGATGGGGCTGACTTTTTGTCCGGCATGAGCACACGGGACAGCCACGGCTTTGTGTACTGGCCGGGTGAGGTTTATTTTGCAGCGACTTTTGTAGCTCGTTATCCGGTTGTTTGGAGATCCTCAGCCTATACCACCGCTGTGGCCGCCAAAGCGTTGTTACTTGCTGAGCGCTTCTAGACGAATGACTTCTTTTCCAAAATCGACATTGTAATAGCACATCATCGACGTCTGCATTTTCTCAGGCAGGCGCCTATTTCATGATCTTGTCCATCCCGGCTGTTAAATTGAGGTGTGACTCACAACAGTTCTCTTAGGGAAAGGATATTCCATGAGCTCTTCTTTCTTCACTGTTTCCGATGGCACAAAAATTTTCTATAAAGATTGGGGCAAGGGGCAACCGGTCCTTTTCTCTCACGGTTGGCCTTTAACCGCCGACGCCTGGGATGGGCAAATGCTTGCCTTTCTAAACGAAGGCTACCGGGTTATTGCCCATGATCGTCGCGGACATGGACGATCTTCGCAGACCTTTGATGGCAATAATATGGATCAATATGCCGATGACTTAGCAGAGCTTATCGATCATTTGGATTTGCAGAACCTGATTCTGGTGGGTCACTCCACCGGTGGAGGCGAGGTGGCGCGCTATATCGGCCGTCACGGCTCCACTCGTGTGGCAAAGGCTGTTCTTGTCGGCGCTGTTCCTCCCCTGATGTTAAAAACGGCGCAGAATCCCGAGGGACTTCCAATTGAAGTCTTTGATGATATTCGCAAAGGGGTGACTGACAACCGCTCGCAGTTTTTCATAGATCTTTCAAAAAAATTCTATGGCTTCAATCGCATGATGCACAAAACGGTGGATGGCACCTGTGATTCCTTTTGGCTGCAGGGGATGATGGGCGGAATCAAGGCGGAGTATGATTGCATCGAGCAATTTTCCGAAACAGATTTCACCGAAGATTTAAAAAGAATGGACATCCCTACTTTGCTGATTCACGGGAGCGATGATCAGATCGTTCCGATTATTGCCTCCAGCATTGAGGCCGTAAAGTTCATACCGAATGCGGAACTTAAAGTCTATGAAGGTGCTCCCCATGGTCTGCCACAAACCCATGCGGAAAAATTCAATGCCGATCTATTAGAGTTTTTTGATGCGGAAACTGAGATCACTGCGGGCCGAAACAAAGGCCGCTTAAGTGATCAAATCAGCTCGCAGCATCATTAGAGTTAAGGGGCCATTGTGACAGGATGGCCTTTTTATTTGAATACTGACTTACAAAGACCCGCTTTGGGATTATAGACAACCGGGAAGTCATGAATTTTTCGGATAAAGCGAACGGCGGAAATTTCTTGTGCAATGGGCGCACGCTCTGCACTGGCATCAGGACCACCCATCTTCATCAAGTCTTTCAAACGATAGCCGTTGAACAATTCATTATAAGCATCAACAACCCACTCGACCCCGTTCAGTTTTACAACCGTCACCGCGTGGTCTTCGACGTACTGATGAAAGGCGTGCACCCGGGCGGCACTCACATAGGCGAAATCATTTTGAATACCTGCAGCTTTTAGCGCGAAATGCAAAATCAAAGCGTGCTCCCGGCAAACTCCGGCGCGGCACACTGCGTACTCACTCAATGGAATGTCTTCGTTAGCCAAACGGTATTTTTTTAAAAGTCTGCGATAGTATGGATTTTTATAGTCGGTATAGGAGAAGACTTCGCCGCGAATGATTTCCACCACCATGCCCACGCGATCCCAATATTCCAAATTCATTTCACGAAGGCTAGCAGCCTTTTCCATGATTTGTTTTAAAGGTGCACTTTCTAAGTCGACTTTATAGTCAGGCTGGATTCCGCCCTGACGTTGCGACCCTTCGATATAGGCGCCATCTGCGATATCAACCAGGCCACCTTTGATGGCGATATAATTAGAAGAATCCTGGGGACCTGCCTGGCTGACTGAAGCCATTAACCCAAAGAGCACAGCATAGCCGATTATCGCTCTGCACGTGAATACGGCGTCGACAACCTTTGCCCATAGGAATCGTTTTAAAATCCAGCTTCTGATCATACGAGCAAATATAGCAATTCACAGACCATCATTCTGGAGTCACCAGATTGAATTAAATTCCTCCGGTGTTTGAGCTCTAGTCATATTTGAGTCCTCTGAATCGTCTCATCTTGAAGGTATTGTTTTACACAAGGCCCGCGTATTGCTTAGTGCTCATTCCATGAAAAAAACAATTATCTCTTCCGTAAGTCTTTTTGTTGGATTGGCAATTCTTAGTGGCTGCACTATTTCAAATGAAGCCCGTGATAAACTTGAGGGCCAGTGTTTGCCCGGCGTTGTGGGTGGTTCTGTCACCGCAAAATCTGATCCCCTTTCTAAGCAAGTCGTCATGTTGATCGGATCTCGCTATAACGAAAAAGGCGAGGAAGAAAGCTCTGTCTGTACGGGCACACCCATCACAGAAGACGTAATATTGACAGCGGCTCATTGTGTAAAAGGCAATGTGCGTATGGCTGCGATTTTCGCAAATGATATGAACTGCTCCTCAGGCTTTAGAGCTTCCAGAGACAGCATCGTTGCAAGTTCATTTGAGTATGATCACTCTTTCGTGGAGTCGTATTCAGGCTTTTACAACGATGTGGGTTTGGTACGCCTGAAATCAAAAATTCCTTCTGACTATGAAATCAGTGAGCTGTATGCTGGTGCCGAGCTGAGCTCTGATGATGTGACTTTGGTAGGATTCGGAAAAACTTCCGAAACAAAAAGCGATTCGATGATTCTTCGCTCAAAAACAAAAAGCTTCAAAAACGACATCACGGTGTCATCGGACCGTGTGACGATTGAACAGAGCGAAGGCGGCCTTTGCCAAGGCGATTCTGGTGGACCTATCTTTGTAGAAGTGAATGGTGAAAAGCAGGTCATTGGCGTGACTTCCTATGTGTCTAATCGCTATGAATCCAATATCTGCCACGGTAAGGCGGTAGGCATGCTGTCCAAGTCAGTCCTTCCTTGGATTGAGAAGACTCTGCCAACTCTTAAGTAAATCTGTCTGTCTCAATTTGAGAAAAACCGTGGGTGCTCACTAAGTTGACACCCCGGTGACAATCCTCCGATTCCTCCAAAATGGTTAACAAATGGGATGAGGTCATTGCGGGTTAACTTTGTGAAAACACTTGGAAGTTTCACAATGCCAACTGTGCCTGGTCCTTGCACTACCTCTTGGTTATGGAAATCACTAAGCTTTACAAAAGAATTTTAGCAGGGACTCTATGCATCTCCTTATTGTCGGGTTTTACCGGCAAGGAAGAGTATGTAGAATTAAAAGGTATGCTAAACGGTCGCAGCTCGGGATCATTCACTCGCGGTGATAACAATATTGTTACGACACTGACGCGTGGAACTCGTGGTGAAATTCTGGAAACCAAAAAACTTCGCTCTGGATCATTTGGTATTAAAATTAAAGTATTAAATGGTCGCAGCCAAGGTGAAGAAATGTGGGTCTATCATAAAGAAGGCGCTTCAGATTTGAGCTTGTTCGCAGAAATGCCAAGCAATTGGAATCAAGCTCGCACGGCTTCCAGCGTTTCCTCTGCCAAAGCGGCACGCGTTGAAACCGACAAGCCAGCCATCGCAGATCCTGAAAGCTCAAAAAAGAAATCAGCCCGCACGGTTGAAGCCTTGGAAGCTGTCAATAAAGCCAATAAAGCGGTGAAAAAATCTAACTGCACAAGTTGTTCTGTGGCCGCTGCGGCGCCCACAACTGAAGGTCAACGTTCCACGATTGCACCTGAAAGAACTCGCTATAGCTCTCGCGGTAAAGCATTGGCAAAAAGAACTATTCCAAATGCTTGTATGAAAATCATGAACACCCAAGGTCGCCCTGGTGCTTTGGGGCAAAAGATGATCAGCCTCATGTCACGTCCTGGTTACAAAGAAGACTTCACAAGCTCGAATGCTTTGGGAACATTGTGCCCTCGCTTTAACTCTCTAAGTGACCAAAACAAACTCCTTGCTTGGACATGGTTCTGGACGGCATTGGCTCGCGAAGAAAATGTGACGTGCAATGCTTCAACAGAGCATGGCGAAACTTATGTTGATCGTAGCGGTAGAACTCGCATCCTGAATCCTGATATCGGTATCGGTCTTTGGACGATGGAGAAAAGTGCTGCTGTTCGCCGCGAAAACGGACGTGGTCCTGAATGCCGCAGCGTTAGTACTGCCGAGGGACAAGCCCGTTGCGCGATTTCAATCATGCGTAAAGATCTTGTTGGTTCAAGCAACGCAACAAGTCCTGGTAGCTACTGGGGCCCACTTCGTGGTAAACGTGTACAGAGACAAATGATGCCTCATATGGAAAGGTTCAGACTATGTTTTCAAAAGTAATCACTCTTCTTAGTCTTGCTGTCATCTCTTTTTCATCTGTAGCACACGCCGAGAGTATTCCCACGTTGTCTTTGGGTAAATACGAACTGACTTCGGGTGATGAAGAATATTGTTCTGAGCTGGAAATTAAAAAAAGCGATATCACTGATAAATATTTGAAGATCGGTAAAGACAGATTTTCGCTATCGAATAAAGAGTTTAAAGAACCTTCTGATTTCGACACAAGCTGCGAAGATCATTTAATCTCGACTCGGGAAGATAATGACACGTCGACCAAGCTGACTCGCATCAACAAAGAAGTTTGCAAAGGCAACATTAAAAATTCTTCGTTGAAGTCAGTGATCGTGACGGCACAAACAATCACGATCAATCAGAAGAAAGATCAAAAAGATCTGGGGACCTGCGTATTCACTAAAAAATAATTATCTTGTGCATGAAGCAAGATAGATCGAACGAGGCTTGGAGCCGGCCGCATTGAGAGTCAATGTGTCCTGGGCCAGGCCTTTTCCCGTTTTATAGTCGATGTTCAATGACTGCTGAGACAGCGTCATCCCCATCTGGCGTTTCGTGCTTTGCAGACTTAATCCCGAGTCATCGTTTTTTCTAATCACTTGAGCTGCATCCACTTTGATATAGATCTGCGAAGACTTCGCATCTTGGCCTTCCAGGACGATATCGCCGAACTCAGTTAAATTCACCGTATACGTCTCTTGCGGCTTCATAGTAGGACTTTGAGACCCCTTACAGGTCACGACGACGTCTTTTCCAGCATGGGCAAGAGAGCTCATAAGAAGCAATACAGGGATCACGATAATTTTCATCATAAACGACCTCCAGGAAGGACAATTCCATCGGAGATACAAATGCCGGGCCTGATCCCAACTCCTTCCTATTGCTTTAGAGTCCTGTTTCAGGTTCTAAGCATGAAGTTTTAACAGGCCCTGGCTTAAAACTGCGCACTCAACGAATTAGCGATCCAACGCCGTTTTACATTCTAGGAGTCTTGGTTGTGGCCCACTGCCGGAAATCATCAACCAATTGCTCTTGTAATCTGCTTTCGCAGAGAGTGGCGATTCTTGAGACAACTCCATTCGAATGACGACATTGCGTTTGAGCACTTTACCATAAGCTCCAATAGCGATAGCCCATGGCCCTGTGCAGACAATAGGTGCCTGGAAGGTCCGTCGCCCCCATCCCCCCTTCTCACATTCGATTTGTGCCGTATTTCCATTGTCTGCTAATACACCTCGAAGCGTATCATCCACATCGCGATGTAAAACCAACGAATTGCCGTTACCGTCCGAACATTCGACCTGATCAACTGTCAGAGCCATGGCCTGTGAAGTTCCCAAAATTATTAAAAGCGTTGCCGTCATGAGTTTCATAAATCTCCTTTTTCCTGCGCTAAGGAATATTTGATTTCAAGGCATATGTGAAATATGATAATAACTATACTTTCAATAGGTGATTACTTATGAAATATAGAATCCGTGATATCGAAAACTTTGTAGAGACCACTGGGTGCAAAACTATCATCCAAGCGGCGACCAAATTGGAAATTAGTCAACCCGCACTTTCTGAAAGTTTAAAGCGACTTGAGAGCGACCTGGGCGCCACCCTCTTTTATCGTTCTCGCACGGGGATCGAACTGACACCCAGTGGACGTGTCTTTTTAAGTAAAGCTCAGTCACTGATTCGTTCTTTAAAAGATTTAGAATTCCCTACGAACAAAGAGACTGTTTTTGCTGGTAGAACTATCACCATCGGCTGCCACGTTACAGTTGCTCAATACACGATACCCAAGGCATTAAAACACGTTCGAACTATGGCACCTGATTACCGTGTGGAACTGAAACATGATCTGTCTCGAAACATTCAAGCAGAAATCCAACGAGGCACCATCGATGTCGGGGTTGTTATCAATCCAGCAGAAATTCCTGATCTGGTTATTCAAAAGCTCACCACAGATACAATGGCTATGTGGAAAGGCAAAGGCGACGTCGACAAGGAAACAGTTATTTGCAACAGCGACCTGTTTCAAACCCAATCGATTTTGAAAAAATGGAAAAACAAATCTGCAAAGATCATAAGCTCTGAAAGCCTGGAATTGATCTGCAGTTTAGCGAATGAAAATTTGGGCTATGCTATCGCCCCTGCTCGCGCAGTGGAAGCTTCAGGTTATAAACTTGAACAAGCCCCCGGCCTACCGACATTCACTGACGAAGTCTGCTTGGTCTATCGTCCAGAGTTCGGAAAAACCCAAGCAGAAAAAATCATCATCGAGGGAATTAAGAAATCCCTGGGGGTCGTGAAAAAATAAAAAAAGCTGCTTTTCAGCAGCTTTTAATTTTTAGATTTTTGTTTTTACGAAGGCTTCGACTTTGTCGACGACCTGATTCAGATCCAACTCTGTTGAATCGAGTTCAAACGCGTCCGTCGGGACGGCCATAGGTGCCACTTTGCGGGTAGAATCCTGATGGTCACGTTGCTTTTGAGCTTTCGCCATATCGCCTTCATCAAGACCTAGCTCATTCGCACGACGAGCAGCTCTGTGAGCGCTGGAAGCCGTTAGATAAACTTTTGCTTCGGCTGTTGGGAAAACCACAGTTCCGCAATCGCGACCTTCTGCCACCAAACCGTCTTCACCTTTGCTGCAGTTACGTTGAGCATCCAAAAGAGCTTTACGAACTTCAGGGTAATGACTGACTTTGGAAGCAAAATTACCCACGTCTTCGTGAGCAATAGCATCTGTGACATCTTCATTTTGGAAATAAACGCGCGTGCGATCTGGCTCTAGACGAACACTCCAGATTGGATTGTGAGTCAGCTCTGACAACGCTTTCACGTCATCAAGGTTCACTTTCAACTGAATAGCGGCATAAGCAAGTCCACGATAGAAAGCACCTGTAGAAACCCATTTCCAGCCAAGACGGCGGGCAAGTTCACGGCTGACTGAAGATTTACCAGATGCCGCAGGTCCATCGATCGTTACTACTAATCCCATTTCCACTCCAAAATCCTATCTACACCTTGAAACTAAAATTCTTTAGACTGTCGGAATTGGCGTTCCAGCCAAGACAGGAATTTCCTTCAGCACTTCTTTCAAAGCTGCGATAGCTGCTTCGTTTTCATGCTCCAAACCGACACTCAAGCGCATATGTGTTTTAAAACCATAGTTCAAAACAGGTCGCATGATGATCCCACGACGAAGCAAAGCTTCATTGACTTTCACCGCGTCACGAAGTGTGTCAAACATGACGAAGTTACCTTGGGAATGAATGTACGGCAGGCCCAATTCTTCTAATTTCTTGTAGAAGTAATCAAGCCCTTTCCAGCAAATTTGCTGTGAGCGTTGTAGGAATTCTTTATCCTGCAGAGCCGCATTTGCGGCGACTTGCGCTAAATCGTTGACATTAAAAGGCTTGCGCACGCGGTTATAGACCTCAACCACCGTCGGCGGCGCAATCATAGCACCCACACGGAAACCCGCCAGGCCATAGATTTTTGAGAAGGTGCGTAAAACGATCAGGTTGTTGTATTTGTTGATGTAATTTTGCGCCGATGCATAATCTTCAGCACGAACAAATTCGTTATAAGCCTCGTCGAACACGATCATCACATCATCACGGTTTCCAAGGCGAGCCAGGAAATTCTCAACTTGCTCTTTCGAAGCATAGGTCCCCGTTGGATTATTCGGATTTGAAACGAAAATAAGGCGAATGTCCTTTTCCTGGTGGTGAGCCATGAAATAGTCCGCAATGGCTTCCAAATCGAAGCAATATCCTTCCGTCAAAGGCACCTTGTGAAGGGCAGCACGATTGGCACCCGCACTCACTTCGTAAGCATTAAAAGCCGCTACTGAAGTCAAAACACCCTGTTTCGGCTCGCAAAAAATGCGAGTTAACAGATCGATCAGCTCATCACTGCCGTTTCCGATCGCCAATTGCTGCTTAGGAAAGCCCCACTCTTTAGAAATCGTCTGCAAAAGCTCATAATGTGAGGGATCTGGATAAAGATTTTGGTGCTCCAGCGCCTTTTTTACAGCCTCCATCGCTTTGGGGCTTGGTCCAAGGGGATTTTCGTTGCTGGCCAGCTTGTAAACTCGGGATAAACCATACTCTCGCTGAGTTTCTGCAATCGGTTTACCCGGTTTATAAGGCACAAGATTTAAAATTTCTGGAGAAATCTTCACGTAACAATCCTTTTCTTATGGGGACTTGTTTGCTATATCTGATCGCCTAGCTTTAACACATTCTAGTGCGATTTCAATAGAGAGCGTTTAAAAATGCAAAACAGTTTCATGTTCGGGGTAAGTGTTGGTGAATCCTTCGCAGAATACATTCTGTGGGATGGTTCTAAAACAATTGCTGCCAAACGCGCCTACCTGTCCCGCGAGAATTTAAAAAATTCTCTTCAACAATTCGTTTCCGCTCACAAGGATAAAGTGATTGCGAAAACTTTCGTGAGCTTAAGAATTTCTGAAAGACTCATGGACTATAAACTTTCTGGTGCCGTGGCTCACGTGACAACAGAGGGTTTTGAAAATTGGCTGGAACTGCGTGGCTGCTCGGGTTCTGCTCTGACATCTGAAGAATTGCATTTTTCCGTTCGCGAAAGAATCCAGGCTTCAGGCCAAGTGCTTCAACCTCTCGCAAATGAAGAGCTTGAAGGCATCGCTGCAAAGCTCGAATTGATGAAAATCAAAAAAGTTTGCCTGCACTTTTTGCATGCGACGATCAATCCTGCTCACGAAAAACAAGCGCAGGATTTTTTTCAATCTAAAAATATCGAAGTCTTTATTCCGGAAAAAACTGAAAATCAGGACGAAGTCACTCGCTGGAGAAAAAATGCTCTGAATGCGACGATTTCGAGCCTGTTCCAGGATTTGAAAAAAGATCTGGTCGAGGCATTAAAAGATACAGTGACGGAAGATAAAATCTATTTTATCGGCGCCGAAGGTGAAGTCTTCCAAAATGAAAATCACAAACGCGTGGGCAGTCTTTTTGCCTCCTATAGCGCTTTGGGTTTCCAATACCAAGATGCGAAAACTGACGTTTTGCATTTGGGCCTGGAAGATTTCGTTTTGATCTCTCCCCAGTCGTGGAGTGAAATCTGGGAAAGTCCATGGGGTAAGGTTGAAAACAGAAGTCTAAAAATTCGTCAGTTGGCGGTTCAACCGACTCAAGGTTTGGAACTTAATGATTTCAAACACTTTGATTTCAATCAGCGCACGGAAGGTTGGGAACCCGGGCCGATGAGTTTTGGTCGTGGGCAAAAACCAACTTTGATGGATCTTTGGACCGAGAATGCAAAACTGAATAAATTGGATGGCTTGCAGGATCGTATGATTCCAGCGGGCATTCAAAAGTTTAAGAACAGCCTTCTGACCTTGATTAAAGCCAGCTACGATCGCAATTTGGAAACTGCGACTGTGATCAAAGAACTTCAAAGTCTGGGCATGCAAAAAATCGTGATGGAATCACTGATGCACCGTCAGAATAAAAAAGTCAAAGTGACGGGTCCTTTGGCAGATCTTTTCGCCAATGGTTTCAAAAAAGATCCGAATGCATCTTTCGATAACGAAGATTTTGCAGAAGCCCGTGCTGTGATTGCAATCGGCAGCAAGGCGAAGGTTTAATTTATGTCTTATCAAATCGAACTTTTCCATTCTTTGCTTTCGGATTTTCTTCAAGGTGAATCTGCTCTTTTAACCAACGAAGGCGATGTTTTGTTGTTGCGCGGGAACAATCCCGTTTCTTACGACACCCTGGTTAAAGCAGCTCGCACAGTTACTAAATATTTGAAATTGAACGAAGGCGAAATCGCGCTTTTGAATGACCCTTACAGCGGTGGAACGACTTTGGATGAAATCACTTTCATCATGGCTGTTTCTGAAGATCTGGTATGGGTCACTCGCCGACCGATGGGCAAATACCTCAAGATCGTCAAAAGTGTTGAGGAAGAAGGTTTGCGGATTCCTCCAACTCCCCTGCGCCAAAAGGGCCAATTGAATGAAGTGATTTTGGGAGCGATGAGTGCTCATCCGGCCTGCCCACCTCAGTTCACTGAATGGATTAAATCCCAGTGCGCAGAAATGATCGTCAGCGCTCAACGCCTTCACGATACCATCGAGGGGACAGGACTTTCAGTTACTGGCGAATTGATCGAAGAGTACGTCAAACTTTCCAAAAAGTTGGCTGTACAAAGAATTTCTGAAAAAGCTTCCGGGGAAACTCGCGTGGATGTGGTTTTGGATAGCGGCGAATTGCTGCGTCTGAGTCTGGAAATTCAAGACGGAAAAGTGGTTATTGATTTTGGTGGTACCTCTGCTGCCAAAACTTTGCACCTGACTGAATCCGCGACATATGGTGTTTGCTTCCATGCGATCAGCAAATTCTATGGCTTTAATAATTATGCAAACTCGGGTTCCTTTTCAGTTTTGCAGGTAACGAAACCTGCAGGCTGCTGGTTGATGGCAAAATACCCAGCCTCCACATTGAAAGGCATGACTTGCGGAGTTGCTGCTGTGCAAACAGCTATCGACCTTGCTTTAACTTTCATCCATAGCAAGCACGAAAAAGCATTAAACGCTTATACTCCGGTGATGTTGCAATTGAATCACGGCAATTCCCAGGCTTTCCTCAGCATCGAAGGTGGCCAAGGTGCAACAGCCGAACACGACGGTCAAAGCGCCCACATCGAAGGCCTTTCGATTGAAACTTTGGAACGACGTTTTCCAGTGCGCGTGCAACGCATGGATCGCAGAAATTCCACGGGCGGCAAAGGTAAGTACTCGGGCGGTCGCGGCTTGATCTTTAAGATAGAAGCTTTGGAAGATATCGAAGTTTCTTGGTTAACAGATATGACCTTGCACCGTCCTCGCCTGCCAAAAACTTGCTCTCACGGTGATGTCTCAGAAGTTACTTTGGAAAAAGGCGAAACGGCTAAAAGCCTGCCGGTCTTAGGCCAGCAAAAGATCCTTAAGGGTGAGGTCCTAAGTCTGTGTTCAGGCACGGGCGGAGGCTATGGTCGCGCAGAAACTAAAGTCGACTGACTTGCACTCCGACTTCGTCGGAGTATAATGACCGAATGACCAACCAAGGAGATTCGCTATGAAGACAGAAGTCACATATTTAGCTGGTGGATGTTTTTGGGGTATGGAGGACCTGCTGCGCAAGCTTCCGGGCGTTCTTAAAACCGAAGTGGGGTACATGGGTGGCAACACTCAAAATGCGACCTACAACGAAGTAAAAACTGGAACTACGAACCACGCAGAAACTGTGAAAGTTGAATTCAATCCCGATCAACTTTCATTTGAAAACCTTTTGCTTTATTTTTTTAAGATTCACGATCCCACGACTTTAAACCGTCAAGGCAATGACATCGGCACTCAGTATCGCAGCGAAATTTTCTTTACCTCTGAGGAGCAAAAGGAAACAGCTGCGAAAGTGATCGCCCGCGTGGATAAGTCAGGCGCATGGGGAAAACCAGCAGCCACTGTGGTGGCCAAGGCTCCGGAGTTCTGGTCAGCCGAAGGCTATCACCAGGATTATCTGCTGAAGAATCCAGATGGCTATACTTGCCACTTTGTTCGTAAAGTTGATTTTTAAATCACAGAAAATAAAAAGGTCCCGGTTGGGACCTTTTTTTTATTGGCGAATTTCTTTAAGCATATCGATCAGTGTCTGTTGATTTTGGGCTTCGGTGAAGCTGAGCTTCGCTGCTCCTTTTTGCACTTTCATTTTATCAATCAAACGTTTCACTTTGGAATCCATTTGCGGCGTTTTTCCAAGCTTGATCAAAAGATTTTTGGCGTCGATACCTTTTTGCAGAACTTCGGTTTTAAGATACTCCACCTGAGTCGCATTCATACCCGACATATCCAGATCCCAGCCCAACAACAAAGTCTTTGCCTGCATCACCAGATTCTTATCACCCAATTTTGAAACCATATCGATGAACATCAACGGGAACATATTGTAGCGAGTCTGCAAAATTTGGATGGCTTTTTCTTCGTGCGCCAATACTTCGCGTATCGAACCTTTTTGAGGAATATCACGCGGAGCCAACAGAGCTTCTTCCATCAGGCTGTACATGCTGACTAATTGCGTGTCACCCAGGCGATCCACGTTCTCCACTTGCTTGCGATTCGTGCGATCCATGGCCACAGCCATCGCATTGAAGGATGCTGTCATATTGTCTTTCGATGTGATGTCTTTCGCATCAGGCTCTGCCAAAGGATCGACACTGTTATCGCGTCGTGCGAGCTCTTCAATCTCCATGAAAAATTCTTGAGTCGCTTGCTGTTCTAAAACTTCGCGTTTCGCAGAGGATTTATCCTGTCCCAAGCCATTCCATAACTGCACTTCATAGGACATGAAGTACTTCGTCGCTTCAGAGATTTTTTTGAACAAGGTTGGTGCTTGTAGAACAGAGTTATAAGCCTCGCGACGAAGCTGCAAAGCATTCCCCTGGCGAAGAGCATCGTATAGCTCGTCGGTTTGATCCTTAAGTTCACCGGTGCTCTTTTTCATGTCCTCTGTGGTGTCACTCATTTTCACCGTGGCATCGTGCATTTCATCGACCTTTTGGATCTCAGAACACGCAACCATGGAAAGTAGCAAAAGGCCCGACAAACAGATCTTATGTTTCATAAATACATCCCAGTGTGGTGTGTTCAACGAATCGACAACTGACACTTTCAGTCACTTTCGTGGAACACTATCTGCAGTTAATTTCTCACTCATTCTGCAGAGAGCAAAAACTCCAAATTATGTGCCACTCGCCAGTTACAACTCCGTAATTTGGTAGTTTGGGTTGGAAACTTCGGAAAAGACACGGTAACGAATTATCAGGCTGTAAGTTTAGAGGGACTCTTGAAATGAAACTGCTGATAGCTGCAATGATGCTCACAATCGGATTCCGCACATCGGTCGCGATGGCGGACACCATTTTGGTCAGATCAGACGCTTGGTGCCCGTATGTCTGTGACAGCTCAAAAGACCCCGGCTACATGGTAGAAGTCGTTTCAAAAATTTTCGAAAAAAATGGCCACAAAGTAAACTTCTCAATGGTGAATTGGGCTCGCGCCGTTAGCGAAACGCGCAGAAACAAGGCCACCGCAATTGTCGGTGCTAACTACAACGATGCCCCGGATTTCGTATTCCCTACTAAAACTTTGGGACATGGTCAGGATTTCTTCTTTGTTAAAAAAGACTCGACATGGACCTACAAAGGCAGTGCTTCTTTGGTGGGTAAAAAAATCGGTGTCATTAATGGTTATGCCTATGGTGGCGACATGGATCGCATCGTCTCTGAAAACAAAGATATCTTTATTTCTATTTCGGGGGAGCATCCTTTAGATCAAATTATCAAAATGATCGAAAGCAAACGCCTGGATGCTTTCATTGAAAATCAAACCGTGCTGCGAACAAATTTAGCGAACATGGGATTAAGCCAAGACGAATACAAACCGGTGAGTGCTCAAGTCGCAAACGACGCGAAACTTTTCATCGCGTTTTCACCAGCCAACAAAAAATCAGAAATTTACGCAAAAATCTTTACTAAAGGGATCACAGAGATGCGCCAGACCGGTGAACTGAATCGCATCCTGGCTAAATATGGTTTGACGGACTGGGAACAACAAGAAGCTTTAGAAACGGCGACTAAATAATTTTAGCGCCGCTTGCTTCCAAAGCACGTTTGATTCTTTCCACGTGCTCGATGCTGGTAGTTTCCAAGACGAAATCAATACGCGTTTCACGCAATGACAGACCTTGAGACACGCGGTCATGTCGCACTTCCAATACATTGGCTTTTTCGGTGGCAATCACTTGAGTGAGGTTGCTTAAGTTTCCTGGCAAGTCATCCACGATGACAGACAACTCACACAGTTTTCCGCGAAGGGCCTGACCACGGTCAATGATTTTACTGACGATATTCAAATCGATGTTACCGCCGCTGATGATCACGCAACATTTTTTACCAAGCGCCAAACCACGATGCATGGCTGCTGCCATGGCAGCGGCTCCGGAACCTTCGGCAACTGTTTTTGCACGCTCCATCAGGAACACGATAGCTTCAGCGATTTCGTCATCACTCACCGTCACGACTTGATCGACATATTTTGAAATGAAGCTGTCATAGATCACTTGCGATGGATTTTTAATCGCAATACCATCCGCGATCGTTGCCGCACGTTTCTTTTTTTGGTCTTGGGTTTGTTTGTTGTAGAGACAAGCCATTCCCGGAGAGCGATCGCTTTGCACACCGATCACGCGCACTTTGGGATTGATGGTTTTCACCGCCAAGGCCACGCCACTGATCAATCCACCACCACCAATGGGAACAATCACGGTATCCAGATCTGGAACTTTCTCAAGGATCTCTAAACCGATCGTACCCTGCCCCGCAATCACATAGGGATCCTGGTAAGGATGTACGAAAGTAAAGCCATTTTCTTTTTCAAGCTTTTGCGCGTACTCGTAAGCTTCGTCGTAAATTTCGCCTTTAAGAACCACGTTCGCACCATAGGAGCGAGTCGCAGTTGCTTTGCTGATCGAGCAATTTTCAGGCATCACAATCGTGGATTTCACTCCCGCCAAGCGTGCTGACAATGCCACACCTTGCGCGTGATTTCCGGCAGAACTTGCCACCACTCCACGGGCCTTTTCTTCCGCACTTAAGTTTGAAATTTTATTGTAAGCACCACGGAATTTAAAACTACCCGTGCGCTGAGTGTTTTCGAATTTAAAATAAACTTCGCTGTTCAACAGGTTGCTGGCACTGATCGAGTGGCTCATCTCCGTGGGGCTGATGATGTCTTTGATCAGCTGGCGAGCTTTCTGAATGTCTTCGAAAGTAACTTTCATTACGTTGGGCATTTCGTTGGGCATAGAAACCGGAACTCCTGTTGATTCGCCTACTTTCTTCTAAAATCCAATTCCGGGCAAGATGGTTTCACAGATGTGATGCCCCTGAAGATTGACCCGAAAAATGACCCCAAACGTATGTAATCACTCAGGTTTTCGTATTAAACCTGGAAATCTCAAGAAATATTATGTCGCATATTTATCAAATATTAAGCGGAAATACTCAAAAGGACTCATGATTTTGGGATATTCGCCGAAAAGTCTAGGGAGGGGTATCAATTTGATCAACCGACTTAGATTTCTAAATTTGACGACAGCCGTGATGCTTGTTTGGAGTTCTGCGTTCGCGCAAGTTCCGGAAGAGCTTCAGGAAGTCGTATTGACAGGAAATCTGTTTGGTCGTTCCTCTGCTGATTTTTCTAAAAGTGCCAACAACATCAAAACGACAGTGACCCAAGGAACTAAAGGTACTGTGGTTGAATCTCGGCGCATGAAATCCCCGGGCTCTTACGGCGTGAAAATCCGGCTGACTGAAGTTGGTAAAGGTAAAACCAACGCGAAACCCGGTGATGAAGTTTGGGTTTACTATAACAAAAAAAATCCGTGGATTACTTTCCGTGATACCAAAGATCTGGAAGTACAAAATCCCGAAAATGCTTTAACGGCGAAAGCCCGCCAATCTGGCGAGGGCATCCCGGCTCCCGCATCTCCAACTCCTGCTGATGATAAAAGTGTCGATCCGAATGAAGCAATGCCGAGTGGTGATCGCAGTCAGACTGAGGCCGGCACAGGGAACATGTGCTTGCTGAACAATTCCTGCGGTACAAGCGCCAATCATGATGCCATGAAAAGCGTGGCTGATAAAATTCTGGATGACGAAGTCGCCAAAGGTCGAAAAGCAAAAGACTCTGAGAAAGCCCCTGACTACGGGAAAGAAGCTGCGGATAAAAAGAAGGCTGCGACCTTAGCAAAGCTGAAAAAGCGCACCTACACCATGGAGAAATTTGACTGGTCGAATTTCCCAGAGGTGATGAAGTATTCTGAAAGTGCGAAAGCAAATGCGGCGATCAAAGCCGGCATTCGCAACCGCGAACCTGGATCCACGGGCCGTTGCTATGCATACGTTAAAGATGCCTTGTTGGCGAGTGGGCTGGTAAAGTCTCGTCCTCCCGGGGGACACGCTAAAAATGGTGTGAAAGATTTAAAAGCCCAAGGCTTCATAAATTTGATGGATCCACCATACAAGGGCATTATCAAGTCCCCTGACGATGCTCCCAAAGGCTCTGTGATTATTTATGAAACTTCTGACAAAAGACAGTCTGGAGATATTCAAATCAAAACGGACTGGTCGACGGATGGCAGTTACGTAAGTGATTTCCTGGGCAGAAGATCTGATGATTCAGATGGAAGTTTTTTATCATCTCCTAAAGCCAAAGACTTTAAGAGAAGGAAAAAGCCGTATAAAATCGTCGGTGTGATGATTAAACCGTAGGAATGGTGTTATGAAGAAAGCGTTAATTCTCACTCTTATATTTAGCTCCATCAGCCTAAGAGCTGCTGCTGTTTCTGCGGATGATTCTTTGATGGCTTTGCAAAAAGCTGAGCAAATCATTGCGACGTTGCCCACAGATGGCGAGTTCAAAAAGAATGACCCGCAATCTAAGAAGCTTCAGAAGGATCAGGACAAAGCCTTTGATATTCTGTCTGACGCGATTAAAGCTTTTAAAGAATCTCCAGAAGATCAACTTTTGTTGGAGCAAATTTTAAAAGTGACTTCTGCCATGAATAAAAAAGATCCCACGCGATATGCAACGGAAATGGTTTCGGAACTCTTTAACTATGAACTTCCGGAATTCAAAGGCAAGCCTGTTAAGATTAAAAAACGCCAGGAACAGTACCAAGCAGCTTTGAAAAAGCTTCCTCCGAAAGAGGCGGCCGAACTGCATAAAGCTATCCAAAACTTTGTTCGTTCCGCCAACGAAGGTAACGGATAAAACCTCAGGCCTGAGGTGAAATAAAAAGCGCGCTCTTTTCAGGCGCGCTTTTTTAGTTTCAAATTACACTCACTGCTTTTAAGTGACTATACAGTTGCGATCTTATGGAAGGAATCCACTTCCAAAGAAGCCCCGCCCACCAAGAAACCACTCACGTGAGCTTGCTTGATTAGTTGAGCCGCATTGTCTGGCTTTACACTGCCACCGTAAAGAATCGGTGCGGTGAATCCCATTTTAGTCAGGATGCTGTGAACGTCCGTGTGAGTTTCAGCCACTTGTTCAGGTGTCGCCACCTTACCCGTACCGATCGCCCATACCGGCTCGTAAGCCACCACGACAGGTTTTGATTTGTCAGCCTTAGCCAACCCCAATAGCAATTGAGTTTCAAGCACGCGGAACGTGTGAGTCGCCTCGCGCTCTTGCAAAGTCTCACCAATACAAAGCATCGGAATAAGATCCAAAGATTGAACGTAAGCCACCTTGTCAGCGATCAAGGCATCCGTTTCACCAAAGATAGAACGACGCTCGCTATGCCCGATAAGAATATAATTCCCACCGATTTCTTTCACCACTTGAGCCGAATTTTCCCCCGTAAAAGCTCCTTGTGCCTGAGTGTAAGCATTCTGCACACCAATCTTGATTGCAGAACCCTTCACAGTTTCACAGGCCGCTTCCAAAGAAATAGCCGAAGGGAAAAACACAACTTCCCCCGTCACAGAACCCATCACTTCTTTGAACTTATTCAAAAAAGAACGAGTCTCCGCAGGTGTCTTAAAAAGTTTCCAGTTACCCGCAAAAATCTTTTTCATAAAAATCCCCAATCAAAAAAAATCACAGCAGCCCAATTTCCACTGCCACTTCGGTCGCTGCCCGCATCCAATAAGCCAAAACTAACATTCACAGAGAACAAATCCATCTCCGCTTCGGTAACCGCATGCGTCACGAAAAAACCGCCAGGCACCTTTCACAGCTCCCCGAAAAAAAATGGCCCCAAAGGGGCTCATTTTTCAGCAGCAAAGCCACTCTCCGATCCCCGTCTCCCTCTCCGACCCTAGCCAGCTGTTCAAAAGGTGCGCTAAAGCTTGAGCGCAGCCGAGGCGCAAGGAGGAAGGCGTACGCCTGTACGCCGACGACGAAGCAACGAAGGATCCGCTCAAGATCTAGCGGACCTTTATTCGTAGTTGCTGGCTGGGCGCACCTTCGTGCGAAGGATTTCCAAGCCCGGCAATTTATCACCTTGAAGGTATTCAAGGGACGCACCACCACCTGTAGAGATGTGAGTCATTTTATCTGCATAACCAGACATTTCAGCTGCTGCTGCAGAGTCACCACCACCAACGATTTTTGTCGCATTCGATTCAGCGATCGCCTTAGCAACGCCGAAAGTCCCTTTAGAGAAAGCTGGATTTTCAAAAACGCCCATTGGACCGTTCCAGAAAATAGTTCCCGCTTCTTTAAGAGCCGCAGAGTAATTGCGGATCGTTTGAGGACCGATATCCAAAGCCATTTCGCCATCAGGGATTACAACGTCTTTTGTCGTGTGAGCATTCGCCACATCACCAAAGGCTTTCGTCGCAACGTGATCCACTGGAAGCAAAATAGTTTTGTCACGAGCTTGAATACGCTCGATCATTTCTTTGCAATAGCGAACCTTGTCAGTTTCAACCAACGAGCTACCGACAGACACACCTTGAGCTTTCAAGAATGTGTAAGCCATAGCTCCACCGATAATGAAACCGTCAACGATGTCCATCAACTTTTCGATAACCGGCATTTTGTCAGAAACTTTTGCACCACCCATGACTGCGATGTAAGGGCGTTTTGGATTCGTCAAAAGTGAATCCAGCATGTTGATTTCTTTTTCGATCAAGAAACCGATGCCTTTTTCTTTCATCACCGATGGCAACGCATGAATCGTTGCGTGTGCACGGTGGGAAGCACCGAACGCGTCGTTGATGTAGATCTCCGCGTAGTTTGCGATTTTTTGCGCGAACTCGATGGAGTCTTTTGTTTCGCCTTCTTCAAAACGGACGTTTTCAAGAAGGATCAACTGATTCTTTTTCAAAGAAGGCAGCAAGTGAACGGGAGCATCAGAGTCTGGTTCTTCAACCAGGATCACTTCTGCATTCAAGTGCTCTTGAAGACGTTTTGCAACGGGCTCCAAGGAGAACTCTTTGTCGTCTTTCGTTTTCGGACGACCCAAATGCGAAGCCATAACGATCTTCGCACCATGTTCCATGCAATACTTAATTGTTGGAAGAGAAGCCGTGATACGGTTTTCATCCGTGATCTTGCCACCTTCCATGGGAACGTTCAGATCCAAGCGCAGGAAAACAACTTTGCCTTCCAACGCGAAATCACGAACGGTTTTAATACCTTTAAGACCTGCGCTCATTGATTACAGACCTTTCGCAGCCATGTGTTTAAGAACGTCAACCATACGGTTAGAGAAACCAGTTTCGTTGTCGTACCAAGAAAGAACTTTAACCATGCGAGGACCCACAGTCATAGTGGATGCAAGGTCTACGATTGAAGAGTATTTGTTACCGTTGAAATCAACAGAAACTAGTTCGTTCTTTTCGCAAGCCAATACGCCTTTCAAAGCGCCATTAGAAGCAGCGATAAGGGCTTCGTTAACTGATTCTTTAGTTACGTCTGCTTTCGCCGTGAATGTGAAATCCACCAAAGAAACGTTTGGAGTTGGAACGCGTACGGAGATACCGTCGATTTTACCTTTCAACTCTGGCAATACCAAACCTACGTTTTTCGCAGCGCCAGTTGTTGTTGGGATCATGCTCACAGCAGCGGCACGTGCACGGCGCATATCAGAGTGAGGAGCGTCCAAGATTTTTTGGTCATTCGTGTAAGAGTGGATCGTCATCATAGTCCCGTGCTCGATACCGAATTTTTCATTCAATACTTTTGCAAGAGGCGCCAAGCAGTTTGTTGTGCAAGATGCATTTGAAACTACGTGGTGTTTTGATGGATCGTAAGCTTCGTGGTTGATACCGTAAACCATCGTGATGTCTGCGCCCTTTTCAGCAGGACCAGAAACCAAAACGCGTTTCGCGCCACCTTCGATGTGCTTCATGAAGTCTTCTTTGTTTTTGAATGCACCAGAGCACTCAACAACAACGTCCACGCCCCAAGCTTTCCAAGGAACTTCAGCGGGGTTACGGAATTTAGTCACGTGGATTTTTTTACCGTTTACGATCAAGTTTTCGTTATCGTGACCAACATCACCAGCAAATGTGCCGTGTGCAGAGTCATATTTCAAAAGATGCGCATTACCTTCAATGCTATCCAAAGAGTTAATACCTACGATGTCGAATTGCTCGTGAGCAGCTCTGAAGAAAACGCGGCCGATACGACCAAAACCATTAATACCAATGCGAAGTTTTGCCATGAATAGCTCCTTGTTTTAAAACCCACCCAATATGGGCCTTAGAACGCAAAAAAGCCAGTCTAGACACCCTGTCCCGACTGGCTTTTTAAAGCCTGTTTTGGCTCGTTTCCGCCTCCCGCAAAGGAAGGCCGGTTTTAAAAGCGCGATACGTTGATATTCGGGTATCCATCCAGCGAATACACAGTCAAAAGCACATCAGCATAGCCGCCCATGGATTCCAAACGAACGTCGATCGCTACGACACGGTCGCCACGGAAGAAGTTCTCGGAAACGGCACTGTATCCCGCGTACAAAGTGCCACGGTTAAGCAGACTGTAAAGGGACTGACGTTGACCACTTTGCATGTATACGACTGCGTCATGGATACGAGCACCCGCAGTCAAAGTGCGAACTTCCAATTGGTCGATCGCCTGAGGGTAAGAAAGGCTTAAACGGACCCACTCCCCACCCGTACGACGAGTGATGCTGGAAACTTGCACATCTGCACGGTCATAACGTGAAGGAGGTGCTGGGCGTGGCGGAGCCGGACGAGGCGGCATGGGACGAGGTCCCGGGCCCGGGCGAGGACCGTAATGTCCATCGTGATCACCGCGCCCCGGGCGACCACCCCATTGAACTTCAGAAGAGCGAGACTCATACCAAGAACCATTGTCACGACGGCAAGCGATCCCCTGGTTGCGCTCCGTACGACCGCGAGTTTCAATTACGCTCACGTATTCACGGCAATATTCACCCGTGCGGGAGTTGTAACCTTCTTGAACGGAGTTGAAAGATCCGCGAGCGCCTGATCGAGAACCATTGCGAGCTCCGTCCCAATCACAGTTATCGCCGATACGACCTTCCAAAGAACGACGTTGAGCTTCATTGTAAGCACGACGGTCGTTTTCTTCCATTTGTTGACCCAATTGATTACCAATCACTGAACCAGCAATAGCACCGATGATCGTTGCTGCAGTTTTGCCATTGCCTTTACCAACGTTGGAACCCGCGACACCGCCGATAACGCCACCAATGATAGTGCCGATATCGCCCTTATCTAAACCGCCCGCGTGAGCGATGCTGGAGGTTTGCGCGATTGTAGTGATCAAAACTGCGCCAAGGATCAAGTGTCTTCTTTTCATGTGGTTCCCTTTCGATAAGGATTTAAAACTTGGAAAGGTCCTATTCCAAAGTTTGTGCCAACGGATTTGGGGCCACACTGGCTCCGAACACTGCGAAAGGAAATATTGAAAAATTTTTGCAGGAATTAAAAGTTAACCGTTAGGCAACGTACATCAACAGGCAGAGGTATTGGCACATACTCCCCGTAATAACAAACATATGCCAGATTCCATGACCATGCTTGATCTTCTCATCGAACAAAAAGAACACGAATCCAACGGCATAGGCCAAAAAGCCAAACATAATCAACGCGAATCCCCATAGCGATACGGCATGGTAGAGTTGACTCAAAACCGGTATCACAGTGGCACTCATCGTGACGTACAATACATTGCGCAAAGTGGCGCTCTTTGGTCTCCTGAATACCTCAAGATAAATACCAATCAACGCCAAGGCCCACACCACCAGCAAGATTGAATATCCCGCCATCCCACTGATCGCAAGAATCATATAGGGAGTGTAGTTGCCGGCGATTTTGAAATAGATGCCGATATAATCCAGGCGCTGAAACACGCGCTTTTGCTCGCCCTGGGCTGAATGATACAGCACGGAAATGATGTAAATCAGAACCGTTGAGAAACCGTATATCGTAAATGTAATTATGCGTGGGATGTCGTGTCGAGATACGGCCAAATACATTAGCAACATCACACCCACGAAGGCGATAAGAGCACCGATCAAGTGACTAAAAGTATTAAATTTTTCACCGTGCTGCACTGATAAAAGACGTTCCACCTTTCCAACATAAAACTCTTACCCAAAACGTTGCAAGCACTTCGCGTCGACCAGACCATTATTTTCGAATTGTGTTGCCAAGTATCGCGACTTGGATAAATTCCGCCCTATGAAAAACCTCATTCCTATCTTCGCGCTTTCCATCGCATCGCTCGCTGCATGCCAAAATCAAGATTCTTTGGTTTTGCAGGCCGCCCCACAGGCCGCGGTGATCAACGGCACGAAGGTCACTTCCCGCAACACCGATGCGGCGAAAAGTTTGGTTTTCATCGAAATCCTGGGACCGACAGGTTTTGCGCGAACTTTTTGCTCGGCGGCGTTGATCGGCCCGCGGACAGTGCTGACGGCGTCTCACTGCTTTGACCGAAAGCACGTTTCAGACTTCACCAGCTTTCGCGTGGTTTTCGCAAACCAAATCGGCACAACCAACCCGGCTTTGATTCGCAAAGGTTTGTTTTACAAGCAACATCCTGAATACAACTCCAACGGTCGGTATAACTATGATATCGGTCTGGCTGTTTTCGAAGGCACGGCCCCAGCGGGCTTTGTTCCAGCGAAATTGGATTCTGATGTGAACGCGAACTATGCGGGCAACACTCTATACGTCTATGGGTATGGACGTTCCAAAGACTACACGGGCCGAGTTGGTCAAAACCTGCGCGATTCTGTGGGCATTTTACATCGTGGAATTGTTAAGGTCAGCAACGACTACAATAGACTTAACGATCTTTATATTTTGCAAACTGCTTCGCAATCGCACGTCTGCCAGGGTGATTCCGGTGGCCCTCAATTTTACTCACAAGGTGGCATCACTAAAATCGTAGGTGTCACGTCTGCCACCTATGGCAAAGTGATGCAAAACGGTCAGCATTCCTGCCTGGAATTTTCTCAAGCTGCAAAAGTCGCCGTAAACTATGCATGGCTAAAACGCGAAGAGAAAAAAGCCTTAGAACAATATCACTAAATTAGTTTTTTCATAGCCACGATAAGATTCTTCGTTCGCGATGCCTTCGGGAAATCGTGAACATCCTAATGCACTTATAAGTGAATTCTCCGAACAAAATCTGGAAACGACTTCGCCCCAACTGGAATTTGCGAAGTGTAATATTATTCCGCTGCGTTTCCGCAGAACACCATTAGTAAGATGGGCGCGGGCACCCTTTTTACCATTGAATTTTCGGGAACATTTTTAGAGCGTTGGCCTTAGTTTGTTCGGCCAATTGCTCGACCGGAATACCTTTCAAGTCCGCCACGAATTTAGCCGTGTGAACCACGTAAGCGGCCGTGTTTTTTCTGCCACGCATGGGAATGGGTGCCAAGAACGGCGCATCGGTTTCCACGTGAATACGATCCAAGGGCAAACCACGGACTGTGTTACGCAAATCATCGGCGTTTTTGAAAGTCACGACACCGCTGATAGAAATATTAAATCCCAATTTCAAAGCTTCATCAGCCAACCACGACGTGCCCGTAAAACAATGGATGATGCCTGTTACTTCACCTTTGAATTCTTTTAGAATATTGATGGTGTCTTCTTCGGCATCACGCGTGTGAATTTCAACTGGCAAGCCCGTGGCTTTGGCGATTTTCAATTGCTCGCGGAAAGCATGTTGCTGCTCATCGCGCGGAGATTGATCGTAATAATAATCCAAACCGATCTCACCAATTGCAACGACTACCGGATCCTTGGCATTGTCTAAAATGAATTTACCAACTTCATCCGTATAAGTTTTGCCATCGTGTGGATGAATCCCCAAGGTACAATAAACGTCAGGCGCATACTTGTGAGCGAGATCCAAAACCAATGGCAGATCGTTCAGCTCGGTTCCTATTGTGATGATTTTACGAACGCCGGCAGCTTTGGCATTTTGAATAGCCGCTTCGACGCCCTCTTCGAGCATATTCAGATGGCAGTGAACATCAATCCATTCAGTCATGGATTTATTCTACACCAAATCCTGGCTGGTGATGAAGTATTCTTCCATCACGAGCTGAGAATCTCTGTTAGCACCCAAACCCTGTTCCGCCTGAAGGCCTTTTTGGATCAATTTAAGGAGTCTTTCGCGAGTCTGTTCGGCCAAGGTCTTAATCAAAGGGGCCTGATCCAGATTAGTGATTTGAGCTTTAGCACCCTCTTGCAGAACGATGGCATCCCTAAAGAATGAAACCCAATACGACAACAGGCGAATACCTTGCTGACGATCTTTGAACTCGGCACGCCACATTTCGTTCAACAGGAAATTCGGGTCTTGCATAAAGACGTTCAGAATTTCGACGGATTTTTCGCGAAGCTCCAGTTCTGGTCCTTCTTGCAATTGCGCGAGCTTTTCAAAACTGCCGCCAGCCGAGCGCAAAGCCCACGTCGGTGCTTTCACCCGCTTCCCCAGCTCCTCCATCGTCAATGGCTTAAACTGTACGATGCGCGAACGAGAACGAATTGTCGGCATAATACCCGCCACACTGGGAGCAATCAGGAAAAAGAAAGTTCCATCGGGTGGTTCTTCCAATGTTTTTAACAAAGCATTGGCCGTCTGCGGATTAAGCAATTGTGCCTGATCAATAATGATCACACGGTTACCACCCAAACTTTTCAAAGACAGGAATTCTAAAATTTCTTTAGCTTGTTCGATTTTAATGTTGGCGCCCGAAGGAGAAATAATACGAAGTCCCTCGTGAGCATGATCTTTCTGCGCCACACGGAAACAAGAGGGACAACGGCCGCAGCCACGAGGGCTTTGCGGACACATCAAAGCTTGCGCCAAACCAATTGCTGTCAGTTTTTTGCCGATACCGGAGGGACCCACGAACAAAAAGGTCTGGCCCGGCTTCCCTGCTTCGAAGGAATCCACCATCTTTTTAATCACATCCTGGTGTCCTAAGACAAAATCCAGCAGTCTTGCCACTTACGCTTGTTCCTTACTTCAAAATTTTTTTCTCAGTCAGTGCTTTCACCAACTGTTCAAACAACACCGCGGGAGTTTCTTTCGCATTCAAAACCAACCACGCGTTGGGATCTGCTTTGGCTTGAGCCAGGAAACTTTGACGAACTTTTTCGTGGAATGTATCAGCTTCCGATTCAATGCGATCTTCGCCTTCTCCATTTTGCTCGCCGCGACCTTGGCGACGATTGCGAGACTCCTGAACCGGAAGATCCAAAAGAATTGTCAGGTGAGCTTTCAAGCCACCGGTGGCGAAGTTATTTAACATCACAACATCGGCTTCAGAAATTTCACGACCACCGCTTTGGAAAGCTACTGAGCTTGCCGAAAAACGATCGCACAAAACCCACAGGCCTTTTTCGATTTTAGGACGAATCACTTGATCCACGTGCTGCGAACGACTGGCTTCGTACAACAGCAATTCCGTGCGCGGTGTGGGCGCAGGACCTTCCTTACGCAAAACCATATTACGGATTTCATCTCCCAAAGGAGTGCCGCCCGGTTCACGAGTCATGTATGTGGGAATTCCACGCTTTTGCAGCTCTGCTTCCAGAGCCTTCATCAGTGAGCTTTTGCCGGAGCCGTCAAGACCCTCAAATACCAGAAAAGACATGCCTAGTTTTGTCAGATATTCGCGCAGCCCGGTCAACAAAAGGACTTACAACAAGGGGCGGCAATCAGCCTTTTAGCGAAGGCTGTCCCAAAAACTACGCATATTGGATTGCTGCTCTGCCGTGGATTTTTGCGAGAGCTTAAAAACCACCGCATAAAGCTTGGCCCTAACGAGTCCCACCAACACTCGGCGCTCCGGAATGATCGCTTGTTGATAAGGGTCCATCATCGCCGCCTCGCAAGTTTTGCCGGTATGGGATTCCCAAATTTTGATATCTTGAGCTTTTAATGTGATTTCATTCAAAGGACCGAACACTTCCGCTAAAGCTTTTTTGCAAAGCTCTTCATTCATTTTCAAATCTTTGATTTTATCCAGATCATAAAGCTCTGCCTGACGCATATTTCGGTCGGACTGCGCCGTACGAGTGAAGTAACCAACAAAAGATTCTGCATTCGCAAAGCCCAACATCTTTTGATCTTTTTTATGGGCAAAAATCACATCTTCTTTCGAGTTGATGGGTGCAAGCGTGGGTGCCGCGAAAGCAAAATTCGAAATCAAAAGGCCTGCAAAAAATAGAATTAATTTATTCATAACCATCCCCTTAGTTCACGCCGCCGCCAGCACCTGAACCACCAAGATCTTTGCTGACTTTGTTACTGATTGAACGAAATTGGGCTTCCGTGGATTTTTTAAAAGTGATGCTGTTGATTTTCACACTACCGGAATCAATCAAGGAAATTGTCGGAGGAGGCTCATTGCGTTTGCTGGCGCCAGCTTCCAATTTCATGGTGACTTTATCGCCGATGATACAGACTTCTTTGATATATACGACCTGCTGATAATCGTCGCCGCTTCCTATGGCATTGACGTTCGCTTCCAGTTGCAATTTATTGCCGGCAGGCGCGATTTTCAATCCGGCTGTCACTGCGAAGCTGTCGACTGTGAACATCACCGGCAGTTTTTGCATCATTGCGGGCATCTGGGTTTTTCGCTGCTCGAAATCAGCCATGTTATTCACGCAGACATTTGCCGCTTTACTTTGAAAAGCGACCAGCGTCGCTGTCACAAACAAAACTGAAGAGAATCGCATTCACTCACCCCTTTTTGTCTATTTTAGAACGATCCAGTCACCCTTCGCATCTTTTTTTAAATTTAGGGTCACGAACGGGTATTTCATCGGGTCTCCCGGAAGACCTGTTTCCTTGGCAATCAATTGCACGGCATTGGAAAAATTAAACTGGCCAGTAACTGATGACTTCACTGTGCTGGCGACTCTTAAGAGTTTTTTTCGAACATCTGGTGCATACGAAGTGATAAAAACCGTCGTCACACCCGAACTCTCACTGCTCATCCGGACCTCCTCGGCCGAGAATTCCGCAAACTTGACCATGTAACTGACGTAGGCGTTCTTGAAATTATCGGACTGGGTGAGGTAACCGCGGGCTTCTTCTTCGACCGTGGTCGCGAACTGGGCCTTCGCAGCCTCTTCGGCGGCGTTTTTAAAGGCTTTTTCGTTGGAAGTACAAGAAACCAGAAATGCCAAAGACAGGGCTGTCAGGGTCTGAAGAATTGTTTTCATATCATTCAGTATGAATGGGCTGTATTTAAAGACAACCACACATGACTGCTTGCGTTATTTAACCCCAAAACAGGCAGTTTTGGTGGACGAAGCCCAGCCTTTATCCCTATATTGTGGGACTTTGGGAGATACTTGAAATGACTACTTTTGTTGGAATTATCCATATCATCGTTGCCCTCGTTTTGATCGTTCTTGTTTTGATCCAAGATTCAAAAAGCAACGGCGCATTGGGCATGGGCGGCAGCTCTGGTTCAAACAGCCTTTTGGGCGCAACTGGCGCACAAACTTTGGCTGGTAAAATGACTGTTTGGGCAGCTGTGATTTTCGCAGTTACTTGCTTGGCTTTGTCAGTATTCACTTCTTCTGCAACTAAATCTGTTGTTGATACTTTGCCTGCAGCAGCAGTTCCGGCACAAACAGCAGCTCCAACTGCAGCGTCTACTCCGGTTCCAGGTTCTGAAGCTAACAAGCCTCAAGATCTTACAGCTCCGGCAGCTTCTGCACCGGCAGCAAGCCCAGCGGCTCCAGCAGCTGCAGCTCCTGCAAAATAAAGTTACTTAGTTCATAGTTCTTCGCTATAGTTTTCCTATGGCGAAGAAGAACAACTGGTTGATTCCCTCTCTTATTGGACTTGGAGTATTGAGCGTAGCTCTTTCACTGGTCATCTCCTCTCTCACTGAAAAACAAAAAGTTGCCACTCGCCCTCTTGCGCGCGTTGATTTAAGTCTCGGCAAAGCCTTTATCCTTCGTAAAAACATGACTCAAAAAGAAGCTCTGACTCGTTCTGCGTCTTTATATGCTTTGGATTCTGTGGAAACAGGTCCCGATGGCGACGCGACGATGACTTTTGATTCTGCTTACCGCATTCGCGTTCAGGAAAATTCTCTGGTGACGTTGGATGAGGAATACGACCGTCAAGTGATTCTGATTAAACGCGGAGATGTGCAGGTCGAAGCTTATGGTCGCGACGGCTCTGTTATGATCTCCCGTGATGGTGTTCGCTGGACCGCAACTGATTACGAAACTAATTATCGTAAGCAAGCAAACTCCCCAAACCTTCCCGACATGGCTCCATCCACTGAAGGTTACACCGGCAAGAAAGCTGGCGGCGAAGGCTTAACGTCCGAGTTCATTCAAGAAACTTTACGCACGCACAGAAATTCATTTTTTAAATGCTACACACAGTTGCTGCAAAGAACTCCAGGAGTCTCAGGCCAAGCCTCTGTTGGCTTCACGATCGAGCGCACCGGTAAAGTCAGCAATCCCACGGTCACCTCGTCTACAATCAGCGACGTCACTTTTAAAAAGTGTCTGACCGAGGCCATCCGCCGAGTCGAATTTAAATCCTTTGCGGGGGATCCGATTTCGACTGTTTTCCCTCTGAAATTTGAATAGTCTAATTTTGCAAAAGAGCTTTGGTGCGAGCAATGGCTTGCGCTGTCGACGCGATTTGGTCTGCGGGCGCTTCACGTTTCAGCCTTAACTCCATGGCTTCTTCAAACAAAGCCAAAGCTTCCGTGAATCTATTTTGATCGAACAGATTTTTACCCGCATGCTGAAGGGCAAAATGCAGGAGCTCGTTCGCTTTGTCGTTCACCCGGCAAACTTCGATAACTTCCTTAAAGAGCTTGTCGCTGAGCTTGAATTGCTTTTTATATTGCAGCACATGGGCTAAACGAATTTTCTGCTGAACTTCTTTGCGAATACCCAGTTGCTCTTCATCCACAATGCGCAGAGCTTCGCGCAAAACCTGCTCGGCCTCATTCAAGTCACCCAGACATCTTAAGTGCACACCGGCTTCGCCTAAAATGCTGACACGTTTGGCGTGACTGGAAGCCGTCGCCAATGATCCCAACAAATCAATGACATACTTACGCAATCCGATCGGATCGACTGGAACAGATCTAAGATTTTCATCCTCTTTCATTTCAAGTCGCTTATCCATGCAGGTAATTCCTAACGATAGTCGTGAAGGTAATCGATGCGGTCTGGAATCCAAGGTTCGTGAATGCCTTCCATCTCATATACGCGTCCGTCGACAACAGTTTTCTCCTTTAATGGAGCCACCGTTGGGTAGTACGAAGGATACAACAAACCTTTTTCAATAAAGAAGGCACGAGCCGTCTCATAGGCCGTTTGCCCGATGATCCCGCGACGAATAAATTCATCAAAGCTTTTCATCAGTTCTTCGGGAGTATAGCTGTAGTTATAGATCATGTCCTGAACGACGGCATAGACGCCTTCCAAGTTGATGCGGCTATCCTGGTATAAATCCAAGGCCACCTGGAAAGTGTTATAGGTCGCCATTGTTCTGCGCCCGAACTTCAAATAGTAATCAGGATCTGTATCGGTCGCGAGATTGATATAGATTTTTTCCACCGGATCGTTTTCTGGAATCTGCGCTTGCAGCTCCAGAATCGTGTCAACCTGCTCCCCCGTCACATTTAACTTTTCCAAAGTCAGGCGGATCTCGTGGGGACCCAAACGGCGCGAACAGATATCAGAATACAAATTATAGATGATCGCATCAGTCTCGCTGTCGTCGCCCCAACAGATTTGGCGAACATTTTCAGCCAGACGAGTTCTTAATTGCATCAAGGCTTGCAGCTTATAACCGACTTGTTTCGTCAGACGCCAAAAGCGACCAGGACGCAGATTTGCCAAGTTGTCCTTATAGAAACAACCAAACGGACGAATATTATCCAGCGCGAATTTTTCCGAGATTCTTTCCTCCATCTGCGGCGGTGAAGCCGTGATGAAGTAAATCGGAAAATACATATAACCCTTTTGAGCTTTACGATATTCAGACAGTGATTGAAGCAAGGTGTTTGTCCCGGGAACGTTCTTTTTATTCAAAGCACGTTCAAGGACTGTGGTTAACAGACCGGATAAGGAATCGATAGTCGTATCGAGATAGGTTTTATCGATATCCCACAAGAAAACTTCGTCGTGAGATTTCTCCATGCCTTCAGAGACATATCGAAAAAACACCACGTCGCCATTCATCTCGCTCAGTTCACGCCAATCTGCCATGCTGACATTTTGTCAGAGGATGGCAGATCTTGGCAAGTCTTAGCAGCCCGTTCCTGGTTTTGGATCTGCCATTTGGCGACAGCGAACCTGGCTTTTTGAGCACTTAATACGCATGTGGAAATGATTGTAGTGATTTACTTCAGGCACCAGACGACGCAAAGTCTCTTTTGCCAAATCCGTGCTCATCTCACCCTGACTTTGAGCATAGGAGCACAAAGATTTTTTCAATGTCGGATGGATAAAGATACGATCCACGAATTTGGAACTCACAGAGTACTTAAACAGTTTCCACTGCTGAGCCATCATCCAATCACCGATCGGTTGGTTACCCTTCAAGGCAGAAGAAAAGCCCGTCATCGTTTTATCAGCTTTAAAGTAATAAGCGATATCCGCATCCAATCCATTGGTGTGGGATTTGTGACTGCCAAGCGACCCACCTTTTTGTCTGGAAATATCACCCAGGCGCAAGAAATGAGCGGGAGCCACCGCCTTCGTATATTTACCAAGCTTCGCAATCAAGTAAGCCATTTCAATCGTACCAAAGTGCGTGGCACGTTCTGGCCTGAGAACCTTGAAGTTCGTTTCCGGATACGCTTTTTGATAACCCAAGATGTCCGTCGCTTTATCCAAACGACCTGAATTCACAGGGCCGATCGCTTGATCCAGCTTTGCCAACAAATCAAATTTCGGCGGAGCTGGAACGACGACAGGAGTTTCCTTTTTGTCGTCGTCCTTATCGTCATTTTTGCCTTTGTCATCAGCCTTTGGAGTTTCCTTCTTAGGCTCATCTTTTTTGGGTTCGTCTTTTTTAGGTTGATCCTTTTTAGGAGGAACTTCCGGTTTGCTTGGAGCGTCCTTTTTGGGAGGAGTTTCCTGCTTTGGAGTTTCTTTTTTAGGATCGTTTTTCTTAGGTTCGTCTTTTTTCGGAGTATCTTCTTTGGGCGCAGTTGGAGCGGGAGTTTTTGGTTTCGGTTTTACCACCAAAACTTTCTCGATGTCGTTTTCAACGTCACCCACGTAAGAACCCATGCCTTCTTCAACATCCAGCTCTTCGTGCTCTTCTTCTTCATGGTCTTCATCGGCGAAAGTATCATCTTGTTTTTGATCTTTAGAACCGCCACCTGGAGCTGACTCTACAGCTTCATCAGCCTCTTTTGGTTCTTCCGGCATGGACATAGTGTCTTCGACAGATTCAACCTGGTGGTGATAGATCCGGTCTTCGTAAGAGATATAGATATCCACGAAGTTACTAGAGCAATCGCCTTCAACGCCCAAGCATGTCGCTTTGGCAGCGATTTCCAAATCAGCCACTCCTACGGAACCCACTGGTTTCATAATCGCGAAGCCTTGGGAGTCCGTCGTACCTTGCAACTGAACGTTTAAAGGAACGGTTCTTTTAGAGTCTAAAGTTTTAAGTTGAAGTTGACCTGTCAAAGTCACTTTTTGAGTGCCCTTATCAAAGGCCACATCCATACCCTGAAGTTGCGTAGCACCCTCGATCACCTCATAGGCTCCGGCCTGGCGAACTTGCGGCTCTGCTGGAGTCGGCGCTGTATCACGCACAGCCACCGGCATGTTATTCCCGCGAGGCGAACACCCTGAAACGATCAAACCTATAATGAGTAGTGACGATAGTAGTCTTCCCATAGCTATGCCCTTGGTTGCACGAACTATGCTCCGGGAAATACGGCTATATTCGATTATAGGGGGTATGGGGGTGTTTAGGAGTTAGACAGGGGCCCAAATTCGCGGAACCACAAACAAAAAGACCGATCCTAAGGATCGGTCTTTGAGAGGCTATCTGAAGGATAGACAGAACATTAGAACGTCGTCACTGTTTGGCAACCCAAAGCTGTGATTCTTTTCTTAACTAGAGCCGCCCAGTTGTTTGTATGAACGCTTAGCAATTCAGATTTCATACGGCCCAACTCAGAAAGGTTGTTACCAACGCCACGGGCAGCTTGGCCACCACGGCACATTTGAACAATCGTTTGGTCTTCAGAACGGTTGTCGTAGATATAGTTATCGATCATCAAGCAGAAAGATTCGATAGCTGCCAAGTGGTCAATCGCAGAAACCCAACGGTTCCAAACGTCTTGAGTCTCGCGGCAAGCATCAGCATAAGCACGGGAATCTTTTACTAGGTTCGCTGGAACCAAAGTCTCAAGGTTGTTCGCAGCATTACGGTCACGAAGAAGAGCGGCTTGCATTTTAGCTGCAACTTTATCGTCAACACGGTTTGTGTAACCACCGTTGTACGGAGCTTGAACTGCTTTACCAGATTCAGTCAGGCGGAACGCACGGTCTTGAAGTGATTTAAGACCTTCGTTGAATTGCTTAACAGAAGCTCTGTGTAGGCCCGTTGTGTATTTGAACCAAGACATTACTGGAGAGCTGATACCCAAAGAACGAGTCTCGAACAAACCTGTTCTCAAACGAGCCATTTCAGAATCAATTTCAGATTGAGAGAAGCTGTTTGCGTATTTGCGCAAGTTGTCCAAAGAGTTTGTGATACGAGCTGCTTGAGCTTGTTTTTCAGCCAATGTCGCAAGACGAGCTTGGATTTGGTTGTACTCAGGAGAACGTCTCAATTGTTTGTCCAGATCAGCTTGAGCTTGCTTCATGATATCTTTAGAAGCCACTGCAGATTTGTCCATTGCCTCAAGCAAGTACTTCGTCGTCATCGCGCATTGAGCAGGGTTGTTACGAGCTACTACTGATTGAAGATTTTGAACGTAGATTTTGCCAGCGGATTTCAAAGTGTTCGTGATTGGCGTCGCGCTGTAACCAGTCGTTGCCAACGAGTAGTTCACGGAACCCAAAAGCTTAGCAACGTAAGAGTTAGAATCAGTTGCAACTGCCGCCAGGTTGATACCCAATTCACAGATCATTGCATCTGCCGTTGTGCTCTTAACGAAAGTTTTGTCCAATTCAGATTGAGCAGAAGCTGCAGCTAGAGTCGTGTTCAACTCCAAAGCAGCTTGGCTTAGTTCGTTTTTACGAACCATCAAAGCATTCGTGTCTCTAGAAACACCAGAGAATTTCACAGAGTAGTTACGAGCTACCAACATCTCTTTAGAGATCTTAGCAACTTGCTCGTCGCGACCTTTCGTCAAGAAACGGTATTTTTGCTCAAGACGGATGTATTGGCATGTGTTTTCAAGAACTGCACGGCGAACCAATGGATCTTGGATCTTAGTGGAGTTTTCGTTCACGATTTTTTCCATAGAACCGATAGCGCTTGTCAAAACTTGACCGCCCACGATGAATGGAATCGCTGCAGTACCACCCGTCATTGATGCTGCCATCAATGCATAGGGAGTCAAACCGTTGATCATGTCGTTGATTGCCAACGCCACTTGACCACCGTTCATTTGTTGACGGCAGTTTTTGTTCATAAGGTCTGTGTTAGAGAATGAAGCTGCCAAAGAGGAAGCTGCACGGATAGCGATATCCACGTTAGCTGTGATCTCTGGAACTTTTTCTTTAGGGATTTCTTCTTCAGCATGCAAGAAAGGTTGAAGCTTTTCGATAGCGTCAGTGATTTTCTTGTTGTTGTCGATAACCGCTTGTTGGTTGATTTGGTTGCCAGCGCAAGAAGGAGAACTTACCGCTTGGTTCAACGCATTTACAGCAGACAGGATGTCAGAGTAAGTTTTGTCTTCAGAGTTCGTAAATAGGTTACATTTGAAATCGTCAGCCACACCAACAGAGTCTTTAACGATCACTGGAAGACCGTTGCCACCAGTACCGTTAGCTGTGCCTGGCAAACCTGGAACTGTGCCCGGTTGACCTGGTTGCCCTGGAGTACCTGGAACTGTCGGAAGACCTGTGCCTGGAGTTCCTGGAACTGGATTAATTTGGATTGGACCTGGAACGATGCCACCTGGTTGACCAGGGTTCGTGCCGATGCGTGGTTGAGTTGGGAATAGATCATCTACAGAAGAAGTTGTCGTTGTATTGATATCGATCGGAAAGAAACCTGAGTCGATACGTGCTGGTGCTGCGAAAGCCACCTTACACTGAACAGCAGTGATAACTGCCAAGCCTATTCTACCCCACTTCATAGGAACTCCTTTTTGTATTTGTCGTAACCCTAAAATGAACCTAGTACTGCCCCGTCGTGTACCATTTGGCGGCCATTTAAGGCACCGAATTGGTTCCAGGGGTTACGAATTTGTAGGCTTTTTAGTAAGGATGGTAAAAAGAATCAAACCTTAATTTACTATTGCAAATAATTGAGGAACTTTTGACGGAGTTCACGATTGTTAACCTGAAAAAGATCGCCATGATGTCCATTGCGGACAATCCATAATTCCTTTGGATCACGCGCCGCTTCGTACATTTCGCGAGAGCTTTCAACCTCGATCACCGGATCATTTTCGCCATGAATTAAAAGCAGCGGAATGGGTGAAAACCGACCAATCGGCTCCGGCGATTGAGCATCACTTAAAAGCACATAACTCAGTGGCTGAAACAGCCAGGTCCAATAGGATCGACTTAAAACCCTTTTTCCCATCTTCTGATAGGAAGAAAAGCTACCCTCCACCACGATGTTACGAATCGCCTGATGGTCTTTAATTTTCATGGCCGTCTGCATGGCAATGATGCCACCCAAGCTTTGCCCATAAAAAATCAACGGCCGATTTTCTCGGTTGGCTTTCAACCAAGCCGCCGCAGCGACTCCCGCCTCCACCGTATTTTCCGGAGTCGGAGTGCCCGAACTTTCACCATAACCCGGGTAATCAAAAATGAAGTAATTATACCCCTCGTTAGGCAGCCAATAGAACATCATGAAGTGTGAACTCAGATTTTCAGCATTTCCATGAAAGAACAAGATCGTGCCTTTGCTTTCTTTTTGTCGACTTGCAAAGTACCAACCATGAATGTCATCGCCTGAAGCCGTTTTGAAATGCACATCTTCATACTGCAAATTCAAACGGGCCGGATCATAGTACCTGCCTTGAGTAGGATAATATAAAAGAGACTGGCATCCGCACATAGCCAAAGCCAACGCAGTGAGGCTTAGAATTTTAAAGCACAGTCCTCTGATTTTCGTCATACTTAAATCATGAAACGCTTTGAACATGCCTGGCAAGATTATAAGTGGATCGATATCGAAGACCCTAAGAAGGAAGACTTCGTAAACCTCGCAGAGGAATTAGAAATTCCCATGCAAGCGATTTCCACCTGCATGGATCCCGAACACTTGCCACGAGTGGAATATCTTGACCATTGCACGATGATTATTTTACGCCACTTCGATAGTCGCGCACGCCCCGGCGCGGGAACTATTCAAGAGCTTTCGACGAAATTGGTTTTCTTTGTGGGGAAAAAGTATGTACTGACTTTGCACCGTACTCCCCTGCCATGCATTGAAGATAAAAAAGATAAAGTTCCCTTCGAGCAAATCACCATGTCTCAATTAATCGGACGCATTTTTGTTAAAGCCTTTCAAAGTTTTGAAGCGCCCCTGGATGAGTTGGTCGCCAAAATGGATGCAATTGAAGGCCGTATCTATGCCCTTCGCCGCAAAAGCATTTTGCGTGAGGGTTATCACGTGAAAAGACGCGCATCCGGATTTAAAAAGATTTTTAAATTCACCGAAACTGTGATCAACAGTCTGCAACAACACTCGCGCATTCATTCGCTGAACTATGATTTGGTTCGTGATCCCTTAGGACGTTTGATTTTTGATAGCGATAACATCGTCGAAGAAATCACCGGTCTTTTGAATTTGCATCTGGCCTTGATGTCACAAAAAACCAATGAAGCTTCCTTTAAAACGAATGAGATCATGCGCATTCTGACCGTCGTTTCTATTTTCTTCCTGCCTTTAAATTTCCTGGCGGGAGTTTACGGAATGAATTTCAAACATATGCCGGAACTGGATCACTATTATGGCTATTATACGGTCTTAGGTGCGATGGCTATTATCGCGATCGGAATCCTAGGCTGGGTATGGCACAAAGGCTGGCTTAGCAAGGACGACTTTAAACCTTAAAGATCGAACTAGTTTTTGCCAGAGTGTTTACGTTCTGGCGTGGGCTTGAATAAAGCTGTAATAAAAAACGGCATTAGGATCGTTGGCGACCGTGGCCATTTCTTCTTTCATGCCTTCGACAACTTCTTTAGAAACACAGTGAGCCTTCACCAACTGATCACTCGCACTCAGTAACAACTCCGTCCAGTACTCGACGCAGTCTTTGCGCGCTTGCGGTTGACGATTGTCTAAGAACCAAGTTTTCACTTCCGTTTGCACGTCATGAAACCCCAGCTGCATCAGGAAGTTTCCAAGTTTCGCCCCAACGAAAGGATCACCATGCTGTTTCAGCTGATATTCATTGAAGGCCATCCAATACTTCCAAACATTCGGGGAGTACGGATCCAGGAAAAACGAAGCATTCATAACTTCGGTAATATAAACCGGAGAGCCCGGACGAAGTACGCGCCGTACTTCTGACAAAGTACGAATTGGATCTGGTACGTGTTCCAAAATCCAACACAGAAATGCACCATCAAAAGAGTTCGCACCAAAAGACATCTTGGTGGCATCCATCTCTTTCATTTCAAAGCGCCCCGCCAAACCTGGCAAAGCTGCAAGACGATGACGTGCAGAGCTTAATTGATTGGTGCTAAGATCAATCCCCGTCAGATGCAGATCAGGAAAACGACGAAGAATGATTTCACTTTGCGCGCCAACACCACAACCGACTTCCAACAGCTGACTGACGCTGGATAAATTTACATTTTGATAGACAGTGTGCTCACCAAAGCGAGCTTGTTTGCGCAAACGCTCTTGTTCGTCTTTGCTGAATCCATGAAGATAAGGAAAATCGCCAGCCATGTGCAGCCTCCTGATTCCAGAAGACTATAGCACAGATTAAAATGAGTTCCACTTGATGGATGACACGGGGAATTCCACCCAGTCTTCATTCAAGGGGAAACCCTCGGGACGTGGTTCCGTCAGCCCCTTAAAGCTTAAAAACGCCGTCAGGGCACAAATGAAGGACTCAAAAGCATGATTGTTTTCGATCATTAATTTGACGTCCTGATCATATACGAACGCAATATTGTGGGTGCTCAAGGCATGCAGAATCGCGCGGCGACTTTCATCTCCACCAATCGCATGCTTGTGAAACAGGAGATGGCTTTTCATCACATGAAGTGAACGACCGATGCGCCATAACGACAGCTTCGGAAACACCTCGATGACTTTCATATTCAATTTTTGTTTTAAAAACATCGCGCGCGCCAAAAGCGGCGCCATGTTCGCCCCCATCGCATGTTGCAAATGGAATGGCTCTTCGATTTCGGTCGACAAATACATTTCCACACAACGTTGCGTGTACGGAGTAAAAAGTTTGCGTGGCTTTTTCTTTTTGTGAAGCTTGCGCGTATAATCCCACATCCACTTGATATGCGGCTGATGATTGCAGGTTTCAATCTCACCGCAGCAGGGATTTCTTAACGTATTGGGCAGTTGAAACGGAACATCGAAAGCCAGCAAATCAATGCTGTTATATTGTTCGATGATTTCATGAATTTTAAAGTCTGCAGAGTGCACTTCGTCGCTTTTAATTTTTTCAACCAGACGAGACAGAAAAACTTTATTGTGCTTGGGGTAATATTCAATAACCGACACGCAGGCTTTGTCCATTTTGCCACCGCCCAAAGAAACGCCGACAAAACGATGCACATCACCCGCATGATTTAAAGAAGCCAAAGGCGTCGTCTTAACAACAGACGAGCGAGGTTTAGCGGTTTTTTTCGCAACCTTCTTGCTCGTCTTTTTTTTGACGGCCTTACTCTTTACAGAGGGTTTACGGGCTTTGCGCCCATGACTTGGAACCCGGCTTTTTGGCATGCGTCTGCGACTCCTTTTTTATTCTCAGGAGGGCACCACACCAGCACGCAACCACCGCCCCCAGCTCCACAAATCTTAACAGCCTCGGCCCCATTCTGCAAAGAGAGTTCAGACAGACGGCGGATCTCAGGACTGGAAAACTCTGGAGCGAGTCTTACACGGGCTTCGAATTCACGTTTAAATAAATTTCCGAGTTCATTCCAATTTCCGCTACGGACCGCATATTCGGTTTCAATCGCGATCACTTTCAGATCGCGCAATGCTTGAATTGTGCCAGGATCTTTTGCGACGGAATCCTTCATCACTTCAAAATTATTCAATCCAGAATGATGAGCTTTCCCCGTATAAATCAGCATGAACTTTTCAGCCAATGGAGTTTTGGAAACATCCATCACTTCCTGCTGAATTCCATCGTATCCATAACGAAGGATATTCAATCCCCCCGAAGCCGCAGGATAGTAATCCTGCGTTCCAGTTGGCGTATTTAAAATTTCAGCCTCGATATTGTGAGCCGAATGCACCATATGGTGAACATCACGAAACGGCTTATTGCAGAATTGTGCAAAAGCTTTCATCAATCCAATCGTCAAACTGGAGCTACCACCCAGGCCACCGCCGACAGGGCTTTCCGAAGAAGTTTTTAAACTGAAACCCTTCGTCGGCATCCAATAGCGAAGCTGAGTTTGCAACAATATCATCTGCGGATCTGTATCGGCCAAAGCTTCCACCAAATTGGAGTACGCTTTGCGAACTTTCAAATCAGCGGATTCCAGGACTATCGTAGAGTCATCATGCGGCGTCAGTTCCACGTTGGTGTAAACGTCGATAGCAACATTCACTGTAGAGGCACCGTTGATAAATAAATAAAGGGGCCACAAATCAAGAGTGCCCCCTGCCAAATCCACGCGTGTCGGTGATTTAACGATAATTTTCTGCATTACAAGCTGTCTTTCTCATGGGCGAGTTGAGCGCCGGTTTGATCTTTACTATCTTGCTTCGGAGTGGCCCCCACTTTCAAGTCCTCAGTTTTAAGATCAATTAAATTATCCAGGGCCCCTGGTCCCATCAGCATCTGGAATCTCGGCTCTGAAACTGAGGCATAAATTCTTTTATCTGTTGCTTGCCCCACTTCCGCTTTCCATGCCTGCTCTCCCAGTTTTAAATTCAGGGTGAACAGTGGAGTTAGCGTCGGCATTTTGCCATCGACATAATTCGCAGCCCTTGCATCCGCGATATCACGGAAAAGCTGACGAACTTTTTGCTGATCAAGCTCCACCTTTTTTGAACCCGCATCCACCCACTTGCCTTCTTTCAAGGCGATTTCGACAATGCCGGATTTATTTTTTAAACGGAAATATTCAATGGAAGCCATTTTATGGCGCAGAAAACGGCGGTCACGAAATTCACCTACGGGCTTTTCCAGGCGGGTCGTCCAACTGTTGTTAACCACCAGGACTCGATTTTCACCATCACGACGGGCAAAGGGATTGTTTTCAAAATTAGTTTTAGCGGAAATATGCAGAGTTGTCGATTGGCCCGCGGAGTTTGTGTACTTCACAGATCCAGCTGGTTGATCAAGACCGAAGGACTTCCAATCGATACCGTCACCTTCCTTGACTACATCATAAACTTTTTCAGAGGACGTCATCTTGATCAAATCATCTGCAGAAGCATCGTCAGCACTGTCTTTTAAGGGCTGCTCAAGATTCCAGCCTTCCACCGAGCGTTTTAAAACAACGGATTCGCCGCCGCTTTTTAAGATTTCGATCGCGTCGATCTGATCGGTGTTCATTGTGAAAAGTTTGGCGCTGGCATTCTTTGATTCCTCAGCTTTTTTTTGCGCCAGAAAATCGTACAAAGCATAACCACCGAACACCAAAAGACACATGACCAATATGCCGCGACCTTTGATCTTTTTCACGCACTTCTCCTTCTGGAATAAAGAGTGATGCCCGCGCCCAAAAGCAGCAAAGGCAATGGAATTAAAAAGGCGAAAATGAACACTGCAAATTTAGTTTCCGTCAAAATCAACTGCGTTGCCTGCGGTTCTTTAGGAGAAATACTGATAAGGTTTTCCTCTTTTGCCAAAGACGCCAGGGAATTTAAAACCAGATCACGGTTCAAATTTTGATACAGCATTTGATTGGTCATGAAGTCCACGTCACCAGCGATGATCGCTGCAAACTTTTTAGCCTGGGGATCTGAATCCCATTGGCCGACAACTTGATCCACCAATGCAAAGCTTCCCACAGGGCCGTCTTCCTTCAGATTCATCGATTTGAAAGCCATGGATTTCGGACTTGTTCTGACCAATTCATCAATAGTCATACCTGGTGGCTCAACAACTTTTTTAAGCGCTTGAGGATGACGGAACAAGGTCACTTCGCTTTGGCCAAAGGCTTTGGTGATTTCATTCAGTGGAGAAAACACAGAGCCCATCACAGGTCCCTGATTTATTCCTTGGCCCATCACCGTATCAACGATGTTGAACACATAGTTGTTACCAAGTTCAATACCCATTTTTCTGATCAGTTTATCCAGGTTCGCTGGGTTTTGTGATTCCAGGGCGATGAACAGGCTGCCACCGTTCTTTAAATAACCTTCCAACGCTTCCACTTCGTGAGCCAGGAAGTTTTGAATCGGTCCCGCAATCACGATGACATCTGCATCGGCAGGAACTTTGGGTTCAGAGATCAGCGGCAACGGCTTTACGGTGTAGCGGTTACGCTCTAGCATCACCTTAAGGGCATTTAGCCCCAAACCTTCTTTGACTTCATCAAGGTTCGCTTCACCGTGACCTACGGTAAAGTAAATGGTTTTGTTTTTCTCGCGAGTTACTTTGACCAAAGAACTTGTGAATTCCTGCTCGTCAATTTTTTGCAGCAAGTTGCGACGGCCTTTGTATTCCACGAATGCGGTGCCGCTGCCTTTATCAACGCCGAAATCCTTGGCCAAATCCGGTTGTTCGTTCACTTCAACGAAATTCAGCTGAATGCGCGGATTGATGTCCTGATACTTTTTGATCAGGTCGCGGAAGGAACGACGGTTCTCTTCGTTACCTTCAACACCTTTTTTATAGAAGAAATAAACTTTTAATTCTTCATCCAGATTTTTAACCAGCTTGATCGATTGCTCGGCCAAGGTATTTGACTGCGCTGTCGAGAAATCAAAAGTCAGATAATGTCTGACACCGATATAATTGACCACGGCCAGGACTGCCAGCATCAGGAGAATTAAAACTCCCATACTCATGCCCTCTTTCGTCGTTTTCATGGTCAGAAATTCTTTAAAGAAAGCGCGGTCTTTGACGATCCCCGCAATAAGGAAAAGAACAGCCATCCCTAAGGACAACCAGCAGAACGGAACCCACTCACCCAAAAGATAGCGAGTAATGGTCATGCAAACCAAAGAGATCCCCGCCATTAGAAATGAAATTTTACTAATTTTGCTCATCACTATCTCCAACGGGAAGATTCAACCACACGTTCAGCCAAAAAGCAGAACAACACAATCAGACTGCCAAAGAAAACCAATCCATTGGTGCGGATGGTTCCTTCAACCAGGCTCGACAAATGTGTGCTTAAGGAAACGTGTTCAAATATTTTTCGCGCAATTTCGCTATCCACAACTTCAGCACCAATACCGATAAACCAGATCGATACATTCAAGATCACTGACATCACGTACGCAACCAGGCTGTTTTCAGTTAAAGCGGAGCAAAACAAATTCATCGCAGCGTAAACGCCACCGACGATAAAGATTCCCAGAAAAGCTACCAGCAAGGGGCCCCAGTTCAGTTTTGCCAAAGCCGCTGTTGCCAACGGATAAGTCAACGCCAAGAACACGATCCCCGCCACAGCTCCCAAGGCGGCAAGGTATTTACCCAAGACAATCTGCAAAGAGGTCACGGGTGACGTCAAAAGCAAATCAAATGTGCGAAGCTTTTTTTCTTCAGCAAACAATTTCATCGTCAAAGCGGGTACCACGAATATCAATATCAAATTCAAGTAAGAAAGCTGACGCAAGAACACCCCGTAATGAATGTTCAATTGATTTGCCGGGATCCCCTGTTGCGCCACATAGTTCATCAAGAGCTGCGCAAAACCGTAAAGCTGCAATGGATAAATCCAGCTAAAGACCAAGCTTACTAAAAAGCAGATGATCCAATAGGTCGGGTTAAAATAAAAACCTTTCAATTCCTTTTTAAGGATGATCATTGAACCGTTCATGACTCACCTCTTTCTTGACCGTAAGTGAGTTTTAAGAAGACGTCTTCCAAATCCATTTTGCTTGGAGTGAACTCCAAAAGCCCCAAGCCTTGATTCACCAGGCGCGTGGAAACTGCAGCCACGATGTCATCGCCACCGCGCACATCAATACGCCACTCTTTGTGAGAAATACCTTCATGAACCGAAACGACTTCGCGGATATCGGATAGGACGGCTTTCATATCAGGAACATCCCGGGCGACACGAACAAGCAGGTGGTTTTGCCCCTTCTCCATCGAAGCCAAATGCTGAATGCTGTCTTCAACAACGATTTTACCTTTGTTGATGATGATGATCTTTTCACAGGTCGCCTGAACTTCGGGCAGGATGTGCGTGGAAAGAATAATTGTGTGCTGACCACGAAGAGCTTTGATCAAATCACGGATCTCGGCCACTTGCTTGGGATCAAGTCCAACGGTTGGCTCGTCCAGAATCAGAACTTCAGGATCAGACACGATGGCCTGGGCAATTCCCACACGCTGTTTGAAACCTTTAGACAAATGTTGAATCAAACGCTTTTGAACTTCGCCCAAATTAGTTTTTTCAATCGCCAGGTCCACGGACTTTTCGATTTTGTCTTTCGGAACTTGTTTCAAGGCCGCCACATAGCGCAGATAATCTCGCACATACATGTCACTATACACAGGTGGAGTTTCCGGCAGATAACCAATGCGCTTTTTAACTTCGATGGGATTTTCAAAAACGTCGAATCCAGCAACCGAGGCCGAGCCATGGCTTGGCGCCATAAAGCCCGTGATGATTTTCATGGTTGTGGATTTTCCAGCACCGTTCGGTCCCAAAAAGCCAACAACGTCACCCTTGTTAACTGAAAAATTCAGATGATCGATCGCTCTGCGTGGTCCGTAATCTTTGGTAAGATCTTTTACTTGAATCATAGTGAAATTTTAGACTCCACCACGATTCAGTCAAGACTCCTCAAGATTGACGCAAAGAAAAATGAAAGGTCTTTTCCGAGTGATAAGTCACGCGACCCAATTTATCTCCCTTGATGGGACGAACAAATCGACACTCCACCATCACCACAGCGACTTTTTGCCCCACCATCAGTGATTTGGAAGACAAGGACTCCCTTGCGACCCAGGAAGCAACTTCTTGGATTTCAGCTTGGGAAACTTCCTGATCTCTTTGGCGATGAATAATCGCGTGTGCCCCGGGATAATCTTTTAAATGCAGCCAGTAATCCCATGCCTTGGCTTGACGTAACAATGCCAGGTTGTCGGCAGCTGACTTTCCACAATAAGCCAGTGCGCCCGAATCTAAAGTGAACTTTCGGCCCCTGGCATCCGCCTTATGCATTAAATCCACCAGGCCGGGCTTGGCGGATTGCTTTTCGCGATACTGGGATTTTTCTAATTTTTCAATTTCGATGATAAGCTCTTCCAAACGTTCCCGGGCGCCGTCTTTTTTAGCGACCAGTTGTTTGGATTTTGCAAAAGCATTTTCGATATTCCAATTGATGGACTCGCGACGATTCACGAACGATCCCAGATGCGCCGGAACTTCCAAGGTACGATGAGCAACCAGAAAATTTCCGGCCTCCTGCCACTCCAAATGCTTTTCGGCATTGATTTGCTTTTGGATTTCGTCCAGAGCTTTGCGCTTTTTATCCAGGTCTTTTTGCTTTTGTTTTTCCCATTGCACGACAGGATCTAAAGAAGGTTTTTTATCCTGCTTTTGTTCTGAAAGCCATTCTTCGTGCAACTCCACTAAAGAACGTGGCTCCGGAGGATTTTCCACCGGAGGTGCTTCCTTCAAATCCAAAGGCTTTTCCCACGCGATGGTTTTACCTTGAGCACGCACAATTAGATTGCATTGCTTGGGAATCAGACGAATTTCAAGCTCACACTTGAGCGTGGTGTTAGCCAAGGTCAACACTGCAACCCGTCCATATTCGGTCAGAACTTTGAAATCATGGACGTAAAGATTTTTAGCGTTGGAATTTAAGAAAAGCCCCAGTGGCTTTGGCTTTGGCCCTTTTTTGAATGGACAATGATTTTCAAAAACCAACATCATCGGTGTATTAGGAACAAGGTCCAGGATCAACCAAAACTGTGTGCGATTGTGAAACGATAAAGCTAGCCCTCGGTCATTCGCCAGGACCTCTTGCAATTGCGCACCGTTGAGGACCTGCTCAAAGTGATTCACGAAATTGTTGAGTTCTTGTTGGGTCATGGCTTTCATCCTGGGTATTGTGTCATCCTTTGGGCCAAATTTCCAACTAGTACTTAGGTTCCATTATGGGGTTCCGATAATTTGTTTATGAAAAATGATGCTTTGCTAAAGATCGTCGAAACTCAACTTCAAGAAACTAAGTACATGCGCGAGAAAACGTCTGATTTTATCAATCGCGTGGTACAACTTTACACTTTGCAGTTAATGGGTCAGGGCAATATCCCTTTGGACTACATGGAAGAAGTTTTGGCCGACGTAGAAGCAGAAGCCATTGAAATGTATCGCAAGAAAACCTATGGCTTCCTGACTTTGGAAGAATACCGCCGTCATAAATTCCGTCAGGCAGACGACAACTAGTTTTTCGATATAAATCTAAATTTATAAAGCCGGGCCCACACCCCGGCTTTTTTTTATTTTTCCCAGTTCAGCCCAACTCCCCACCATCCTGGGGTATCGGTCGTGACGACGCGCCACCACCCACACACCACCCGTTTTCGGGGTATCGGTCAACCCACACCCATCGGCCTTGAAACGCCCCCACACCCCGCCAATCAAAATCAATCGAATGGGGTATCGGTCAAGTCATCAAGTCCACTCCACCTACCCCAGCCAGCTGCAATGCTTTTGGGAGTATCCTGGGGGTATCGGTCATCCCTTACCCAACTAAATAACCACACATCCACATCCACGTCCAATTACCGGACACTAACTTCTGTGAGAGCACACTCATCTGCGTCCGAATACTGCTTAGTTATTGCAGCTGAATTTCACGCATGACCGATACCTCCACCTCCGCCTCCGCCGCCCCGACATCCCGCCGAATCACGTACATGCGAATAAGGAGATGCTTTTGAAACAACAAACTTTTTCTACAATGCATACACATTGGAAATATAGATACTGTCATGGAGGATCGTTGCGTAAATCTCTGAAGGGCCGAGGCGCACGGCCACTTTCCAGCACGGAACCGATTCATCTCGTTTTTAAAGTGAATAAATCGGCGGTTCGCGGCGGGCTGCGCAGTCCTCGGACGTTTTTTCTTATCAATAATCTGCTGAGAAAATATTCGCGCAAATTCTTCGTCCGTGTTGAGCAGCATTCTATTCAGAATGATCACATCCATATTCTTTTGCGGGGAGGTAAACGTTCGCAGATGCAGAGCTTTTTTAGAGTGTTAGCCGGGCAATTCGCGCAGAGGTTGACCGATACCTTCTGCACCAAACATGAGGGCGACAAAATTTGGAAGCATCGGCCGTTTTCTCGCGTCGTCAAAGGCCACAGGCCATACAGGATTGTTCGAGACTATATTCAGCTCAATGAATGTGAAGCCAAGGGGCGACCTTATTCAAAATCAAGATTGCGTGGATTGACTCAGGAACAGCTCATAGAGCTTTGGAACTAGAAGTAGCTCTTTGATTCGCTTTTGAATTGTCAGGCTCCGAAGATATTCACCTTGGACTCCCCTGAACCTGACTGCTAAGGACGAGGAACGTGAAGTTCCCGTCTGTGACTATTCAACTTTCTCAATCACCGCGAAATAAAGCGGACCGAAGCCACAACGGTCGGGCATGTATGCCACACCAAACTCTGTCGCTTCTCCGCCGACACCGAGCTCAGCTGGCAACAATTTTACTTCGCCTTTTTTCTTTTTTAAAAGTTTGCGAATCACTTCATCATTTTCAGTAGGGCTGATAGAGCAAGTTGAATACACGATGCGGCCGCCAGGTTTTACAGCCAACAACGCCGCACTCAACAAAGAGTACTGACGAGTTGCCAAGTGCTCTGTGCGACGTGGACTCCATTCGTCCTGTGCTTTGGGATTTTCTAATATATGTCGTTCGCCAGAACACGGAGCATCCAGCAAGACTCGATCAAAACTGTTCGGCTCTTTCAAACCGAATTGCACGCCGTCTTTACCCGTAACCCACACACGATCACGCACTTGTCGCGGCACATATTGTTGGATGACTTTTTTCAAACGCTCGCGACGTTCTGGTGAAAGATCATTGCAAAAAATTTCGCCCTCTTCCGCGATGGCTTCAATCATGATCAAACTTTTTCCACCGGGTGCCGCGCACATATCCAGCAGGCGATCACCGGGCCGAGCATCCAGGGCCCGAGCCACCATGACACTGGCTGGGTCCATCACATAAGTATCCAGCAATTCATCGGAACGACGTTCAGGATGACTGCCTTCGCCCGCGGGAATCCAAAAGCATCCTGGAAGCTGTTCCTTTATTTCAAAACTTTTCCAACGAGTTGCGGTGTCATCTTGTCTCCCAAGATTATTGACGCGCGCGACTTGTTGTTCAGAGTTTTGTAATGCCGCAAAAAGTGTGGACCAACGGTCACCATAAACTTTTTGGAAATGCAGATAAAAAGGATGTGTGGTTTGCATAGAGATCGTTTTATAGGGCATTTTCCTCTGTGCGTCATCGGAAAAGTGTCTAAATGACTCCGATTTAGTTAGGCACGCTATTCGCAATAGTGATTGCTGGAACGAAGAAATCGTCATAACGACACCACTAACAAAGGAAAAGTTCATGAATAAATTTATGCTATCCCTGATCGCACTTTGCGCGTTTGCACACACTGCTCACGCAAATGATTTTGATGGTTATCAATCCGAAGAATCTGCTTACAGCCAAGAATCTGAAATGAGCCAAGACGAAGCGGCGATGATGTCTGATGACGTAGCAGCTTACGGTCGTGGTGGCGGCCGTGGTGATGGTCGCGGCCCAGGTCGCGGCGGCCCAGGTTGGGGTCGTCCTGATTACGGCCCGGGTCATGGTGGTCCTCGTCCTCGCCCATATCCTCCAGGACATGGTGGCCCAGGTCACGGTGGCCCAGGTTATCCTCCTCCAGGTCACGGCGGCCCCGGTCATGGCGGCCCAGGTTACCCTCATCCAGGCCCTGGTTACCCACCACCTCCACCACACCAACCAAGTGTTGAGTATGTTACTTGTGAATCTTATGGCAGCCGTTACAACACGTGCTACGTGAATCCATACGGTATCCGCAGAGTTTACTTGGCGAGACAAATCTCCAACACTCGTTGCGAAGCCAACAGAACTTTCGGTCTTTCTGGAAACTATATCTGGGTTGATCGTGGTTGCCGCGGAGTCTTCGCAGTCGAGCGCTACTAGTTCAAATCTTTAATTTCAAAAGACGGCGTTCCCCACAATGTTCGTCTTGTGAAAATCCAAACAAGAAAGCCCCGTGCCAAAACACGGGGCTTTCTACTTTTATTGCGATACTTGCATTAAAGTTCTGTCATCATATTTGCCAAATTACTTGCTCTTCATTACTTTAGATTCCATAGCGGCTCGGAGTTAACTTTGTGCGGATATGAACTGGGAATGAAAATGTCCCACACTTATAATCAAGATCTTGTAGCCCTATCTGTCTTAATTGCCACAGTTGGCGCCTATGTTGCCCTCAACATCGTTCTAAGAATCAAAGAATCACTTGGGAAAAATAATCGTCTTTGGTTGCTTGCCGGCGCGGTGGCGATGGGCCTTGGAATCTGGAGTATGCATTTCGTCGGGATGCTTGCGATGGAAATGCCGGGAATTGTTATTGGATATGATCTGGTTCTCTCCATCATTTCTTTGCTGGTTGCAATCGGAGCTTCGTTAGTCGCGTTCTATATAGTCAGTCGCGTTCTATATAGTCAGTCGCGTTCAGGTGTCTTTGATCGGAGTGATCTTTGGCGGCATATCCATGGCCGTTGCGATTTCTGGAATGCACTATCTGGGCATGGCCTCGATGAAAATGGCGGCAAGGATTGTATGGCATTGGGATCTTGTTGCACTTTCTGTGTTCATCGCTGCTTTTGCATCCTTTGCTGCCCTGGGCGTTTCATTACTTTTCCGAACCACAAAAAGAATCACGCTTTTACATATCTGTTCCAGTCTATTGATGGGTATCGCCGTTTCCGGAATGCATTATGTCGGGATGTTCGCCGCAGACTTTATTCACGAAGAGCAACGACTTCCCACTCACCAAGGCGTGGTCTTAGGAACGCAGGCAGTCGCCGATGTCGTCGTTGGCACGACATTCATGATTTTGATAGTGGCATTGATAGCCTCGGGCTTTGCACGAGTTCTTATCCGCCGCTCGAAAGAAGCCAAAGCCGCCATCAACAGCCGCGATATTTTGCTGAAAGAAGCGCAGCAGATCGCGCATCTGGGAAGCTGGGAAAGAACCATCAACGGCACACACGTCGGTTTATCCGAAGAGATGTACAATATTTATGGCCTGGATAAAAACACCCAGGTGACAGTTGATCAGCTTCTGAGCTTTACGGATTCTCCGCATCGCGAAAAATTCATAAATTTTCTGGAAGAAGCGATCACGAAAAAATCGCCCTTCAATTTCGATCACGTCATTCGCCTTCACGATGGCAGCACAAAGTACGTTCAAACCCGTGGCCAGGTCGCCTTGGATGAACAAGGCGAAGTCGTAAAGATATTTGGCACCACCCAGGATATTACGGACCTTAAAACCATTGAAAATGAACTACTAAAAACTCAGGCCGAGTTAGAATCCCGAGTTCAACAAAGAACTGCAGATCTTGAGCAAGCGCTGATCCGCGAGAAAAAAGCCAAGGAAGTAGCCGAAGAGGCGACAAAAGCCAAAACAACGTTTCTGGCAAACATGAGCCATGAAATTCGCACGCCGATGAATGCGATTTTGGGATTTGCAGAATTATTGAGTTCCGAAAATTTAACCCGGGATCAGGAAGAATATCTGAACCGCATCCAGGCGAATGGTGAACTCCTGCTAAGAATCATTGATGACATCTTAGATTTAACCAAATTCGAAGCGGGCAAAATACCCATTGAAAAAAGTTTGTTGTCTTATACGGAGCTGGTAGATGAAGTCGTCAGTTCTTTATCTTTATTGGGATTAAAAAAAGGCATCAAAATCCAGGTTGAAAAAACCAGTCAAATGCCGGCACTCATACACTCAGACCCCGTTCGCTTGCGTCAGATCCTGGTGAATCTGATTGGCAACGCCATTAAATTCTCGAACAAGGGCCCGATCACCATACGCATCAGCTCTCAAAAACTTGAAGGCAAAACTCTGATTTCAACCGAAGTGCAGGATTTTGGTGTCGGCATTTCCGAAGAAGGCCAGCGTCAGATATTTCAAGCGTTCGGACAAGCCGACTCTTCGATTATCCGAAAATTCGGTGGTACAGGTTTGGGCTTGGTATTGTCCCGCCATTTTGCCCGCGCTTTAGGTGGCGACTTGTCGCTTCTAGAAAGTAAAGAAGATGTCGGCAGTACTTTCTTGTTCACGATAACTTCCTCTGACGAAGAACAAGCCACAGCACAACATCCACCTCAAGTGCAAAATCAAACGCCCGTCAGTTTGCAAGATTTTGAAGGTAAAACCATCAAGGTGTTGTTGGCCGAAGACTTGAAAGACAACCAGATTCTAATCGGAATTTATCTTCGCTCGAAACATTTCGTTGTTTCTTATGCCAACGATGGCTTCGAAGCCGTGAAAATGGCGACGGAAAATGATTACGATATCATTTTAATGGACGTCCAAATGCCAGGGATGGATGGTCTGCAAGCCACCAGAACTCTTAGAGCTCAAGGGTACAAAAAGCCCATTATCGCATTAACGGCCCATGCCCTGCGCGAAGAAGTAAAAAAATCCTTAGATGCTGGTTGCAATGCCCATCTGACGAAACCGATCAATCGCCCCGATCTTCTCGGAGCAATTAAGACTTTTATTTCTATTTGATGGGGAAGGCGCAGATGAACTCTGTGCCGCGGTCTAATTCGGATTTTACAGCCACAGTGCCGCCGTGGCTTTGCATGATGTGTTTAACAATGGCTAAGCCCAAACCTGTGCCCCCGGCGTCTCTTGTACGACCTTTATCGATGCGATAGAAGCGTTCAAATAAGCGATCCAAATGTTCAGATGGGATACCAGGACCGTCGTCGATCACGCGCAGGATGATGTATTCTTTGATGTCGCGTTCCCAACGGATCTGCACAGTTTTATTGTTCGGGATGAACTTCACCGCGTTTGAAACCAAGTTGCGAAGAACCTGTTCAACTTTACGCGAATCCGCTTTGAACGGAGGAACTTCGCCCACCACACGGATAGCGATGCTTTTCTCGGCAGCCAGGACGGCCATTTCAGAAACCACGTGTTCTGAAATTTGCAGAGGATGAATCAATTCCAATTTTAATTCTGAATTCGAAGATTCCATGGACGTCAACGACAACAAGTCATTCACCAAGTCCATCAAGCGATCAATATTGCGAGAAACGATATTGATGAACTTACCCGCTTGCTCCGTTTGGCCGTTGTTGATGTCTTCTTTCAAAGTATCAACATAACCTTTGATCGAAGTCAGGGGCGTGCGCAATTCGTGGGAAGCATTACCTACAAATTCGATACGGATTTGCTCGGCCCGTTTCAGCTCAGTGATATCATGGAAGATACCCACGATACCGTAAACTTCACGGGTCTTTTCATTGCGAATCGGATTGACCGATACCGAGAAAAAGCGCGGCTGGTTGTCGATCAGGGTTGGCAATTTCACGGTGAAGCGCGTGCCCTTACCTGTTTTGATCGTGGTTGCAAAACCTTCCAGAACATCCGAAGAGCGAATCGCATCCTTCAGACGCAGATTTTCAGTGGAAAGCTGTGGGCCTTTCAAAAACTGCGCTGCAAACTGAGAATTGAAGTAAAGGATTTTTTCGTCAAGGCTGACACTGACCAAGCCTTCCGACACAGAACTCATGAAAGCCTGGGATTCCTCCTGCGCTTGCAGGAAGTTCGCCTTACGACGCTTCATCTTTTTGTGGATTTTATCCAAAGCGACTTCAAGCTCTGACAGGTCATCAGCATCATCATCCAAAAGATCCTCGGCATCCGACGCCGAAAAGATCTCTCCATAGGCGCGCTTATTGGAAATACGCAAAGCTTTTAGGATGACTTTATGAATTGGACGAACAAAACGGAAAGCGATGATCAAAGACACTAAAAGACTGAACATGAAAAAGTTCAGCAGGAAGTCCGTGTACACGAAATCAGCCATACGATGTTGCGAATCCAAAGAAGCCGCAATAACAAAGGCCAAGATGTTAAAAACAACTACTTGAAAGAAGAATAACTTCCAGAAAAGACGTGACGGAAAACGGATGAAACTCTTCATGCCTGTTCCATTTTCACCCGGTAGCCCACGCCACGGATGGTTTCAATGCGATCGCCCCACTCGCCCAGTTTTTTACGAAGACCGAAGACGTGAGTGTCAATCGTACGACCGACGACACTAATGCCCTCGCCCTGAATGTTTTCAATCAGTTTTTCACGAGTCAAAACCACACCGTGGTTTTGCACCAGCGTGCCTAAAAGTTTGAATTCTGAGGGAGTCAAATGCAGAGGTTCATTTTTATAAGAGATCTCGTAGGTTTTGAAATTCATTTTCAAACCGTGGATACTGATTTCGCTGTCATCTTTGATGACTTCTTCAGCCTTCGGACTTGCACGACGAAGCAAAGCTTTTGCGCGTGCGATCAAAACGGAAGGATTAAAGGGTTTCGTCAAATAGTCATCAGCGCCGCGCTCAAGACCCATAACGATATCCTGAGGTTCCGTCTTTGCCGTCACCATCAATACGGACGCGTTTTGATTTTTTGCTTTGATACGATCCAGAATATCGACACCGTGAAGACCTGGAAGCATCCAGTCCAACACGAACAATTGGTAGTTTTTGGCATTCATTTCAGCGAGGGCTTCTTCGGCAGAGGCACATTCAGTCACGCGGTAACCTTGACGTAGCAAATGCAAAGCCATCAGTTCGCGGATCTCTTGTTCGTCCTCAACCACCATCACTTGAATTGAATTTTCAGCCAAACTTGCCCCCATGTCGAACATCTTTACCGGTAAATGCGAAGATCACGTCTTCGGCAATATTAGTCGCATGGTCACCCAGGCGCTCCAAATTACGTGCGATCAAAATAAAATCCATACTTGCTTCAACATCGTCTGGATTGCTTTTCATATGCTTGATGGCGTCGTTGAAAACTTTATTTTTCAACGTATCGATCTCATCATCCATCAACAAAATATTTTTTGCTTCAACAGCGTCACCACGTACAAAACAATCCAAAGAACCTTTAACCATGCGGCCTGCGATTTCAGACATTTTCTGAATATCGCCAGTTTGTGCCTGGATCGGTTTACGACCCAAATAATCTTTACCGGAATAAGAAATATTCACAGTTTGATCACCCATGCGCTCAAGGTCGTTGTTGATTTTCAATACGGAGATAATCAAACGAAGATCTTTCGCCACGGGGCCTTGTTTGGCCAGGATGTGCATGCAGTGGTTATCGACGCGAATGTGATCTTCGTTGATGCGCTTTTCGATTTCATGAACTTCTTGAAAAGCATTTACATCACGGGAAAGCAAAGCGGCAGTGACTTGAGAGAGGGCTTTTTCAACATGACCACCCATTACCAGAATCATTTTCTTAAGGTCTTCAAGTTGAGTGTCGATGGCACGTTCCATACGTATTCCCCGTTTGTTGGTTGTATAAAGGTTTTCAGAGTAAAAGACACCGCTTAACACGGCTCTCAAAGCAAAACTAACAGAATCTTAACAGATCACGAAGTCGCCTGGGTCCCCTAGAATAGGACTTGGGCAGCTAGCTCTACTTTAGAGGCATCGCGGATGCCTTTTCCATAGTTATCAGCATACCACGTGTGATCCACAGCCAAAGCAGTTTTTACATCTTCAGTGACTTGATAAGCAAAAGACACGATTCCCGTTTGCAGGTTTTTATCAGGCTCTCCCACCGCGGCGTCCAAATAATCATAACGAAGCATCACTTCAGATTTAGGACCCACACCGAAAATCGTGAAAGCGCTGCCCCCGAATCCATGAACCGCTTGCCCCGCCAAACTTACAACATCGACACCGTCGGCCATTTTGCCATCGGTGATGGCCCCTGCCGGATCATGGGTGTCCAAAAGCTCGATACCGATTTTAGTTTTGCTGTCTTCAGGTTTATAAAGGAATGAGGCCTGAATACGCTCTTTCGCCGCGACTTCATCCCCGTATTGTTCGTAAGTTCCGTGGATGTATTGCAATGTGATGGCAAAGGGATTCCAACTTGTAAAACGCAGAAACAATGCGCCCTCTTTGTGAGGTCCCGCAGAATCCTGATCGCGACCTTCGCCATTTACCACAGACAAAGACCACTCCCCCAAATCTCCTGGGAGTTCAGACATAAAACCCGCGCCCAGGTCCGAATAAGTCTCATACTTCCATTTTTCTGTCAGACCGTAGGCGGTTTCGCCCAAAAAACGATAATTCACGTCTTCATACTGTGCTTCCAACCAAGATTGCGGCACCACCCCCATGCGCAAGGCAGAGACACCTTCAAAAATGCTAACCAAGTCCAAGTAGGCTTCACGAGTATTGACCATGAAACTTTCTGAGGTTTCGCTGCGCTTTTGTGCGCCTTCGAATGAGACGTACAAAAGATTGCCCTCTTTGAGGGGCACGCTGAAATTCAAAAGCAACGAGGGAACGCGAAATTCAGTTTCACCCGCTTCGCCTGTTGGGAGCAAATGAACCAACGCATTCAAGTCAGCCTCCCCGGAAATTTCGATATCCGTCAAAGCCCAGGCTTGCCCACAAACAAAAATACTCAACAAGGTGATAAAAAATGATTTTTTCATGTCTATGATGCTCGCATTTTTATATACTATTGCCAAAGGAGATCTTTAGCCGTGTCACGTCGAGTTTCCGCCATCGATATCGGGTCCAACGCCATTCGTATGATGGTGGCTGATATCAATGAAACAGCCCCCTTTATCCGTGTGAATAAAAAGCAGCGAGCTCCGGTTCGCCTGGGGCATGATGTATTTACGACGGGCACTATCACCCCTGAAACCATGGAAATTGCTAAAGCCACCTTTCGTCGTTTTGCTGAAACCAACGCAAAGCTGAAGGTCGAAAAATGTCGAGCCGTGGCGACCAGTGCCTGCCGCGAGGCCAAGAATAAAAAAGAATTTCTGGAAACCATTAAGAAAGTTTCCGGAATCGATATTGAGATCATCGACGGCACCGAAGAAGGCCGCCTTATCCATTTAGCCGTCCGCAAAGAAGTCCAACTCGATAACAAGAAAACCATGCTGATCGATATCGGTGGCGGCAGTGTTGAGGTGACTTTTTCTAAGGGAGGCAAGCTTTTAGCGACTAAGTCTTTTCCGATGGGCACGGTTCGGGTGTTAGAATACTTAAGCAAACGCCGCATGAATGAAAGCCATTTAAGTATCATCATGGGCGAGTTTTTGTCAGATCTGGGACCCCACATCTATCCCAACACTGAAAATGATCCAGTTGATTTCGCGATCGGTACCGGCGGAAACCTGGAGTGCATGGCGGAACTTAAAGTACGTTTGCTTAAAAAGACTCCCAATACATTTGTGACTCTTGCAGAGCTTGCAGAAATCATCGCTCGTCTGAAAGCCATGTCGATTAAAGATCGCATCGATAAATTGGAGTTACGCCCCGACCGCGCTGACGTGATTATGCCCGCCTCCATGCTGGTGGAAACCATCATGCGCCAGGCAGAGGTGGAAAAAATCGTCATCCCTGCAGTGGGCCTGCGTGACGGCCTTATTTGGTCGATGGTTTAACACTTCCAAAATTTAGAACACAACCTTCCAAAACATCTATTTTTCATTTTTCGCTCAGCGCGATAGATCTCTTTTCAACGACCCTCACAAACTTGAATCGGAGATCCCATGAAACTAGCTATCTTTTCTATGAGTCTGTTCCTATTCTTCGCAAGCCTTGCTGAAGCAAAAACTGTTGCTGTTCAAGGTGACGCTGCTCGCTCCATCATGGAAGCTTTATACTCTGCAGGCTTCCCAGTAAAACACGTTGATGACGACCAATACGGCACAAACCCAATGACGGTGGATGTATCTAACTTAACTTGCCGCTATTCAGCTGCTGATGGTCCCGATGAATGGATGAATGCAGTTCAGTGCTACACACAAATTGATCCAGCGGCTCGTCCAAACTCTTTGGCGCTGGCTAAAGCTTTGGCTCCGTTTGCCGCTTTCGAAGGCGCTGCAGGAAGCCGTTACCTAACTGCAAACAAAATCCAGTGCGTGCTAAACTACAATGAACGCGCCTATCAATGTCAATTAGACGTCGATGATATCGAATAGTTTTTGACTCGGTTTCAATCGAAAATTTTCGGTGGAATGGAGTACATCAACTCTGCTCCACCGGCGTTTGCCTGAGCAAAAGATTCCAGTTCCAACGACAGCACGCCACTTTTTCTAAGATCAATAAAGCTCTCGGCCTTACCCGTTAACATATAACTTGCGAAAACACTTAAATGCGGTTCGTGGCCCACGATCATGATTTTTTTATGATTGCGCCCTTGAGTGCGAAACCATTTTAGCAAAGCCTGCGGTGGACTTTGTGGAACCATCTCTGGAATCTCGATGACTTTTTTCCCGGGATAAAATTGGGATAGAATTTGCGCGGTTTGAGCAGCCCGAGTAAACGGACTGGTCACGATCACATCAACGTCTTTGATAAAGTCCTTCATACGCATGCAAACTTTCTGCATGCGCTTACGTCCCTTCAAAGTCAGGGGACGAAACTGGTCTTCCAGTCCTTTTTTTGCAAAGTCTTCCCTTTCTTCAGCAAGGGCGTGACGGACGATGATGATTTCCATTTTACTCCGCGGTTGAATCTTCGACCAGTTTACCTCGTGTTTTCGCCAATTGCATCAAAGTTTGATGAATGCCGATCTCATCAGTTTTAAAAGGTTTTTTCGTATAACTTCCGTCGGAATTCATCACCCACGCTTGTCGATTCTCTTTCAGATAAAACTGCAGGATTTCCCACAGTTTTTCTTTAAGACTGCGATCCAGCACAGGTACAATTGCTTCCACGCGGGCATGCAAATTACGATACATCCAGTCCGCCGAACCCAGGAAGAAGTCCCCATCAACTGGGTCTTCCTTGCCATTCCTGAAATAGAACAAACGCGAGTGCTCCAAAAAGCGACCAATGACGGAAATGACTTTGATGCGCTCACTCATCCCCGGAACACCGGGACGAAGGCAACAAAAGCCACGGACGATCATTTCGATGTCCACGCCTTTTTGTGATGCAGAATAAAGCGCAGCACCGATATCGTTCTCTTCAAAGTTATTAAACTTAGCGACGATGTTTGCCGGCTTCCCGGCTTTCGCATGGGCAGCTTCACGATCAATCAAAGTTCTGAATGTTGAAAGCATATTCACAGGCGCAATCAACAGGTGCTGATAACTGCCCTTTAAGCTGATACCCGTCAGGTAATGGAAGAAATCCACCACATCGTTCGTGATTTCTTCACGCGCCGTCAACAGCCCCAAATCCGTATAAAATCTGGAAGTCGCCACATTGTAGTTACCTGTACCGATATGAACGTAACAACGAAGTCCCTCTTGCTCCTGGCGAACCACCAAGGCAGTTTTTGCGTGAGTTTTCAACCCCACGACTCCGTACACGACGTGAACGCCGGCGTTTTCAAGCTCATTGGCCCAATAGATATTACGTTCTTCATCGAAGCGCGCTTTTAATTCCACCAGACAAACCACTTGCTTGCCTTGAGCGGCGGCGCGAATCAACGAGCGAATGAACGGACTGTTGTCACCGGTGCGGTACAACGTCATTTTAATCGCTAAAACCTTGGGGTCTTCGCTGGCAATCCGAATGAAAGTCTCCACCGAAGCAGAAAAACTTTCGAACGGATTATGGATCAATTGATCATTCGCACGAATGGCACTGAAAATCCCTGTACCCTCTTCGGCAAATGCGGGAGAGACCACCGGAATGTACGGTTCGAATTTCAATTTTGGCAGGGGCAGATCAGCAATCATACCCAAATCACCGTAATCAAGCTCACCAGGAAGTTCGTAAATGTCTTCTTCGTTCAGCTCCAACTCTTCCATCAAGAACTTCAACATCCACATGTCTGGATTGGGTCCATGCTCCAGGCGGACGACTTCAGCAAAACGACGCTGACGAAGTTCTTCTTCGATCGCTTCCAATAAATCTTCCGCATCCTCTTGATCCTGATCGGAATCGGCGTTGCGAGTCAGACGGAAAGCCATCGAATCGATCACTTGCATGGAAGGAAACAGATCCGACAGATTTGCCTTGATGACTTCCTGAAGGCTGACGAAGCGATTGATGCTGGGATCAATGTCCACGCGAATCCATTGCGGCAAAACTTTGGGAACTTTGACTCGGGCAAAAAGTTTTTCCTCGGAATTGGGATGCTTTAAAGTCACACCCAATGAAACCGAAAGATTCGAGATGAATGGGAATGGATGCCCTGGATCCACTGACAATGGTGTGAGAACTGGAAAGACATTCTTGCTATAATATTTTTTTACGCTCTCGCGTTCTTTTTCGGAAAGATCTTTCCAGCTTAAAAGGAAAATGCCTTCATTTTCCAAAGCGGGTTTCAAAGTTTTCGTAAAGCAGCTGCCTTGATCTTTGATCATGGGCTGAACGACTTCACGAATTTCCTGAAGCTGGGCCATCGGTGTTTTACCATCCGATGACTTTGGCGAAACTCCGTAGGCCACGTGGCGTTTTAACCCGCCCACGCGTTTCATGAAAAACTCATCCAGATTCGATCCGGAAATACTTAGAAACTTAACTCTTTCCAAAAGAGGATTGTTGCTGTCTTCAGCTTCGGTCAAAACACGGCGATTGAAATTCAACCACCCGATCTCGCGACTGGTGAATAAACTTTCAGATGACAATGGATGCTCGACAACTTTGACCTTGCGAGTAGCAGCTTTTTTCTTAGACGTTCTGGTCGGCGACTTCGCCTTCGGTGTGTTCAAAGAATCCTCCTTGACTCCCTGGAGGTATATTTCACAATAAAGCATTATTTTTGGCAATGTCTTCCTAGAGGAACAACGACGTGCAAAATACTCCCAAAGAATGGCAAGTTCTTAAGCAGATTCGCAATAAGGTCCAGCGTCATAATCCAAACACCGTGGTGCCTTTGGGTGATGATGGCTTTGTCTTTAAAAATTTTCCGGGTCTCTCGGTCATTGCTCAAGACATGATGGTGGAAGACGTCCATTTCCGTCTGGATTACGCCTGTGCATTTGATCTGGGACACAAAGCCCTGGCAGTTAACTTAAGTGATCTTGCTGCCATGGGAGCACAACCCCACTTTGCACAAGTATCCCTCGCACTGCCGAAAGAAATAACCGAATCCTGGCTTGACGAATTCTATCAGGGTATGACAACGCTGGCGGATCGTTTCGGAATGGAAATCGCCGGTGGAGATCTGTGCGCTTCCCCTCGCGGAGTCATCATCGATGTCAGCGTGCATGGATCATGCGAAAAACCTCTTACCCGGCAGGGTACTCAACCTGGAGATATCTTATTAGCCAGCGGTCCGTTGGGAATTTCAACAACAGGGCTGCGAGCGCTTCACGAAGATCGCCGAAATGATTTTCCACAAGCCGTGGAAAGACATCTGCGCCCCATGCCGCGCTTGGATTTACTGCCAGAACTTCGTAAGCACGCTGATAAAATTCACGCTTTGATGGATTGCAGTGATGGCTTGGTGAATGATGCTTTGATCTTGGCAAATAAACCCTACAACAATGGCCAAGCCACACCGGCTGTGGGCATTCATCTTTTCCCTGATCAATTTCCTTTGGAAGATGAAACAATTCGCATGGCTCACTTGGCGAAAGCTTACGAATATGCGCTTTGGGGGGGAGAGGATTATGAGCTTTTGCTGACTCTTTCTCCGAAGCATCGTGGGCTCTTTCCGCAATGGACAGAAGTTGGCCAGTTCACAGAAAGCCCTGGAGTCTTTTTAATTCATGGCGATGCTAAGGAAGAGATCGAGTCTTTTAAGGGCTGGAAGCATTTTTAAGTCGAATAGGTTTCAGGATCATTTTGAGACAGTATTTTTCCCGACCTTTCGTTAAGAGACCCTGCTTTTTGTCCGAATAGTTTTACATGACTTCACTCGCACGCTACCACGGCAGATCTCCCAGATTCATTCTTCAGACTGAAGATGAAAGTATCGTGCGCGTTGCTGGCCCCAAGCAAGTTCCTTGGGAAGAAGGCACTTCCATTAAAAATGTATCGCTGACAGGTCTTGCCTTTACGGCGCCGGATGATCTGTGCCCGATTTTGGGTGAAGTGATTAAAATCCAATTCACTCCGCCCGGCTCACGCCAGATGGCGTGCTATGGAATTGTCACGCGTCTTGATAGTATTTCGAATGCGACGACTCTGGTCGGTGTGCATTTCTATAAAATGGAAATGACTCAAAGAATCGTTTTAGCTCAAGGCCTTGCTCGCCGCTTTAAAGAAAATCAAGAGCGCGGGCAAATCGATGAAATGCTGAACAAGCAACCGGGCCCGATGAGCCTCCTTCACTTCCCACAACTTATGATGATGGGTGTGATCGCAGTTCTTTGGGGCGCGGTTATTTTTGGTGCTTTGAAATTCCAGTACGAAGATTTGTTTTCGTTCTTTACGCGTTTCTTTTAGAAGCCATTTCCGCTAAAAACTTTCAAACTTCTCTTTCAATCTTTTTGCAGCGAAATCGATGAACTTCTTGGTTTTCATCGGAACTTCTTTTTGCTCGGGCGAAACCAAACTCACAGGAATTTCCTGGCCACGCAAACTGCGATACATGTGAATCAATCGTCCGGAACGAATATGCTCGGCCACGATGAATTCCGGCACCATACCGATACCTCGGCCCTGCAACGCCATTTGGACAATCATATTTGGATTGTTCGCTGAAAACACCGGATCCACTTTCACAGACATTTTTTTACCGTCAGCCGTTCGCCACAGTTCCAATTTGTTTTGTGAGTTCAAAGATAGAAACGGCAGAGTACTTAGGTTTTCCAGGTCGTCGGCCTGACGATAGCGCTCCAAGAATCCGGGACTTGCGACCATCACGCTTTTTAAGGTTGCCACTTTTTTCACTCGCAGATTGCTGTCCTTAAGAATTCCGATACGAACCGCGACGTCAATGGATTCTTTGACCAAATCCACATAAGCCTGACTTAACATCAGCTCGAAACGAACACGTGGATGTTGCTTTGCAAAGTCAGCCAGAATGTCCGGCATTAACAGGACACCTAGATCATCGGAGGCCGTGATACGGAGCCAACCAGAAACATCTGCAACTTCCTCACTTAATTCTGCAGACAAGCTCTCCAAGCCCTCTACCAAACCGCGAGAACGCTCATAATAGGCCCGACCCGCATCGGTCAGTTGGAATTGTCTCGTCGTGCGATAAACCAGCTGGATCCCCAGGTCTCTTTCTAAGGCAGCTAATCTGCGACTGACTCGGGATTTGGGCTGATGCAGCACCTCAGCAGCTTTGGTAAAGCTCCCTGCTTGAACTAATTTAACGAAAGTGCGGATTTGATTCAGATCTAATTGTTCCATATATGCAACAGTATATCGTGAATATGTCTCCTACCGCAACACTCCTTTAGCCCCGATACTGATTAAGTCCGAAACACAATAAAAGAGGAGAACCCTATGAAATTAATGACCGCTGCCTTTATTACGTTACTTAGTTCCGCTGCTTTTGCCAAAACCATCCCGGCCGGAACCTATACCATTGACTCTGCCCATTCAAAAGTTGGCTTTGAAGTTCCTCACCTGGTGATCGCTACTGTTGAAGGTCGTTTTACAAAATTCGACGGCTCTATCACAATCGATCCGAAATTGGAGAAGTCCAAAGCGAATTTGAATATCGACGTAAACAGTGTGGATACTGACAATGCTGACCGTGACGGTCACTTAAAGAGCCCTGACTTTTTCGACGTCGCGAAAAATCCTAAAATGTCTTTCGTCGTTAAAAAAGTTGTCGGCACTGCGGATGACTTGAAACTGATTGGTGATTTGACTTTAAAAGGTAAAACTAAAGAAGTGACTTTGGCAGTGAAATACCTGGGTGACGTAAACGACCCCTTCGGTAATCACAAAATCGCATTCACGGCGACTGGTAAAATCAATCGCCAGGATTACGGTCTAAGCTGGAGTAAAGCGGTGGAAGCCGGCCCGGTTGTAGGTGACGAAATCACTCTTACAATCCGTGTTGAGGCGAACAAACCGGTTGAAAAGAAAGGTTAATTTTTATGAAACGCATGCCTGTGATTTTTGCTGCTCATGGCTCCCCAATGAATGCTTTGGCGAAGACTCCGTTCACGGATACTTTGTCAGCATTGGGCGAAAGCTTGCCGCATCCACAGGCAATACTTGTGGTGTCGGCCCACTGGGAAACCGAAGGAACGAAAGTTCTTTACAATGCGACACCACAAACAATCCATGACTTTTATGGATTTCCGAAAGCCCTGTTTGACGTTCAGTACCCTGCCCGCGGTCCTTTAAGTTTGGCGCAAGCCACGCAAAAACTGATTCCGGGTTCAGAGCTAACTGAAAAATGGGGCCTGGATCACGGAACCTGGTCGGTGTTGTTACACATGTTTCCGAAAGCGGATATTCCTGTGTTTCAACTAAGCCTTGATGTGAATGCTCCTCCCGAAAAGCACATTGAGCTGGGCCGCCATTTGCGTTCTTTGCGCGAGCAAGGAGTGCTGATCATCGGAAGTGGCAACATCGTTCACAACCTGCGCACCATTCAATGGCGCGATCCCAACGCAAAATTCGATTGGGCGGTAGAGTTCGATGCGGGCATAAAAAAAGCTTTGGATTTACGAGACGAAAAAACCTTGGCTCAGTACATGGAAAAATTCGGCTCCGCCGCGGAACTCTCCGTTCCCTCGCCCGAACACTACTGGCCACTCTTGTACACCTTCGGTGCTTCGGACGAGCAGGATAAAATCTCCTACCCGTTTGAGGGCTTCGAAATGGGATCACTATCTATGCGCACTGTTATGTGGAGCGCGTAAGTCTAAAATAAAAAAGGCACAGATTTTTAAGTCTGTGCCTTTCTCATTTTTTGACTCATTCAACGCATGCAGTTACCGCTGCGGAGGTAAAGCCGCGTCAATACTTACTTTCGCCAAATCCGAATTACGAGTGGCACTTGTTTGTCTTTTTTATGTGTGACGAGTGTTTTCTCTGCGACGGAACTCAGGCGACCACTGCCTTTGGCAATTTCTTCTATTTGAGTTTTCAACTCTGATGAAAACTCCTCTAAACCTCGAGCTCTTAAAAGACCTAATAGTTTTGAGTACGCATTCCTATCACCCAAAAGCTGCCGTACTTCTGTTTCGTCAGTCTTCCCGCCTACTGAAGTATAGTCTTCTGAAGGATCTTTTTCATAACAAGATACGACGGTCGGAGAATCTGTCGGCTCCATTGGACATATGCTTTCAAGCTTCCCCATAGCAGCAATCGTTTGATCCGTATTAAGTGATCCCACCCGTGACATCCAACGCACCCATTCTGATGGCGTCTTGACTTCGTCAAGTCCCGAGAAAGATGTGATTCTGATATCACTCTCTCCAAGGAAACTGAGTTGGTCATAAACACGCGCTAACGAATATGAACCCGCTGCAAGTATAACAACGGTCAGCGAACCAATGCAGATGAGTTTCTTTCTTTTTGCCTTCGTTAAAGTCGTCAGTGCGAAGTAGTTAGTTGCGAATAGAATAATCACCAAGCTCAATTCCGCGATCATATATCCTAGAAGTCTGGAAAAATGATATACTGCCACAAGAAATGAAAAGTAGAGCGCATATCCGACAGATTTAGCAATATTTGCGGGAGATTTCGTGAGGTTTTTCGTAGCCATAACTTTCGGATCATGAATTGCTACAACACTGATAGATACCAACAGGAGAACTCCCCAAAGGATATCTAATAAACCCCCATTGAAGATGTCATGAATAACGGAATCTTGGTCTCTCTGATGGATTAATAAAAATGTATACAGGAACACCGTATTTAATGCCAAACATCCGAATTGAATAAGAACAATTCCCGTCCAAAACTGATTGATTGTGCGGGCAGTTCTTCTCCAAAAAACAATCCAACCTTCCACTGATATGAATAACGAGCCTAAAACAAATGACAATCCAGCAGCAAAAAAACCGACGTAATTCCGTATATAAGGATCTTCTCGGAAAAAGATACCTACAATTAAGAGAACAAGCCAAATAAACAAAACTCTTGAAATATAGCGTTTATAAAAATCGAAAAATAAATGGCGCATTAAAATTGATCTCCTGCCGTGAAATAGGACTGCACATCAGAGATTGTCACTGCACGTTGGTCCTCACTTATTCCCAGCCCCGTAACTTCATGATTTCGAGGATGCATGAATATCCATTTCCCATCCCCATTCAAACCTATTTTTTTAACAACCGAAGAAGAAATAGAAGGTCCGATCTCTTTGGGAACTAGAAGCTTTCTGAAATGTGAATTCAACGTCTGGCTGTCGCTGGAAAAGGAAACTTTGCCATTCTCTAAAATCGTTACGTTGGTTGCAAATCCCTGCATTTCACTGGCGATGTTCGTGCTCATCACAACGAGACAACCTCGATGCATTTCTTCATTTAGAAACTCCATCATCGTCCATCGTGAAGCTTGATCTAATACCGCAGTGATTTCATCCAAAAGATAAATTAATGGTTTCTTCGGCGCTTGAACGCAGAAAAGAGCTTTCATCTTTTGCCCGCGAGACATCCCATGAAAAGATTTCGTTGCGTCCACATCAAGAGATTTACACAGACGATCAAACAGCCCTGCGTCGTAGTCTTCATAAAGATTTGCGTGCATCTCGCACCAATGCGAAAGCGAGTCAGAAAACGGAAGAATTTGCTCTTCAGAGATAAAGGCCATGAAATCATTCAAGCAAAGTGATGTAGAAAAAAGAGATTTATCATTAAAGGTTAATTCACCGGAATCAAACACCTCTTGCTGGGCAAGGATTCTCATGAGAGTGGATTTGCCACTTCCATTTTTCCCCATCAATGCGATGAACTGTCCCGACTTCAAACTGAGATTGGAAATATTCAAAATGGCTTTTTTATCATACGACTTTATAAGATTCTTTACGACGAACACTGCTTTATTCATATAGGAATGTTCGCATTAGCGTCGGTTACTGGCAGCAAAAACTGAAGCACCCAGACCAAATTTCAACATGTTTATAGCGGAAAGAAAAAAAGCCCGGTCTCCCGGGCTTTTTTTTACGCATCGAGTCCGTAAAGAGGACCTGGCACCTTTTATTCGCCGACGGCGGCGAAGGCTTGTTTGGTTTGCTCGCGGACTTTGTCGCGTTTTCTGAATCTGTCGGAGATCGAGTACGCTGCTGGCACTACGAACAAAGTCAAGATTGTGGAAACCAAAACCCCACCGATCAAGCACAAGGCCATTGGGCGCATTGTTTCGGAACCGGCACCGGTTGCCATCGCAGAGGGAACCGCCGCGGCAATCGTTGCGATCGACGTCATCAGGATCGGACGAAGACGAATTGGACATGCTTCCAATAATGCATTATCCGCATTCAGTGCACCACGATCACGAACGGTGTTCGTGAATTCAACCAACAAGATCGAGTTCTTTTTCACGATACCCATCAAGAGCAAGAATCCGATGGCCGAGTACATGTTCAAAGATTGGCCCGTTAACAACAAGGCAAAGAACGCACCCGAGAAACTTAGTGGCAATGCCAACAAGATTGTCGCTGGATCGATGAACGAGTTGAATTGGGAAGCCAAGATCATGTAGGCGATCACGATACCCAAGATGAATGCTAGGAAGAAACTTTGGATCGATTCTTTGAAGGTTTTCGAAGAACCCTGCTGCTCGATCATGTAACCCGGTTCCAAAGTCTTTTTACCGATTTCCAAAATCTTATCCATCGCTGCCTGCTGAGAAGCACCGGCTTTTAAGTTCGCAGTAATGGTAATTGCACGCTGACGATTCATACGTGAGATACTTTGCAAAGCCTTCGTCGTCTCTTGCGTTGTCACGCGAGAGATTGGAACCAAGTTCGCGCGGTTGTTTCCAATCAACAACTTTTTGATCTCAACCATCGCGTCTTCTTTATTATCCAATTTCACTTTGATGTCGTAGCGGTGACCACCGTCAGGATACTCCCCGGCTTTCACTCCCCCGATCAAAGCATTCACCGTCGTCCCGACAGCTGCGATGCTCACACCATGTTGAGCCGCTGAAACGCGATCTGGTTTTACCTGAATTTCTGGCATACCCAAAAGGTAATTGGAATCGACGTCGACCATTAAACCGGTCTTAGTCATTTCATCCATGATCTTTTGCGAATAGCCCGCAAGCTTTTCCCAGTCAGAACCCATGACGGTAAATTCAATCGGATAACCACGACCACTTGAGAACCCACGTTGGGACATATCCATCAGTACCGGGCGCACGTCTTGGATTTTACCGAACGCCTCACGAGTCACCTGCATGAAATCAGTTTGCGTCATGCGCTTACCCGTTTTTTGATCAATCGGACGCTCTTTGAACTCTTTCATAGTGATAAACATCATCGCGGTATTGGCGTCAGAGATACCGCCACCGAAACCACCGATGCTGGCAAAGACTTGCTTTACTTCAGGGCGAGAACGCAACCACTCTTCCGCTTGCTTAACTTGACCATCTGTATAAGCAAGAGAACTTCCCACCGGCAATATTAAACGCGCCAAGAAAATGCTTTGATCTTGAGCGGGTGACATTTCTTTCACCAGGAATTTAACAGAGATAAATGACAAAGCCACGAATACCAAAGAACCGATGATGACTTTCCAGCGCATTTGCAAAGTTTTGCGCAACCATCTTTCATAGCCCACTTTCAAAGAATCCATGAAAGCTTCAAACGCTTTACCGATTTTAGTCGTACGCTCACCGTGGTGAACGAAACCAGCACAACGCATTGGCGTGATTGTCAGGGATTCCACCAATGACAAGAACACGGCGATGGAAATTGTCACCCCGAATTGCATCAAGAACTTACCAATGATCCCCTTCATGAACGCCACAGGAAGGAAGATCGCGATAACGGCCGCTGTTGCTGCCATTGCCGCAAAAGAAATCTCACGCGCACCAAGAATCGCGGATTCAATCTGTCCGTGCCCTTCCTCGTTATACCTAAAGATATTTTCCAGAACCATGATGGCATCGTCGACGACGATACCGATGGCGAGAGTCAAACCTAGCAACGTGAACGTGTTCAACGTGTATCCCAGGAAATACAAACCGATGAAGGCACCTAACAACGAAGTTGGAATAGAAAGTAAAACGTTGAATGTTGCAGACCACGACCCTAAAAACGCCCAACAAACCAAAGACGTCAAAACCACGGCCAAGATCAAGTGATGCGTCAACTCACCCACGGATTTTTCAATGAACTGAGTACTGTCGAAGTTCACATGAATTTTCATACCTTCCGGCAGTTGCGACTGAATTTCTTCCGCTTTGGCCTTCACCGCTTTCGCGACAGCCACGGCATTCGTACCACGCTGTTTACGAATACCTAATCCCAACGCCGGCTCGCCGTTAAAGCGAGAAATACGAGTGATGTTATCAAGACCCATGCTGACATCGGCCACTTGACCGATCTTTACCATGTTCGTGGAATCTTGAATCAAAGACCCGGCACGACGGCTGATCACGATGTTTTTAAACTCTTCGATGGTTTTTGCCTCACCCATCGTACGCACGTTGAAATTGCTTTTCTTAGTTTCAATGTAACCACCGGGAACTTCAGAGTGCTCAGACTTGATCGCATCGATCACGTCATTCACTGCAATATTATAACCCGGAAGTTTTTTAGTATTTACGAATACGCGAAGCACGGGATCCGTGTAACCACCCAGGAAAATATCACCCACGCCATCCACTGTCGTAAAACGATCTTTCAAATAGTCGCGCGCGTATTTCATCAGGAATTCAAGGTCACCCTTGTCGTAAGTAAGTGCCAACCACAAAATGGGTTGGTCGTCGGGATTCGTTTTTGAAATGGTTGGAGCATCGACGTTGTCAGGAAGTAATCGCTGCGCACCTGAAACTTTTGCCTGAACATCTTGCAAAGCGAGATCGATATTGCGGTCCAAACTAAATTCTACGGTAATTGTTGCAGACCCTGTTTTGCTGCTGGAAGTGATGCTTTGGACACCTTCGACTCCCATCAAAGCACTTTCGATGACATCAACAACCTGAGTCTCCATTACTTCTGGAGCCGCACCATCCAAAGTTACGCTGACCGAAACTGTGGGAAAATCCACGTCAGGTAATTGGCTTAAACCCATTCTTGAAAACGAGATCAAACCGAAAATCATCAATCCAAACATTAACATCCATGCGAAGACTGGGTTCTTGATGGAAATATCCGAAATGCGCATTCCTTCTCCTTGGAACAAAGACTCGATCAGTGTAACTCAGCACATCCTAACCAACCATGAACATCTTTCAACAAAAGATAACTCAAGACTTTGATTTTACTCAGCCTTCATAAGGTCACCTAAGCAATACTTAGGTGGCTAATCAGTGATTGACATGACTGGTCTGGAGGACTATTTCTTTTCGGCAATTGTGCCACTTCTGGAGGCTTTCATGTCGACTGCTCGTTACGCGAGTTCATTCTTGTTCGCTACTCTAACGTTCGTTTCCGCAATTGGTTGGTCCCAAGCGACTTCCACTTCTTTAAGAGATGCTGCCCTTGCAGAAACTTCTGCCAAAGGTACAGCTCAAAAATATGCATCTGACGCGCAAACAACTGGAATGTTGGTTCTTAAAGACCCAAAGCCAGAAATCATCACACGTCCTTGGCAATACTTCGCGGGTTTCACAGCTCAGCAATTCCAAGCTAAAGGAACAGTGACGACTGAAACTGCAGGAACATTTGATTTGAGCCAAAACGATCAAACATTCATGCCCGGCCTCACATTCGGTGTGATGACACCTGAATGGAACGTAAAAAATATTTTGATCAGCGGTGGAGTTCGTTTTGATGCTTCTATGGCGACGCAAAACTCTGCAGTGACCTTGCCTTCAGGAGCCACGATTGATGACGCACGTTTAAATACGACGATGGCTTCCGCGGGACCGGTTTTGAATATTAGCCACGCAAAAGTATCTTGGTTGGCAGTTACGTTCTCTCCGCAATACGGAAACTTGAACTACACGCAAACTTCCTCTAACGATTTTGCGCACTTCTCCAAACAAGGTTCTTACTTGGCGATGAACTATGGGTTAGACTTCCGTTTGACAAAAAAATGGTCGGTTTTCACTGAATGGTCTCAAAGAGAATTGCGTGATCAGAATCAGGAAATCGCTCTTGAAAAAGACAACTTTGAATTAGGAACTAGAGTGTCATGGTAAAAAAAATCATTCTTCTTCTTTGTGCAACTTCGACTGCTTGGGCGCAACAACCTGTTGCTGCTCCTAAAGTCATCACTCTGACACAGAAAAAAGTGGCAGAGTTGGCTTTGCAGCAAGGTTACCGCACCAAAGAAGTAAACCTTCAGTATCAACAATTTAAACTTCCCTACGCTGAAACCCTGGCTAAGTACGATTGGCTTCTTAATGCAGCCACTGGTTACGAACAGGACAAGCAAGCGCAACTTTTAACGTCACCAACGATGGATCCACACAACAAGATCGAGCGCTATAACACGACGTTCTCGTTGCAAAAGCCTTTCACGACAGGAACGTTGGCAACTCTTGAACTCAGTCGTCTGTCACTAAATGCAGACTATGATACAGCAATTGCGACGCCTCCTCCGGACAACCAAACTTTGGATCGTGCCGGGATCATCCTGGAACAAGCGATCTTAGGTAATTTCTTCGGTGTGGCTGATCGTGGCACTGTGAATGCAGCAGAACAAAACTACCAGGCTTCTGAAATCCTTCGTGCGAATGATTTGGAAAACGTGGTGCTCGAAGCTGTTCGCCAGTTCTGGCAGGCTTACATCGCTCAGGAAAACTTCAGAGAAGCCGTCAGCGCTCGTGACCGCTATAAAAAACTCGTGGAGACAGTTCGCAGAAAAACTTCTTTGGGTTATTCCAATCCTGGCGACTTACCGCAAGCTCAAGCCGAACTTGAGACTCGCGAACAAACTGTGAAACTGACTTCGACAGATTACCTGGCTTCTGTCGAGAATCTTTTGACAGCGTTGGCTTTGGATCCAAAATCAGAAGTAAAATTTGAAATGAGCGCAGCGCTTCCAGCGATGCCAAGCTTGCCACCCAAAGCCACTGAAGATTTGCGCGCCATCCGTTCGCAAAAGTTGAAAGTCTCAGCAGCCGAGGAAAGCCTGTCGGCCTCCAAGTCTTTGTCCTACCCGACTTTGAATGTCGTGGGTAAAGCCTATACAACGGGCGTCGGTGAAAAATCTGAAGATTCTTATTCTGAAGTGACTGGCGGCTCCCGCCCTGATTACTACATCGGTTTGAGATTTGCTTACAACTTTGGCTCTGACATCCAAAACGAACGTATCGTTTACAACAAATTGAATCGCGACCTGGAACAAACTCGTTTGCAACGTCAAATGGTGGAAGTCGTGGACGCGAACACACAGGCTGAGCGTAAAGCTCAAGCCGCTTACTCGATCGCCCAAAGCGCCGAGAAACAAAAAGCTTTCCGTGAAAGAGCGGTAACGGAATTGAACCGTTCCTACTCTCAAGGAAGAACTGATATTAATAACTTGATCATTGCTCTGAACAACTCATTTACAGCAGAGATTCAATACATCACTGCAGTAGGTAACTACCACATCGCTCTAAATGAGTGGGCAGCATCAAGAGACGAACTTATTCCTGACGAACAGCCGTCAGAAGACAAGAAATAGGCAGGGGATTTTATGTTGAAGAAACTTATCTTAACTTTGAGCGTACTAAGCCTGACTGCTTGCGCGTTCAACAATGACGAGTCGAGCGCTAACAAAAGAAATAAAAAATTAGCTGAAGACAACGCTCGTGCTGCTGCGATCTTTTCCAAAGTGGAAGGCGCCTACCAAGGAAACCTGATCCGCGAGAATGGTGCAACTGAAGTTATCGAAATCAAGTTGGTTGGCCTTTCTCTGGACACGGGCAACAAGAATGACGACGGCTCCGCGATCAATCAATACCTTCAAACAGCCGTTTACACTCGCATTTCCCCATCATCTGCATCAATGACTGGCTTATCGGCCAATTACACTGCAGAACTGGGTGCATTGACGATTACGAATCCAGATAAAAACATTAATAACGATGATGTTCATTCGATTACCGCAACTATTAAAGACGGCGTAATGACTGGCGTGGTTGTATCCAAAGCTGGCATCATCGGTCGTATGTCTTTGAAATTCGTGATTGGCGGCTCGTCAAACGGTGGTAACGGTTCTGACGAACAGTATTATGACCGTCTTCGCCAGAAATACGCGAAGATCTCTGGTATGTATTATGGCTGTGTGATCACAACCAAGGACATGACTCAAAGAGGTGTTCCGAACTACAAAGCGAAAATGACCTTGTCAGTATTCGAAGAAAAAGTTGTTGGAAAAGACAAAACAACCCGTCCAACGTTGGTGGGAACATTCCTTAGAAACGACGACTCTGAGGAATTCCTAAGAGCAGCTCTGAGCGGCGAATACCGCGATGACTTCGTACCTGCAGCCCTGACCCTTGACGGTAAGTACTCCGGCCAAACAAATGGCTATGCGACCGTATTCAAGGGAACTCTATCTGCGGATGGTGATTACGTTGCAGAATACTCCAGCAACAACTTCGGTTTAGAAGGCAAAATGTACTTCAAACGCGGAAAAACTTACCCCGCGAAATGCGCGAATGTTTCTCGCTAGTAGTAAAGTTTTTTAAAGGCAATATAAAAACCCAGCGTAAAAAGCTGGGTTTTTTTTATCTCTGTGACGAAGCACTCCCGTGGTTTTGCTGAACTACAGCGGCCAGGATTTCTACCCCTTCATTTTGACAAAGAAGCACCAGCTTGCAGCACAGCTCCTGTCAAGTTTACTCGATTGGCATACAATGCTCGTAAGAGAAAGAATCCTTATTGAAGGACACCAATGGACAAAAGCAAAGATCACCACGACAAGAGGTTAATGACTTCGGAGCTCAACTTAAACAAATTAAGTCTCCAGGTAATGAAGACCTGGGAAAAAGGCGTTCGAGATCAAGTTGAGTCAGCGGGCGAACTATTGCGCCCCATCCTGAGAGACGCCCTCCCCCAATTTTTACGTCTGCTGGCTAAAGCTCTGGCGGAACCCAATGCCCGGGGACTGATCGAGGAAAGCTCTGCTATCGTTAAAAGGCACGCCGCCATCAGAGCCCGGGAAACCAGCTTTGGTGCATCTCATATTGTTCTGGAATTTCAGATTTTACGCCAAGCCGTGACTTATCATTTAGAACAAGAAATGCATCTTTCAGAGCAGGACAAGCAAACCATTCAAAAGACCTTCGACGAAGCCATCCAAGAGGCGTTGATGGAGTTTTTTCAAGTTCATGCCACCATCAAGGACGAGTTCACGGCGACTCTCAGTCACGATTTGCGCAATCCCATAGGAATAGCGCAAATGTCAGCAGAAATTATTCAAGAAATTGCTGCTGATATTGCAGACCCCAAAATCAAAAATCAGATTATAGACCTTACGGGTAGAATCACCGCGAACACCAAACGGGCCGATCGGATGCTTCAAGATTTACTTGATGCGAGCATCTTAAGAATTGGCGAAAAGCTTCCTATCAATCTGTCCAAGCTTGATTTAGTCGCACTGGCTCACGACGTAGTGGAAGAATTAGAGCCACGTGAAAAACATCGTATAAGTGTTATTGGTGAATCTACATTTGGATTTTGGGACCACGAGGGCTTAAGACGATGTTTCGAAAATCTAATAAAAAATGCCATTAAGTATGGCTCGCCCGACACTCCCATTACCATTCGAATAAATCGCGAAAAAGGCCATGTTTTGGCTTCCGTTCACAATGAAGGAAATCCTATTTCCAAAAATGATTTGCGAATAATCTTTCACACCTTTGGGCGCTCGAGATCAGCCATCTCAGGCGGAGTTCAAGGTTGGGGTATAGGGCTGGCTTTGGTGCGTGCGATGACAGAATCCCTGGGCGGAACCACTCGGGTGGAAAGCTCGCCTGAATTTGGGACCACCTTCACTATGGATTTGCCTGAAGACTCCAGAAATATTCCTGCCCCGTCGACTATTTAAGATTTTCCTTCTAATTGCGACCAGCGATCATAGAGACGTTCGATTTCAGCCTGAAGAGTGGCGATTTCCGTATACAGCTCCTGCACTTTTTTGGCATTGCTGGATATTTCCGGTAGCAGACTTTTAGTTTGTGCATTCTGAAGCTTTTCCTCCAGAACCGCGATGTTCGCTTCCATATTATCCAGCTCGAACTTTTCCTTGAAGCTTAGCTTTTTAGGTTTCGCTGAGGCCGCTTTCGCTTCTTGCTTTTCTTCCTGTTTTTTAGCGGCTTCGATCTCTTTTAGATCTTCAAACCACTCTTCCCATTGCAGGAATCCGGCAAAACGTTCCATGGTCATGTTGCCATCTGGATTTTTATGAAGAGCGATGATGTCTTTCGCGACCTGATCCATAAAGTAACGGTCATGGGTTACCAGAATCACGGCGCCGTTAAATTCCCGCAAAGATTCTTCCAGAACCGCCAGCGTTTGTACGTCAAGGTCATTCGTGGGCTCATCCAGAATCAAAACTTGCGCTTCATTCAACATCAATTGAGCGATACGCAGACGAGCTTGCTCCCCGCCTGACAATTTCTCTACCGGCATATCCATTTGTTGGCGATTGAATTGGAATCGCTCCAAATAGCTGCGGGCGTATACGTAAGAACCTTGATAGTGAACGTAGTCACCATCAGGACAGATATTTTTTAAAACCGACTGCTGCGGATTCAAAGTCTCGCGATTTTGTTCAAAGTACGCGACCTTTAAATTCTCTGCGCGCTTCACTTCACCCATGTCCGGCTGTTCCTGGCCAAGCATGATGCGAATCAAAGTGGATTTACCGCTACCATTGTCTCCCAGTAAAGCCATGCGCGTTTTTGGATTTACCAAGTACGTAAAGTCCTTAAACAACAAACGGTCATCATAAGCTTTAGTGATATGCGAAAGCTCGATCAGCTTTTGTGGATTACGATCAGCATCTTTAAATTCAATTTTCACAGTGCGATTGGCATTTTTCGCGACCAAATCAGTCACGTCATCTTTCAATGTGTGCGCGCGATCGATACGGGCTTTCTGCTTCGTTAAACGCGCTTTCGCCCCACGACGCAGCCATTCGGTTTCACGACGAAGAGTGTTCTTCATCGTCAATTCTTTGGCTTCTTGTCCCGCCATCATTAATTCTTTCGATTCCACATAGGCCGAGTAATCGCCCAAAGTCACAAACAAGTAATTTGGATTTTTAGGATCAAGATCAAAGATCTTGTTCGTCACACGTTGCAAAAACAAACGGTCATGGGTGATGATCAATGTCGCGAATTGAGCTTTGGCCAAAAATTCTTCCAGCCACATGATACTTGTCACATCCAAGTGATTCGTTGGCTCATCGAGCAACAATAGCTGCGGATTACGCACAAGTTCGCGAGCCAGCGCCACACGTTTTCTCCAACCGCCGGAAAGGTCTTCAACCAGGAATGTGTCACCGAACTGGGAAAGCTCCAAGCGAGCCATCCATTCATAAGCCGGTCCGATCACTTCGTTGTAATCGTTGTCAGCCATGATCGCATCCAGGATAGAGACGCCGGGCTCAAAAGACGGCGTTTGTTCCAGGTAACCAATCGTCAAACCCTTGTTCATGGTCACTTCACCACCGTCAGGTTTCATACGACCCGCGATGATTTTTAGAAGTGTGGATTTACCAGCCCCATTAGGTCCGACCAAACCAATGCGGTCGCCTTCATCAATCCCCAGACTGACGTTTTTAAATAGAGTTTTTCCCGCGAATGATTTTTCGAGCTTATAGGTACTAAGTAATGGCATGGAGCCACCCTAAGCTGAATTGCGTCAAGATTCAAGCGGGATACTGATCTAACACCCCGCTCGAGCAACCAAGCCTTCACAACGCGAAAGATTTTCCTGTGCTTCGGAGATAGTAATCCACGTGGAAATGCAAAACAGTAAAACTAGCAACCCTATCACACGTCCTGTGCGCATAGTTCCTCCTGAAACTGAGTTCTTTGCATTTATTTTGCAGAGATGTCCCCGGAAAACCAATAAGGGCGACCTGATTTTGATAATTCGCAATTATTTTAAAGGAAACTTTGCCAGCTGACTCAACCGATATCCTGATGACGTTCATCGAGCATACGCAGATAATCCTCGCGGTCAATCAAGCGACCACCGAATTGAGCGACGACCGGGGTGACCATCTGCACATCAATCCATTCATGCCCAAGCTGAGTCAGGTGCTCAACCAAAAACCACAGAGCCAGTTTGGAGGCATTGGGTTTTTTATAAAACATACTTTCACCGCTAAAAACACCTTCCACCAGGACACCGTAAATGCCGCCGATCAAAATATTGTTTTCGCGAACTTCAATGGACAAGCCAAAACCGGCTTTATTGAATTCATGGTAGGAACGCTTCATCACCGGCAATATCCAGGTGCCGTCCTGCCCGGGACGAATTTGATTGGCGCATTCGCTCATCACATGATCAAAATCTTTATTAACCGTGTAAGTGATCTGCGGATTTTTACGGCGAAAGCGTTCCAAACTTTCAGGCACGTGAAACTCTTTGAAAATTAAAACCCCGCGTTTTTCAGGAGAAAACCACAGCATAGGAAAGCCGACCTGGGGCCAAGGAAAAATTCCCTTGGAATATGCAGTGTACAAAGTTCCGACATCTAATTTTCCACCGACGGCCAAAATTCCTTCGGCCATCGTATCGCGCGGATCTGGAAAATCGACTGATGAGTGGAACCTTGCCAAACTTTACTTTCCTTTTGCTTTATACGTCAGGCGATAGATCACTCCTGCTTTGTCGTCAGAGATCAGGACAGAACCATCTTCCATTACTTCGACATCAACCGGGCGTCCAAATACGTCGCCACCTGCTTGCAACCAACCTTCAACCAAAGGCTTTACATTGGTGATTTTGCCATCTTTCACTTGAGCAAAGCCCACCATGTAACCTTGAGGGATCGTGCGATTCCAAGAACCGTGTTCAGCGTAAATGATACCGCCTTGGTACTCGGAAGGAAACATTTTCCCGTTATAAAAACGCATTCCCAAAGCGGCCACGTGAGCCCGCAGTTCAGCCTCAGGGGCTTTAAAAGTTTTGCAGTCCTTGCCATTGCCGAATTCTTTATCCTGAATATTTTTGCCATGGCAGAATGGGAAACCAAAATGCTCCCCCACCTTTGTCAGGTGATTGATCTCATCTGGTGGAGAATCTTCGCCGTACCAATCACGCCCGTTATCAGTAAACCATAAATCTTTGCTGACAGGATCCCAGTCAAATCCAACCGTATTACGAACGCCTTCCGCCACAATGTCTTTCGCGGTCCCATTCACATCCACACGGTAAATGCGCCCGTACTCGGTCCCCAAATCACAGATATTGCAGGGTGCACCCACGGGAACATAGAGTTTGCCATCCGGACCAAAGCGAATGAACTTCCAACCATGGTGAGTGTCTTTAGGAAACTTTTGCGGCAATTCACGGATGAACTTTTGCGGTCCGTTGATTTTATCTGGGATGGCGTATTCTAAAATGCGCGGCACTTCCGCAACGTAAAGCTTGCCATCTTTTACCGCGACACCATTCGGCGTATCCAACTTTTCCGCAAAAACCTGCGCTTTGCCGTTTTGCACCAAATAAACTTTATCTTTCGCGCGATTGCCGACAAAGAATCGCCCGCCTGGAGCTTGCGCAATCGAACGCGCATCGGGAACTATCGCCCACACGGAAATTTCGAATCCCGGTGGAAGTTTTAATCTCTCGAGTGGTAACTTTTCGGCTGCGTGCAAATTCACAGAGGCGAAAATAACGACTGCTCCGACGAGGTTTTTTGAGAACGATAACAACATAGATCCTCCTTAATCAAATCCGCAAAGGTTTAATCTATACGACCTCACCCACGCCGAAAAGTGGGGCTTTTCTATTTTTGATTATCTACACAGATGTCGCACTTACCGCAGGGAGTTTCGTGTTTATGACCGAAGTAATGATAGATATAATTCATCCGACACTCCTTATCTTGAGTGGCCCAACGAACCATTTCTAACAATTTTGAATTTTGTGCTTTCAAAATCACCGGTCCATTTTCAGCTGCAAATTGCTCGGCTGTCGGCGCTTGGACACACAGATATGGAAATGGATCATCGGATTTTTGCAAACACCCCCAACGCTCCAAAATACTGACGGCGGCTTCGGGACGGAAATCCCGGCGGTTGCGGAAATTCATTTGCTCTCTTAAAAAATCAAATTTTTCCTGATTTACTCGCAGGCGATTCTGCTCGATCAGATCATAAATTTTAGCAATGAATTCTGGCTCAGGATGTGACCACTTCAAAAATTCCATTTGAATGCTGACGTCATCCTGATCGTACAAAAGATGACAGAAAGATTCCTGCCCATCTCGACCCGCGCGACCGACTTCCTGAAAATAACTTTCGAGCGCACTGGGAATTTCCGCATGCACCAGCAGGCGCACGTTGGGTTTATCAATACCCAATCCAAATGCGGGTGTTGCCAACATCAAAGGTGCTTCTTCATTGATAAAGGCTTTTTGATTACGCTTGCGATCCTGGGGCGAAAGATCACCGTGGTAAACCAGATGCTGAACTCCGGCGCGATTTAGCTCTGCTGAAATTTTACGCAACGTTTGAATCAGCGAGCAGTAAACTATGCCTGAACCCGGTTGTTGATAACGAAGTCCCACGATCGCCCGGATTTTATCATCCATGCCGTATAAATCGTGAACTCGCAAAGCCAGGTTAGGCCTTTCAATTCCTGCCGAAATAATTTCGGCGTCAGGAATATTTAATTTCGTCAGAATATCTTTTTGCACTTCCGGTGTCGCCGTTGCCGTCAACGCCAATGTCGGAGGATTTCCAAGTAATGCCCTAAACTCCCCCACTCTGGAGTAATCGGGACGGAAATCATGACCCCACTGCGAAATACAATGGGCTTCGTCCACCGCTAAAAGTTGGATTTTACGGCCTTCGATGGCTTTTAAAAACTCAGGTTTGCGAAAACGCTCGGGCGTCACATACAGAAGTTTATAGTCGCCCTTCGCCAAACGCTCCTGGCGGCTTTCCCGCTCATCTCGCGTTAAAGCGGAGTTTAGGCAAGTGGCCGAAATCCCAAGGTCTTTGGCCTTAAACACTTGATCCTGCATCAAAGCGATCAACGGAGAAATGACGATTACTAGGCCTTCTCGGATTTTCGCAGGGAACTGAAAACAAAGGGATTTTCCCATGCCCGTGGGCATTAACGCGAGGAGGTTTTCGCCTTGCCATACTCGGCCTAAAATCGCTTCTTGTTCGCCGCGAAAAGTGCTAAATTCGAAGTTCCTAATCAGGAGATCGTGGAGGTCCATCATGCCACCAAGCTTACGCTAACCCAGCCTAAACAGGCACGTTCCGAGCCATTGCGGTTGCGCCGTGTCAATGTTATATTCTGGGCCCCATCATTTGCATCTATATGTAATCGATGATAATTCGAGTACTTTCAAATTAGTAACTAAGTCTTAAACGACCAATTAAGAAGGGTAATATTATGTCCAAAAAGTGGAATATTGATATGGTCAGAAACATCGGTATCTCGGCTCACATCGACTCGGGAAAAACGACTACTTCTGAACGTATTTTGTTCTATGGAGGCCGTATCCACGCCATCCACGAAGTTCGTGGTAAAGACGGCGTTGGTGCAACAATGGATTCCATGGATCTTGAGAGAGAAAAAGGTATCACTATCCAGTCTGCGGCGACGCAAGTTCACTGGAAAGATTATACAATCAATTTGATCGATACACCGGGGCACGTGGACTTCACAGTTGAAGTTGAACGTTCTCTTCGCGTACTTGACGGTGCGATCCTTCTTCTTTGCGGCGTTGCCGGCGTTCAATCTCAATCCATCACTGTTGACCGTCAAATGAAACGTTACAACGTTCCTCGTTTGGCATTCGTTAACAAATTGGATCGCCAAGGTGCGAACCCATACCGTGTAACTGACGCTTTGATCGAAAAATTGCGCTTGAACGCTGTGATGATCCAAATCCCAATCGGTTTGGAAGACCAACACAGAGGTCACGTAGATTTGACTGACATGAAAGCTTACATCAACGAAGGCGATAACGGTGAAAACGTTAACGTTACTGAGATCCCACCAGATCTAGTTGAAACAGCTCAAAAATACCGTCAAATCATGATCGGTAAATTGGCTGACGTTGACTCTGCTATCGAAGAAAAATTCTTGATGGAAGAAGAGCCAACGACTGAAGAAATTCGTGCAGCTATCCGTAAAGGCACTATCAGCTTGAAACTAGTTCCAGTTCTTTGCGGTTCCGCATTTAAGAACAAAGGTGTTCAACGTTTGATGGATGCAGTTACTTACTACCTTCCGTCTCCTGCTGAGAAAAAAGAGCAAGCTCTTGATCTTAACAAGAACGAAGAGAAGTTTGACTTGTTCCCAGATCCAGCGAAACCGTTGGTTGCTTTGGCGTTCAAACTTCAAGAAACTCCATTCGGTCAATTGACATACATGCGCGTTTACCAAGGTAAAATGGGCAAAGGTGATTTCATCATCAATCAAGTGAACAAGAAATCTGTTAAGATTCCTCGCTTGGTTCGTATGCACTCGGACAAAATGGAAGATATCGACGTATCTTACGCTGGTGACATCGTAGCATTGTTCGGTATCGACTGTGCTTCTGGTGACACTTTCTGTGACGACAGAATCCAGGCATCTATGCAATCTATGCACGTTCCAGATGCAGTTATCTCTTTGGCAGTTGCTCCTAAGGACAAAACTGCTGCGAATAACTTCTCTAAAGCGTTGCAAAAATTCCGTAAGGAAGACCCTACATTCCGCGTGGCTCGTGACGAGGAATCAAATGAGACTATCATCTCTGGTATGGGTGAGTTGCACTTGGAAATCTACGTTGAGCGTATGAAACGTGAATTCAACTGTGAAGTTATCGTTGGTCAACCTCAGGTTGCTTACCGTGAGACGATTTCTGCAGCAGCTGATTACGATTACACTCACAAAAAACAAACGGGTGGTTCGGGTCAATACGCGAAGATCGTGGGTAAAATCCTACCTCTTCCTCCACAAGAAGACGGCGCAGTCTTCAAATTCGACAACAAAGTTGTCGGTGGTCGTATCCCTAAAGAATTTATCCCTGCTGTTGAAGAGGGTTTCAAAGAGCAAACTGTTAAAGGTCCATTGATCGGCTTCCCGATCGTTGGTGTTGAAGTTCAGTTGGAAGACGGCGCATACCATGATGTCGACTCTTCTTACATGGCCTTCAAAATTGCGGCGATGGCTGCTCTTCGTGAAGTTTATCCTCAAGCGAAACCAACAGTTCTTGAGCCGATCATGAAGCTTGAAACTGTAGTTCCAGACGAATATCAAGGTTCAGCGGTTGGTCAAATCAACCAACGCCGTGGTTCTATCGTTGGTACAACTGCATTCGACGGTAACTGTGTTATCGAGGCGGAAGTTCCATTGACAGAAATGTTCGGTTACTCAACTGACCTTCGTTCTGCAACTAAAGGTAAAGGTGAGTTCTCTATGGAATTCGCGAAGTACGCTGCAGTACCTCGCAACATCCAAGAAGAGCTTGTTAAGAAATACCAAGCTAAGCGCGCAGCTGAGCAAAAGTAGTTCTTTCTCTTACTTAGAGATTCAAAGCCCTGGTGGAAACACCGGGGCTTTTTTTTTGCCTTTTTTTTCGAGGGAATCGGGATCGAGTCGGTGCCCATTGAAGAAGGCTGTTCTTCGTGCGGCACGCCTTCCAGGCTCAACGGTGCCCGCCTTTGGCGGGTTCGCGCATCCATGCGCCACCGAGGCCGCACTACGCACAGCCTTCTTCAATGGTCCCCGCCTCGCACGACTTTTTCGGTAAAAAGGCAAATAAAATCCCCGGTGTTTGCGGAGATTTTGGTTCTGCGTTCGCTTTGCGAACTGCATTTGTGGTTTTGGAGATTGGGCTTCGTTCGTTCGTCGTCGGTTTTCGTAAGCGGATGCTGGAAAATTAGCGGTTGGTGTTGGTGTAGAATACTTGGGTGGCGTAGCCGTTGTAGAGGCCTATGCCTAGGGATTTGTAGTTGGGGCTTAGGATGTTGTCGCGGTGGGCGGGGCTTACCATCCAGCCTGTTACTACTGATTCTGGAGTGTAGCCTTGGGCTATGTTTTCTCCGCAGCCGGATTGGATGTTGAAGCGTTTGCATCTTTGGGCGAAGGTTTCGTTTGCTCGGTCGTGACTGAGGTAGTTTTTATCGCTCATGTCTTTGGATTGTTCGTACGCCATTTCGGTGCAGGCTTGGCAATAGACTAAGGCTACGAGACCATTCGCTGCTCGTTGGGTATTTGTGGCTTTGAATACCAGGCAAGTGTTCGCATCCATGTTGTAGCAGCCATCTGCGCCGGCACTTGGGAGCGTGACCGTTCCCGAAGCCCCTTGAGAGGAATCGATCCCCAGGGCGGAGCTGGCTTCGAAGCCGCCGTTGCAGGCAGAGAGAATTAGCGTCATTGCGATGAGAGTAAGAACTTTCGTGTTCATGAAATTAGAATATCGAAGGGACTGTTTCCCAAGTTGGAAAATCGGTCGAGTTCTCACGTTGAAACTGCTACGTCCAGAACATTGCCAATTTTCTGGAACTCCAAAGCTTTTATATTTCATTTAAAATACAAATCTCATTCTGAGACGTTTCTTGGGGTTTCAAAGCTATCAATGAAACCTAACATATTTCCGATAAGTTATCATATGCACGTACATGGATTTATGAGATTGATCTCAGGGATTCTCATCCTGTTGGGAACAGCAGGATGCACCTTCGATGCAACCTTAAGGGACTTAGCATCAGTGGATCTTAATACATTGCCGGCGAATACTTCTGTCGCCTATCGCGACTACTACAGCAAAGTCAGTCACTTCGCCCATACTCAATCGACACTGCAAAACGGAAAAGTTCTTATCGTGGGTGGCGCTGTTGATGGCACTCGCAATGCGACGAACATTGTCGAAATTTTCGATCCGGAAACTCAGAAATGGGCCAAAGCTGCTGACCTTCCTGTAGCCGTTAATAATCATACTTCAATAACACTGAACGACGGACGCGTGCTCGTTACGGGGGGCGCAACGACAACGACGATCCTTAGCGATGCCTACATTTACTCCCCCTCAACGAACACCTGGACTCAAGTTGCATCGATGTCCACAGCTCGGGTTTATCATACAGCGACTCTTTTAAGTGACGGTCGAGTTCTCATTGCGGGCGGCAGAGCGGTCACGGGAGGAGCTGATTTAGCTTCGAGTGAAATTTACGATCCAACTGCTGACACCTGGACATCCGCTGGAAACATGCCTCGCACTCGCTCCTTTCATCAAGCGGTTCTTCTCAATAGCGGCAAAGTTTTAGTTGTCGGCGGTTCGAGCACCAACTCCCTTTACCGTGATGCCCACCTTTATAACCCGGCCACAAACTCTTGGGCTGGCACAGGAAGCTTGGCCGTTGGACGCTTATATCACACAGTCACTCTTTTGGATGACGGCCGTGCTCTTGTCATCGGTGGGATGGAAACCGCAACGACCAGTACGACTGAGATCTATGATCCAACGACGGAGACTTTCACCACCAAGAGTGGCATGCCCGCCCCCCGCGCGTCACATGCCGTTGTAAAAGCCAATGGCTGGGTCGCTGTCGTCGGTGGTTATGATTGGAATAGCTGCGCCAATGCTTGCCCAGACATGTTTGCTTACAATCCAACTTCAGATTATTGGGTGACTTTATCGACTACGCAAATTGCACGGTCTGAATTGACGGCGTTGCTTTATCAGTCGGCAATTTATGTTATCGGTGGCAGAACCGTGGGTGGCACGGGCACTCCTGTCACTGAAAGACTTAACGTTCAAAATCTTTTCTGGACTCAAGAAGCAAGTTTAACAACTTCAAGAAGCTTCCACTCTATGACGACCTTAAGCGATGGTAAATTGCTGGTGGCCGGCGGCATCACCACGGTTGGTTTCAGTTATTTATCAAGCTCGGAGATTTTCGATCAGTCGACCAACACTTGGTCGGCGGGACCGACGATGTCAACTGCCCGCGGAGAAAGTACGGCCGTTCGCCTAAACAACGGAAACGTTCTCCTTACTGGTGGATACGACGCCGGAGGCGTCATGTTCAGTTCAGATATTTATAATCCGAGCTCGAACACCTGGAGTGCGGGTCCCGCAATGAATAGCTATCGCGCTTATCATTCAGCTACATTGCTTGCCAACGGCAACGTTCTGATCGTCGGTGGATATAATGGCGCCGCCGAAACCGCAACAACAGAGATTTACAATCCGACGACAAATACATTTACACTGGGGCCTTCTGCACCTCAAGCAATCAGAAATCATACGGCGACCTTGCTTTCAAATGGTCACGTCATCGTAATCGGTGGCCAGGCGGGAGCAACTATCCGCACATCCGTCTATGACTATGATCCCGTGGCTAATTCTTGGTCGACAAAAACATCTGTCCCCGTTGCTCTCACCAAGCACACAGCGACATTGATTTCAGGAAAAATTGCCGTTGTGGGTGGCATGACCACTGGCGCATCGGAACTAAATACCGTTCGTCTGTATGATCCCGCGACGGATACCTGGACGTCGCTGACTTCGATGAATCACGCCCGCTATGATCACCAGACTGTTATTCTTCCCAGTGGAAATGTGCTGGTTGCCGGAGGCACTGGTGCTGTGAATTCCTCGGAAATATACAACGTCACGAATAACACTTGGACGAATACATACCGGGTCCTTGCGAAAGGCCGCAGTTCATTCAAAATGACTCTGTTAAATAATGGCCGCGCTCTGGCTGTGGGGGGCCAGGTCGGTGGCACCAATGCAGTCAGCGTTGAATCCTTTGTCGAGGATTATCAGGTTCCGCAGTGGACAATACAATTTTCTCAACCAGCTCGCTATGCTCATGCGGGTGCCTTGATGTCCAACGGTAACGTCTTCATGGCCGGAGGCGTGGATCTGAACGGTTCGATCCTGCTTAGCACCGCCATCTATGCTCCCACCACAAACAAGTGGAGCGTAGGCCCTAACTTAGCTGCCGGTCGTTTCTATCATTCTGTAACTGCCATGAAGAACGGCAAAGTTCTTATCGCCGGCGGTATGTCGCAAACGACTCCTTCGACCCTCGCGGAAATCTATGATCCGGAGACAAACACCATTGCCACAACTCCATTACCTAATGCGCGCTTAGCACCTTCGGCAGTTTTGATGAGTGATGGTAAAGTGATGCTCTCCGGTGGTTACGATGCAACTTACTCTCCCGTAACCGCCGTCGATATCTATGATCCGTCGACAAACACATGGTTTAGTGCAGCTCCCAGAACTGGTTCACTCTTCGACACGACGGTTGCATTGTCGGCAACAAAATATTTGGCAATAAGCCCCGTGGGCGCATCAGTTTATGATTCAACAACAAACACATGGACAGCTACAGGACCAATGAGTGTTCCCCGTGCAATCGCTACCGCGGCCGTGCTTCCGAACGGGAAAGTTTTTGCAGCTGCCGGCACTGACGCCACGGGTGCCGCCGGCACAACTGTCACTGAAATTTATGATCCAACGACAAATACCTGGTCTCAGGCAGCTCCTATGCCGGAAGCCGTAGCTTTGCAATCCGGCACCCTTCTTCCAAGTGGCAAAATCGTCATCATCGGCGGAGCCCGCAACGATATGTCGACCAGCGATGCTGTTTACTACTATGACCCATCTACAGATACCTGGACGACGGGCACACCTTTAACAGACGGCAGGTACTTTCACCTCTCCATCCTATTGCCAAATGGGCGCGTCTTCGTTCATGGCGGCAGTAGCGATAAGCTGGGCGTATTGCCTTTCTGGGAGCAGGTTTTAGATTTCTAAATTATTTAGTACATCAATTTCAAAGTGAGCATAGCTGATGCGATAGTTCCGGTACCCTTGGTGGTACCGGAGGATGTGGTCGTATTCAATTCTGTCGTCGAGGAACGGCCCACATATTCAATCACAAAGTGCTCTCCAATAAACCAGCCAACCCCCAACATAATTCCCGCGCCGCCTTTGGCTTCATAACTTCCCAGGAAAGTCGTGGCTGGCCTAAAATTCACCGTGCTATAAATCAGTGCGAAGGGAAGATAAAACGAGTCCCAACGATATTCCGTTCCCATATAGATATTGTGCTGCTGGTACCTTGAAGCGGAGGAGGAGCTAAAGTTCGTTGTGCTCATTCCATTGAAAGTAACCTTCTTGAGCTCCCGCTCTGCCCCATACTCAAGCCCGCTGATAAAGCCCCAGGAATTTTTGGGTGCATACCAAATATGCAAACTAAACCCTGAAGCTCCGGAATATTCCATGTCATAGGTTTTTTCAGCGGTGGTGCCCGAGGTGGGAGTTTCTTGATTTTTTAAATTCACCAAGAAATTGGGACTGTAACCGCCACCCACTCCGACTTTCCAATCAGAAGATTCAGCACGCGCCCCAAGACTGACCAACAAGATCAAAACCGCAAACGTAGACTTCACAAATGACTCCTTATTGCAGCTAGATAAACAGATGTTTAGTTATGCTGACAAATGAAATGCTGAAGTCTGGGCAATGGTCTGGAAAAGTTAAACTTTGTCTCGTTTTATGCCGATGGAACCCTTGGAGAAAACATCATGGATCGTGATCAACTTATCGAAGAAATCAAAAAACAGATAATGGAAGAGCTTAAGGGTGCTGCCTCCCCGCTCACCGATAAAATTTCCCCCGAACAAAAAGCCGAAATGGTGGAAATGAAAAACTCTGTGGAAAGCTCCGTAAAGGAAAATCCCTGGATGGCTATGGGTATCGCGGCGCTTGCTGGCTTTATGATTGCTCGTCTTCTTTATCGCAGGGATGACTAGTTATGATGAAATTTATCTTGCCACTTTTGTCTTTCCTAATCGGTAACGCCAAAGGCTTTATCAAAGAACCGGCGGAAGCATTTTCGCAACAACTCGCCATGCGAGTGCGTTCGTTGACGACTTTGTTGGTGGCAGTCATTGGCTCCCTGGCTTTAGGTTGCGTGGGACTTTCGCTGTTCATCGCTTCGATCGCTTCACAATTGGACAAGAATGAAGAATTCCATGTCTCTGGTGGAATGATCGTTTATCTGTGCCTGACTGTGGTTTCGATTGGCGTTTTGATTTATTCATTAAGCAGCAAAACTTGGATGAAGAGTCTGGGTTTTGAGGAAAAACCGCCGCAAGCAGCTTCCACCGGCAAACGCGCTTCGGGTGCTTTGGAAAATGCGGTGGCTCTTTTAGTGATGGATTATATCGACGAAAGGAAATCTCGTCGTGACGAACGTCCCCACTCTCGCGATTAATTATTTCTTAAAGCACAAATAAAAAAGGCAGCCTCAATGAGCTGCCTTTTTATTTTATTCCGTGCGGGAATTAGTAACCGTTGCCACCGTAGTAACCGCCATCTTCATCATAACCGCCGCCGTAGCCGCCACCATCGTATTGACCGTCGCCGTCTTGACGACTGCCGTCTTCGTAAGGACCATTGCCACCATAGCCACCACCATCAAAAGAATCACCATTGCCACTGCACTCGTAAGATTCTTCTCTTGGGTCGCAACCTTCCGCGGGTTGAGCAGCGAATGCACATGTGAACGGAGCCAAGATCGCAGCCATCATCAAAGCCATAACCAGATTTTTCATTCGAAACCTCCAAAATAAGAATCCCCTGCTTATCACAGGGGACACACTTGGACTAATGAAAATGTAGTGAATCTGTTGAACGGAAAAAAGCGCTGCAGAAATTCTCAAATGTTAACTATTATCGGGCCGAACCATTCATAAATTCTAGAACCCGGTCGGATAATTCACGCGAGTTGTTGATTCTTTGCACAGCACTTCCCGATTCTTCTTTGTCCGCAGCAGAAGGTTCATGGTACTTTTGCAGATAACTTTCCACTTTAGAACCAAACACATGCCAATCCACTCCGTCTTTGTCGGCACTTGGAAACTCTGTCAATACACCCATACCGCGCTTTGCATACAGACGCGAACCTTCGGTTTTAGGATTAAAGGTATAAAGTGCCTGACCACAGACAGACAAGTCACAAGAGCGATTCTCTGGAAACATGGTTTGAATGGTTTCAGCAAATACTTCGTTCAATGCCTTTGCACGCAACTCTGCGCTCTTCGCCATGAAGAACTTCACCGGCTCAAAGATTTCTCCGGCCTTCAAATAAACTGGTTGTCTTCCGACGAACTCGCCATTCACCACGCGAGGTCCCACTTGTTGCATCGTGATGCCTTCCACAAGTGCAGGACGAGGCATTCTAAAACCTTCACCTAAGTATGCTTCCATTTTCAATAGGGGAACTTTATTCTCCCGTATCAATGACGGATCTACGATGCGATCCGATTGCGCTGTGGGATAATCGTTATAGATCGTCGAACCAAACTTACCTGTGTACTCAATCCATTTGCCAGCATCAGCATTAAAGATCTGGGCTTTTCCATAAGACGCGCGATTCAGCCCCATGGCCGCCAGCAACTCGCCAGAGTCTTTCTTGCGAACCATAACATAGTCTGTTGAGTTTAAAGTTTCCAGAACCTCAGAGAAGTCCGCCTTGATAAACGATTCACCCCAATGACGGCGTTCGACGTATTCCGGGTAAATTTCAGAGATCAATTCGATCACCCAGCTTTTTTGCAACTCCTTACCTTTTGCAATCGCTGCCGAAGAAACTTGAGCCTTGCTTGTGAACTTGGTTCCGACCACGATCACAACCATGTCTCCACGATCATATTCTTCGCGAAAAGCAATTCGGCTCAGTCCAGTACCTGATACCGCTTCAACTGGAACTTCGGTGACACGACTTTCTTTAGTGTGACCACGCAGGCGCGCCAAACTCTCGCCCGATTTCATCTTCGCGCGATCGCTCGCGTCCCACTCTAAACGACGGCTATCAAATATCGCGTCGTACTCGGGATAAGTTTTACCAGATTTAATCACGGCCACGATACGATCTAAGTATTTGTGCAAGGCTTGCGAATAGGCGGCTTGATTTGGAAATTCATTTCTGCGCGGCAGATCGGGAACTTCAAACCCTCCACCCCACTCGGTTGTGCGGAAGGTGTACGGCCCCCCTTGTGGCGAGTGAGAAGAGATGTATTCATAACGAGTACTGGCGGAGGCCACCTCGGACTGAATATCTGCCTGAATATACCCAGGCAATTCATCGTTACGGCCGAGATTGGATTTCGCAAAATATTTACTTCCCATGGTGTAGAGACGACTGTCTTCACGTGGTGCTTGCACAAACTCACGAGGGATACTCCCCAGAGGCTGCACAGGAGTTTTAGCAACTGGCATTGACTTGAGATAACCGGTCCAAGATTTTGGTGGAAATGCAGATGAATTCTCAGTGGCGTCGACAAAGATTCGACCACAGCTTTCAGCACCATGGGAGAACGATCCCCACAGCAGCACCAGAGACACTCCCATCAGGGTTCCTATGAATTGTCTAACAGCTGTATAAAGGCTGAACAATGCCACTGGTAAAAACCTCCAAATTCGATCTAAAAACCACCTGGTTAAAAGTGGTCTTCTCCTCTTATGAAGTTCAAATGGCATGCCCCCTCAGTGCACTATTTGATAACACCTGCCACGATCATTTTGGCCGCCCTAACGGCGTCTTGCTCAACCTGTTTGTATTCTGACTTCACTCTTTCGGAACAGATTTCGATGATGGCTCCGGTGATAATTCTTTGCACTGATTTGGCAGCGAAACGCAAATCCTCAGGGTTCAATTTCTCGCGCTTGCCAGCGGAGGTCTGTAACTGAATGAAGGATACAATTCTATCCGCTCCCATGTTCGTCAGGTTCTCGTGAAGCTTGCGATAGCGTTCCTGCTGCGACGACACCATAAAGAACAAGATCCAAGCTCTTAAGTTCACAGGCTGTTCATGAGCCCAGGCCACAGCAGAGCGTACGTATTCGGAGAACTGCACCTCGGGATCATTACTCTGGGAAAAGGCCGCAATAACAGCCGCCTGATACTGCCCGCGGATCAACTTCATGGTCGTCTCAAAAAGGGCTTCTTTATCCGGAAAATAGTGACTGACCAAACGGCGACTGGTCTTTGCTGGAATGGCCACATCATCAAAGCTGACGTGCTCATAGCTGACGGCAGAGTACGCCTTGATAGCACCTTCTAATATCTCCAGACGCCGCTTATCTGCTTTAGAAAGCTCACGAGGAAACAGTTCGGAATAGATCTGTCGCTGTGTCGATTTTTTATCCATACATGAACATTCTACCCCAGGTTCACATAAAGTTCATAATTATTCCCATTTCGTGAATTTAAAATTCCCAATTTGGGAAAATGAGGATATAACGCAATACATCAATAACCTCATGGAGTATTTATGAAATTTTCTAAAATGTTGTTATCTTTAGCGATTATATCGTTCTCTGGCCTTGCTTCAGCTCAGTCTGAGGGCAACGGCAGCCTTCAACGTGTCCAGCTTTCTGCCTCCCTATTAAATGAAAAGGGCGAAGCGTTCTGTAATTCCCTGTGGTCCTTCAGGGTCTCCGGAAGACCTGAACTTTGTAAAGCCGTTCTCAAAATTGAAAACAGAATCATCTTGGAACTGATGAACAAAGGCCCGGGCTACGACATCCTTCGTGCTGAGTATATCGATGCCAGTGAAAAACTTTGCAGCTCATTGATCTATAATTTTGCAACTGCAAAAGCAAAGGGTTGTTGGAACGTGGCTCTTAGCAAAGTCTCGTCTTTCGATGATCTTGCTAAATCAGAAATCTCAACCGTTGACCTGCACCTGAAAGACCTTGAAGAAAAAAAATCTGCGTACTGCCGCGCTTTGCACAGTGAAAGCTGCGTAAGCCTTCAAAACTCATTTTTACAAGTCATTACTGAACTAGCAAAAGTTAACTAAAAAAATTGGAGAATTTATGAAAACAAGAAATATGATCCTTGGCTTCTTAGTATCCCTTTCCGCAATTTCTGCGAAAGCAGAAATCAGCAGCGTAAAACAACAACGCGTGCAACTTGTCGCCTCGTTCTTACAAGAAAAAGATATCGAGTTTTGCAATAAGCTATCCCACACCCGTGGCGTGTCGTACCTGGCTGCAGATAAATGCGTTGAATATGTGAAAGCAGAGCAAAGAACGATTAAACAGCTCTCAGCGAATGGACCTGGTTACGATATTCTTCGTTCAATTCTTTTGGATAGAGGTCTGGAAGCCTGTAAAGCTCAGTATGCAACTGATTGCTGGGAATTGATTCAAAGCAGAGTCGCAGCATTCGATGCGATTGCGGCCGCAAACTATCAAGTGATTGATATTCTAGCCGAAAACTTCGCTTACAAAGCAGACGTTTACAGATACGGTTCGGACTTTACCCCTTCTAAAAAAGCTTTCGTTCAACTACTTACTGAAATGTCCAAATAAGGAGAAAAAATGAAAACATTAATTATGACCCTAGTTACTATGGCCATCAGCTCGTCAGCTTTCGCAGGAGCGGCAACTCATGTCAACGCCGTCGCCTGCGGGATTGCCGTGAGTGAAAACGAATTTGTTGCGGAATCACGCGCTTATTCAAATCCAGCCGACGACCAATATCTTAACAATCCAGGAATTTTGGGAACTTTGCTATTTGAACTAACAAAGTCTGAAAAATCACCTGTTCTGAAACGTGGCAATCAGTACTGTGTATGGGGCAAGTTCATTGTTCCAGCAGATGGTTCAGAGGGTTCCGTCGAACCTTACAGCGTTCAAGAAAAGTAACAGCTCAAAAAAAAGCCCGGTGATAAACCGGGCTTTTTCAATCTTAAAGAACTATTTAATCGGTGCGACTTCATTCAGGAAGTTCATGAAAACTTCCCAGGATCTGTGATCGGCTTTTTCATTGTAAGCGACGCCTTTACTGGGATCATTCCCAGCCTCTTTTTGCGTGAATGCGTGAACCGCGCCGGAATAAGAAATGAATTGGTAATCGACTTTGTTTTCATCCATTTCTTTCATGAACGGCATCACCTCTGGATTCACATTTTTATCCAAGGCCCCATGGGCAATCAGCACCGGAGCTTTAAAGTTTTTTGCATCCTTTGGAGTTGGATTCGACAAACCACCATGGAAGCTGACGAAGCCCGCAGCGGGAGCTCCTTCACGACCCAGTTCCAAAGCACCCGTTCCACCAAAGCAATAACCAATCACGACGATGTGTTTTGGATCGACCATTTTATTTTTCTTAAGCCAGTTGAACGCCGCCATTCCGCGAGCACGATACAGTTTGCGATCATTTTTATATTGAGTTGCCAACTTGCCCGCTTCTTCCATCGTTGTCGGACGAATGCCTTTTCCATAGATATCAGCGGCTAAAACCACGTAACCTTTTTCAGCTAGCATCTGCGCGCGCATCTTTTCATTTTCAGTGATGCCCATCCATTGATGGATAATCAAAACCGCAGGTCTCGGCGTTTTTACAGAGTCATCATAAGCGACATAACCTTCAAGAGCGGCTTTGCCTTCTTTATAATCAACATTTTCAGTTTTAAGGGCCGCTGATGCGGAAGTGACCGTCAGAATCAGAGCGATGCTGGATATAAGTGCTTTAAACATTCTAAACTCCTCTTGGTATATGACAAAAGTCTAAGTGGAACGCTTGATGAGGTCAAAAGTCACTCGCCAGCTCTGATAAAGAACACCTGAGGAATCTAGCCCTATGCGTTATAGACAGCCTCCTTCCGGCGTATGCTATTATAATCGCAATGGAATATCACAGGTTCGGCACCTATCAATTGCCAACAAAATTCTCCCCGTCATCATTCACCAACTTAGATAAACAACTATGTCGTTATTAGTCATCTTAGTCATTGTTACCTTACTTATTTCGTTCGTGTGCTCACTGTTGGAAGCGTCCCTATTGACTTCCACATCCGCTTACATCGCCGTCTTGGTTCGCGAGAACCGCCGCAGTGCTAAACTTTTGGAACACCTGAAAGAAAACCTCGATCGTCCTATTTCGGCGATCCTGACATTGAACACTCTTTCACACACCTTGGGTTCTGCGGCCATTGCTTACCAAGTTCAAGCGATCTATGGCGAGAAAGCCGTGACTATCGCTTCGTTCATTCTGACCTTCGCGATTTTGGTTTTGTCTGAAATCATTCCAAAATCCATTGGAGCGGCTCACTGGAAAACGTTGATTCCTTTCACGGCTTACACGATTCAATTGATGATCATCTGCCTTTATCCTTTGGTTATTATGTCAGAATGGTTGGGACGTTTGTTTCAACGTCGCACGGAAGAACCTGAAGTGACACGTGAAGAAATTCTAATGACCGCCGAAATGGGCGCCGAAGAAGGCAGCTTAAAAGGCAAAGAATCCAACATTATCAAAAATCTTTTGATGCTAGATAAAATCTACGTCTCTGACATCATGACTCCCCGATCGGTATTCTTTGCATTGGAAAAAGATCTGACCGTTGAGGAAGTTTTTAACAAGTACAAACCTTTGCGTTTTTCTCGTATCCCAGTTTATCACGGCAGTCTCGACAATATTGTGGGTATGACTTTCCGTTATAAAATCCACGAAGCCCTTTCCAACGACCTCCATGAAAAATTGGTGGGCGAGTTGGTGACTCCGATATCTTCGATCCCGGAACGCATGACGGTTTCTCAAGTCCTGGATTATTTTATCAAAGAAAAAGAGCACATCGCTTTGGCCGTGGACGAGTACGGTATCGTTGCCGGTCTGGTAAGCCTGGAAGACGCCGTTGAAACACTTTTGGGTGTGGAAATCGTCGATGAACTTGATTCCGTGGAAGACATGCGTAAGTTCGCTTTAGAGCAATGGCAGTTGCGCAAACAAAAACTTCGTAAGAGCTAATCCCCATGATCATCTATTACATTCCCTGTCCTGATCAAAAGAGTGCTGAAAATATCAGTCGCACTCTTTTACAGGAGAAACTTATCGGTTGTGCGAATATCATTCCCGGAATGAGTTCGATGTACTGGTGGGAGGGAAAAATAGAAACAAGCTCCGAGTATATTCTGATCCTAAAAACTCTTGAAAGCTCTGACGCAAACAAAAATTTAGAATCCCGCGTGAAAGAGCTTCATCCCTATGAAATTCCCTGTGTGATGGCTCTCCCCGTCGCATCAATCAACGATTCTTTTAAAAACTGGCTTGAACAAAGTCTTAAATAAATCCAAAGTTAACTTCCGAAGGTAATATCTACTCCGGCAAAGCTGGAGTGCAGACCAGCCCGGAGGAAATATGACTCGTGCGGAACTCGCAAAAAAAATCTATGACGTCGCTCACTTAACGGGGGAATTTAAACTTCGCTCCGGTCAGATTTCCAACGAGTACTTTGATAAGTACCGCTTTGAAGCACAACCTGCTTTACTTCGTGAAATTGCCAAACAAATGGTGCCGTTGATTCCTCCAGGTACAGAGATACTTGCGGGTCTAGAAATGGGAGGCATCCCAATCGCGACAGCCTTGTCCCTTGAAACGGGCATTCCCTGCGCTTTTGTTCGCAAAGAAGCCAAAGAGTACGGCACCTGCCAGTTCGCCGAAGGCCTGGATCTTAAAGGCAAAAAAGTTTTGGTGATCGAGGATGTCGTGACAACCGGTGGCCAAGTTGTGCTTTCAACGGCGGATTTGCGCGGCATTGGCGCAAGCATCAGTCATGTGTTATGTGTGATTCACCGTGGCCCTCAATTCCCTGAGCCTAAGCTTCAGGAAATTGGCGTGACATTATCGCCGCTTTTTATGAAAGCCGATTTTAACTAAAGCAAAGCTCCACCGAGAAAATCCCCACTTGTAAGTGGTGGTGACTTGAGGGAGCGCTTTGCTCCCCAACCGAAAACGGTCTGTACCAGGTTGCGAGATGTGTCTGGCATGTCACGATTCCCAGCCAGCCACAGACTCTGCGAGAATAATTTTTTTAAAGATCGCACGGCTCGTGCTGACTTTCCCTGGGCCATAAAATTCTTTTGGGCTTCGGCCATCACCACCGGATGAGTTGCCCATATATCAATTCTTCCAGACTGAAGTTTTCGATAGTTAGCGAGGTCCTCGGTCATGCCTTCGACTTTGGAGCTCTTCCCTGTATAGCGCAACAGCTCTTGCTCTCGGGCACTGCCACTTAAAACACCGATACGGTACTTTCTTAAATCTTTAAGATCAGTGATTTGAATATTGGAATCGACTGCGTACAACCAGCAATCGACATCGGCTAAGTGGACAATCCAATTAAATTTGTATTCTCGCTCGAACGTTCGAGTGAAAGGAAAAAACAACGCTTGAGGATTTCTTTCGACTTCCAGCAGAGCCCTTTTCCAGGGCACCCAAACGATTTCGAATTCTTTTTCTTTTCCAGATTTTTTCAGAGTGGCGGCGATCAGTTTACCAAAATCGCCCGCAAGACCATCCAACCCATCCGCTTTTTTCACGACAGTTGGCGGCGTTTCGACTGTATATATTTGGATTTTAGAACGTCCCACCTCAGGTGAGGCCGTCGCCATGAATCCTGCAAAAACCATAATACTTAAAAACATTATTTGTTTATAGCGCAGGACTCATTTGTCTACACCTTACTTTTCTGCAACGACGTAGGCGATCCAAGACTCACAAGATTCACCGTGATCCACGCGAGTGAAATTACCATCACCGGAACCATCTTTAGCGGTCCCTTCCCAGTAAACGTGACTTTTTGCAAAGCCCACTTCGTGCATGATCTCGCGAATTTCGGAAATACTCCACAAACGCCAGTCGTAAGTGAAAACCTGTTCAATTTTCTTACCACCTACGCGGAAGTGAATATGGAACACAGCATTGTTCGTCACTGGGTCAAAGTTCGTCTGATCCCAATAGTACGTGAAATCTTTGTGCTTCATTCTGTCTTCGATAGCGTCATAGCATTGACTGCCACCGAACACATCCACCAGGAAGATACCGTCTTTGCTCAACGTTTTATAAGCGTTCGCAAAGTAGTTTTTCAGCATCCATCTTTGTTTAAAACAGAAGTAAGAGAAGTTCATCGCAGCGATGATGTCAGCCTTTTCCAGACTAGGATCCATCACGTTGCCTTCAATAACTTTCATACGCTTTTGTTGCTCAGGTCTTAGCTTAGACAAATAGTGAGTTTTACCGTAAGCAATCGGTTCTGGATCCAAATCCACACCAATAGATTGATGTTTCGGGTCCAACTTAATCCACTCTGTAGAAAGCGCAAATGTACCGCAGAAGTCCTCACGGAAAATTCGCGGAGCTTTTTTCTTAAGCTCCTTGTAAGTATTGCGAATGAAAACCACATCGTTTTCAGCCGACTGCACAGCTTTGCTGTACAGTTCGTATTTATCAAACTGAGTTTTTCCAGTTTTCTTTGAAACTTTACGACGAACTTTTTTTCTGTGACCGACTCCCTTCAACATGATTACGGAACCTCTGCAACGATTTCGCGAATCGCTGTTTCGATGTCGTGGTGTTGAGGCACAGAATTTTTTTCTAGATTTGGATGCAAACCAATACCTGGCAAGTTTTTACCTGCAAGCACTCGAGGACGCGCCATCAACGAGTAAAAGCACTCTTGAGTTGTTCTGTAAGCCAAATGCTCGCCGAAGTTCGTCACTTCAGTGTCTTCGTTCACGAACAACACACGACCTGTTTTTTCAACAGATGATTTAATCATCTGCCAGTCGTATGGATAGATCGAACGCAAATCGATCACTTCCACCGAGATGCCCTCGTCAGCCAATTTCTTAGCGACGTCATCACACAGGTGCACCATGCGGCTGTAGGTAACGACAGTGATGTGTTGACCTTCGTGAGTGATCTTACCTTTACCGATTGGTACGATGTACTTTTCAAGTTCAGGCCATTTCGCTTTCCAACCTTGAGAGTTTTGAACTGGCTTATCGATCATTGCTTTCAAAGTTTTTTCGTCCTCTGGCTCACCAGGGATCAACTCGTCACCTTTATGGCGCATCAAAGCTTTAGACTTCAAATAAAGAACCGGATTTGGATCTTCAATGGCTGCCAACATCAAACCGTAAGCGTCCAAAGGATTGGAAGGCATCACAATCTTCCAACCTGGCAAACGAGATGCCCAGGCGTCGAAAGAGTGAGAGTGGTAAACGGATCCAAAGATCCCTGCTCCGACCGGAGTCATCACAACCATTGGCAATTGAACTTGACCGTTTGTACACCACAAAGTGTTGCCGGCGATTTTCAAAAGATCGATCGTGTTGAAAATATAATCTGCGAACTGGATTTCAGCCACGCACTTATCACCTGTCATTGCGATACCCATCGCCATGCTGATGATACCACGCTCGTCCAGTGGAGTGTTCCAGGCTGTTTTCAAACCTTGAGTCGCCGTGAAGACGCCACCCAATGGAGCGCCCACGTCCTGACCGAAGATGTCTTTAACGCCCATGTGTTTTTCACCGTAGTGAAGGGCCATTCTGATTGCTTGAGCTACACTTGCCATTAGAATTTTCTCCAATCAGCATTTTCATTATTCACGAATACATGATCCCAAACGGATTCAGGAGTTGGACCACCTTCACTACGAGCTTGTTCTTGCGCTTTTACGCCTTCTTCCTCGTAGATCTCCCAAATCTTTTGCGCAGCTTTTTCAGTCAAGATACCAGCAGCGATCAATTTTTCTTGGAACTTGTAAACCGGATCGAACAGATCTGTCTTACGGTTCGCACCGTCTGCAGACGAGTGACCGTACAAACGAGTCGTTTTCACTTCCAGGAAAGACGGCTTACCCGTTTTGCGGATGTAATCCATTTCTTCCTTCAAAGCGATATATGTCTCGACAGGATTTGTACCATCGATCACACGAGAGCGGATATTGAAAGCTTTCGCGCGGTCTGCGATATGAGTCTCACCGTGTTGACCTTCGTATGGAGTCGAAATACCGAAGCCATTGTTTTGCACAGTGATCAACACTGGCAATTCTTGGCCTTTACGAGAAGACCATACCAAGCATGTTGCAAATTCGCCCTCTGCCGTACCAGCATCACCGCCGGTTACGATCGAGATCGATTTGTGACCCGCGCGTTTTTGTGCGTGAGCTGTTCCGCAAGCGATTGGATATTGAACTTCGATAGGAGAAGTAACGGGAGCCACGTTCCACTGAGGGAAACAATAGTGACCTGCGAAGTTACGACCACCCGTAGATGGATCTGTCACACGGTTCATCATCAAACGAACCGCTTCGATCATTGGCATACCAAGTGCCACCATCGTTGGCGTACAACGGTAGTGCAAATGGAACCAGTCGTATTCAAGGCCTTTACCCTTACGAGCCAATAAACCAAGTGGAACTCCGAATGCTTCCTCGCCCGGGCCACCGATCCAGAAGTAACCTTCACCGGCTTTGTAGATTTTGATAACACGTTCTTCTAGAACGCGGGATTTGACCATCAGGTCGTGCATGCTCAACAAAAGTTCTTCAGACAAGCCACCGAAATCAGATTTTTTCGGAGCTGCTTTTTTTGAAGACTTCGCAGCGGATTTATTCGCAGCTTTTGCCGGTGCTTTTGCTTTCGCAGAAGCGTTCTTTTTGGCAGCTGGTTTTACAGTGGTCTTTTTAGACATGTACTCAGTTCTCCACGGTTTTTAGTCACATAAATCAAGGCCCCTATCTAAGCGAGAACAGGTCAGATTGTCTGCCTTTTTCACCCCAATTGACGCAATTAGTAAAAATCCCTCAGGAACCTGCTGCAGGAAGCAGCATATAGCCGATTTGAGACCTAAAATTTAAGTCAGTTTCCCGTATGTGATGCTTCAAGCTGAGAACTTCAACATTGCTTCAACACTCCAGGGCTAGAATGTACTTACTGGAGGACGTTATGGCTTACAGATACGAATCAAGTGCCGTCTATGAAACTAAAAGAATGCAAAACCTGACAATGCAAGAAATCACTCAGGCGATTTGGGAGTTGGGTCAAAAAGCTGACGAGTATGCGCAAAAAGCGTGTATCAGCTCTGAAAAAGCAGCCGCAGCCGTGATGAAGGCAAAACAGGTTTTTAGCAAATGACCTAAAACGTCGCGACCGTATCAACGATTTGCTTATATTGGTCGGCCTGAGTGACGGAGTAATTCATTGAACCATAGGTAAAAGTGAAAACTCCGTTTTCAGCCTTGGCGTTAAAGGAACCTGAAACACAACTGAATCCCGTTGCCGTTCGACTTTTCTGGGAATAAGGACTTGCGAAGCATTCTTTGATCGAACCGATCATAAAGCTGGATTTAGGTTTTCCGGCAAGTTGGCTTTTCAGAGATTTAAGTTTTTCAGCAACACATTTTTGACTGACGGGTGCGTTGGCAGAAACTTGTGAGCAATCCTGAGAGGCTGTGCATTGGCCGGTTTTAGTGTCAAAGACGCCGCCAAACCCCAGGCAAGCACTTTTTAGTACATCCTGATAGTTATTGCCATCACCACCGTTGCACTGACTGATCAGACGGGCCTGATTAACTGAAATCGGAAATGAAATGGTTTGCGATTTGGTTTCATGAATTAATTCCTTGTGAGGCCGGTCAAAGACGATTTCAAGGTTGGCATTTAAGGGAACCACTTCGTCAGGGGAAGCAAAGCTATGAGCGTTAAATTCCTTCCAGCTTTCTTCCGTCGCGTACAAACGCAGGGACTTTACGCTGTGTTTTTCTTGTTCTAATTTCATGCCGTTTCTGATGATGTCAGCACCGTTACCATCTTGAACATTATCCACCAACAGCGTCCCCTTCTCGTCCAAGGTTCTTCCTTTAAAAGAAGCATCACAGGACTTTCGGGTGTAGATACTGACCATGGTGTTATTCATAAGATCAGATTCGCTGAGCTTATTAGCCGCCAGAGCATTTGAATCTTTGGAAATCTTAAGCACCGTTGCCAGACCTAATGTCACCAAGGCCACCAGGGCGATAGCTGCCAACAGTTCAATGATCGAGAAACCGTTTTGCTTTATTCTCATTTTGCCCCCACGGTTATTTTCATTAAACCATCGGTTTGATATTTTATGACCAGTTCAAACAGGTATTTCGCCAAAACGGGATCTGACAAAGTGTAATTGGTTGCCCCTTGAGTGTAAGAAAATTCCGTTGGTGTTGCAGAAAAATTAGTACTACCCAGCTGACATGTGGTTTTGTCTGTGGCCACCACGGCGCCTTGTGAATTTGCAAGGCAGTCTTTGATTGTGCCTTGCAGGCCTTTCACGACGGCCGCCGTTGGAGTACTGTTTAAATCTTTCAGCTGATCAGAAAGTCCCGCCGTTAATTTATCAAAGCACTCTTTCGATACCGCCGAGTTTGCAGGAATACTGGCGCAGTCTTGCTTAAAATTACATTGTGATGTTGCGATATCAAAAACGCCGCCCAATTGTTCACAAGCGACTTGCTGGGCATTAGCCACCATATCCGCCTGAGACGACAGACACCCCACCACGACACCCGCGGCATTTAAATAGACCGGAACCGAAACCGCCAAGGAGTTTGATCTAGAAGAGATCTGTTCTTTTTGTCTTTCCAATTCAATTTGAATATCGATATTCGCAATATAATTATTGGTACCCAGGCCCGATTGCGCATCTTTGAAATGTTTCCAATCTTCTTCACGAACTTTGGCTTGCACCGTTTGCACCAACAAATCATTCACTGGCGATTTAATTCCCGGCGCCAGCAATGGCTTGTTACCCATATCCACGAACTTTTCAGCAGAGGTATTGCCGGTTTCACTAAAACTCATGTTCTTAAAATTCTTTTCGCAGATTTCAGGATTCGTTAGACTTTGCTGCCAGGACAAATTCAAATTTGCAGCGGAGTTGCGCATCTCTACTAAATTTGCGCCTTTAAAGGATGTCTGAAAGATCGCCCCCAGGGCGCCGACAAGAATCGCCACCAGAGCTAAACTCACTAATACTTCTATTAATGTATAACCAGATTTTCCACTGATGTTTCCCATGTGCATATTTCTCTTTTCTGAAACAACCAAAGTTTGATTTAGAAATATTGTTCACTTTCCGAAAAGAATAGCAGTGAGGGCCGCTCATGAAAACTGTTTCAAAACACACGTTTCCAGTGAACTCGGAGAATGGTTCGATTCTGGTCAGCGTTCTGGTGCTGTCCACTATCATGTTGGTCTTTGGATTATCGCTGATGACGTCATTGAACGACTCCTTCAATCTCAACACGCTCGCACTTACAAAAGTCAGTCAGATGAAGATCGAAGGCATGGTAAAGTCAGCACTTCAAAATGGGAATTCTTGTAACAAGAATTTTACTGATGCCGTCTTGGATCAGAACGGTCGTCTCAACTTGAGCAGTATTAAGGGACAAGCAGACGAACATTTGCTCGAGGCAGATCAGGTGCTGGGAACACGTGACTTAAAGATTACAACAATTGCTATTGAGACCGCACCCGCGGACTGGGCAGCCTATACTGCAAATAAAAATTCTGCCACGGCACCGTTGGCATTGGATGCAAAAATTCGCATTCGCTATCAAAAGCTAAAAACAACCATGGGTTCGAATCAAACTTTCACAGATATACCGTTACATTTTTTAATCGATAAAAATCAAAAAATAGTTTCGTGCGACACTTCCGATTCTGCGGGACAAACATTGTGCCTGCAATTGGGAGGAGCTTTTGATACTGCCAGCAAGAAATGCTCGTTTAATATCAATTGTGCGAATTTAAACGAAGCAATGTTGCCTTCCGGTACTTGCGTGATGAATCAGATCACGGATCTGCAAAATAGCATCGACTCGGCCGTAGAGCAGAAAGAACAAACGGAATCGAAAGAAGCTGAAATGCCGGAGGTACCAAAACTCGCCGCCTCTGCATACCCCCAACCACCGCAATGGAAATCCTGGGAAAACATGGTTAAATCTTGCGTGCAGACTCCCCAAGCCGCTAAATTCACCGGGTCGACTCTGTCATGTTCACTGGGCTCTTTTAATATCACTGCGGGTCCTACCGAAGTTAAAATGAGTATGGGAGCCATGAACTATCAAGGCGGTCCTGATGATGCGGCCTTTATCATGGACCAGGTTCGCCAGATAATTCTGACCTATCTTGCCTCGACCCAATAGAAATCCTATTCTATTGGAATCATGACGAACACATATCCATCACTTGTTTTTGGGCTAAATACCCTTTGGACTTTGCTTAAGTATTCAGCCGCATTCTTAGCCCTGGGATTCGTTCTTCATCACATTTCTATTATTCTGCGTACGAAAATTTCACAGTGGCTGGGACCGAATGCCTTCATGCTGATATTCTCTCCGGGAATCATGATTCACGAAATCAGTCATGCTGTTGCTGCTTTTCTTTTTCTTCACCAGATCGAAGACATTAAACTATTTGATTGGAAAGCCAAAGATGGTTCTCACGGACATGTGGTCAGCAGGCCACGTTCAGTCATCTGGCCTTTTAAAATTTGGATTAAGATGGGTGAGCTGTTCATCGGAATCGCCCCTTTGATCATTGGCCCACTGATCTGTGTCGCTGTTTTCTATTACTGGATTCCCGGAGGAAAAATATTTGCCCACAACCCCCGCTTTGTAAATTACCCATCTTTTTCCTGGGGATTGTTTGCTTGGTACTATTTGGTGATCGCGGTCTTTTCTCAAATGGAATTGAGCGATGCAGACCTTAAGGGAACCTGGAAAGGTTATCTTTGGATCGCGGCCAGTACAGCTATCGGCGCACTTTGCTATTATAAAATCCGTCATTTTTAAATGCAAAAGTGCGCTTGGACTATTTCAATTTTTGAATTCCGCGCGCTGACATCTCTGCATCAATCGCATCGCTCAGGCGCTTGTTGTACATCTTCCAGTTGTCTTCGAATTTAATTTCCGGGTGATCAATCTTATAGGAATTTTCTTTGGCAACGGCTGCAAAGACTGCTTCCATCATGACCGTGGCTTTTTCTTTACGATATGTTGGGCTTGCCAAGTAAGAATCCCAGATGTCGTCACGAGAGATTGAAAAGAAGTTGTGACCTTCCATATCCACATCGTGGTCGCGATGATTTTCAAAATCACGTTGCTCCGCAGATTGCTTCATGAATTTTTTATTTCGTGTATTTTGCAGATCGGTGGCGAATGCCACCGCCTTGGACACGGAATCAGATTTCCCTGTGTACATAACAGCAACGACATCTGCGAAGAATTCATTATAAGCGGTATTATTATCCCAAACCTCATAGAACTTGGTCATTAGTTCCTGGTCTTTTTGCTGCAACTCCTGAATTTCGCGAGCGACCGCAGCCATGCGATCTGTGATTTCGGCTGGCACTGGTTCATTCTTAATTTTGAACGAGTTGGCTTTATCTGAAAGCTCGTTATTCTCATTTTGCAAGCTAGCACGTTTCGCACGCAGGACTTTAACCTCTTGATAACTCTCAATAGCTTCCGTCCAACGAGGCTCCACCCGCCCATAATTTTCCATGAAAATTAAATGGCCATATTCGTGGGCAAGAATAGGAATAGAAAAATTCGGAGTCTTCAAATACTCCTTATTGTTATGTGTGCGCTTGTAGTGAACTCCCGCCACCACCGTCTTCTGAAAGGGATTCGCCGCAGGACTTGAGTGCTTCTTATAAACTAGAATTTCTGCATTTTGTGGTGTAACCAAGCCACCCAAATGTGAATTCAAATCATCGACCACTTTACGGAAGACATCGACTTCTTTGGCGGTTACTCCGTCTTCTTTGATGGTAAAGCGAACTTGCGAAGAAAAGATCTGACTGCACTGCGGCCCCTCAGCCCATGCTGATAAGGACGTCAATAGAATCAGTGTACTTCCTAAAATCTTAACTGCTTTGTTCGCATTCTTCATATAGATATTCCTTAGTTAAAAACTTTCGAACACATAAGAATATTACTTTTAGGTTCCAGTTGGCGTTTAAAAGCCTCGCCACCAGCTTTTTGGAAGCGCTCCTCTGCCATGCTGCCGCTTTGTTCTGTCAAGGTGATTCCAGTTTTCGCTTTCACTTCTTCCACTACGGCTTCAATCACTGCCGCACTGTCTTGATAGCTGACGACCTCTTTATACGAGACCACTTCATCCGGGAAAATAATCAAAGGAGCCAGATACTCGACCTCTCCCGCCAACCCAGAACTCATATTCGGGAATAAGCGACGACTGTCGATACGAACGGCAAGAATTCCACCACCCGCTTCAATTTTATTTTTACGAAACTTAGGTGCACCCACGAATCCCGCGACCACCTGAGGATCCAGACTGAATGAAATAAAGCTCGATGCCCGAGGGTCTCCCGAGTGATTCCAATACTGATTCGTAAGCAATTTCGTCGGAGCCGCATCATCAGCGTCAGCTTGTTGACGATTCGTCGTCAAAGAACGAAGACGACGAGTATAGCTGCCTTGATTCTTGGTTAAGACGGTAGAAAAGAATCCCAATCGCTCTGAACCATCGGGCAAAGTCATTCGTTGAACCTTGTCTGTCTCGTAATCAACGCCGCGAACTGCGACCACAGCATTCGTCAGATCTGGTGAACGAATCGCCTGAAGCCAGGACTTCCAAACATTCGCTTCAAAGGGCTCCATCACACTCCAAGGCAAATAGGCCTCAAGCATGTTTGCAACTCCCGCACGATCATTCTTAAGAACCAGATCATTCAGTTTCAATTCCTGCGCTTCCAAGGTATCCAGGATTCTCGACTCGGACCGATCCTTTAAAAGTTTGCGATCTTTAGCGCGCACTTCTTTAAAGGCCTGATCGACAAGTTTTTTAGTATACTCTTTCTCCGCTTCATAATTCCCCATAACCGCATCAACCTTGGCATCAAGGTTATCCGTCGCGTCGGCAAGGAATGACTTTGCATATTTCACAGAATTTACAGAATAAGAAAATCGAACTTCCTGATACTGCTTATCCGCCTGGGCTGCACGACTGCCATGTTCGGCATTATAGAAAAGCTCCATGCGCCCATAACTAGCAGAAAGGTTCATATAAACCGTCTGAATAAAAGCCATCGAGCGAACCAAATATTCAGGCTGAGTCAGCGCCACGTCATCATAACGAAGCACATAAGTAGGCCGAGAATTCTCCATAGCCATTACCACTTCAGAGTGTTTCCCACCCGAAAGCGAAGAAACCCTCTCAAGTCTCATAACCTTAGAATAAGTATTAATACGCCCAACAAACCTCTCAAGTCCCGCCAAAGCCTCAGACGGGCCAGCATGAGCCACAGCCCCGGCAAATAGGAAGCACCCCGTGACAACAACTGTCACGACCCTGCCAAAAGCTTTTGCAGAGATCCCAAGCCAATTCATTTCTATAAGCCTTTCGATCTATAGTTCCAATCCAGTGAACTGCAAAAGCAAAGGCCATACCGAAAAGTGTCTCAAAGTAAGACACTTTCTTTAGCTAATCTAATTTTCCGATTCTAAAGAAATCCACAGCAAAGCAAACTAGTTCTTCTGCGGGCTCGGATTCGCGAATTTTTAAACGGGCATCACGAATCATATGGCTGATGGTATCGCGAATATTTTGATAGTCCTCATTCGCCAACGATACCACCGAGGAATAATGGAGATCTTCTAGCTTAATTCCATTATCAACACTGTTCATAGTCAGCATGCGATAATTAGAATGATTACGAACTTGCATCGGCGAATTCCATTCTAAATGCAGACGGCTGTTACCGAAAGTGATCTGGCCGTCTTTGTCCTTACGAACCAGATCTTTCGCCAATAAAAACTCCAAAACATTTTCCACCAAAGAAATAGAAAGCCCCAGCCTAAGCGCGATCGTCTTGGCATTTCTCAGCGAGGGCAACGTCGCCGCGATGTGAATCACAGAGTAATACCAGGCACTGTAATAGATCTGTTGATCTTGTTCCGACAGGACATGGGTGATGTCGGATTTTACTCGCTCTTTCATTCCCAGTTCTTTCGCGGTCTCAACTTGCTTCTTCAGTCGTGCGCGAAGATTCGCTGAGCCAGCGCGAGCATAAGCCACCATCAATAAAAGATAATCTGTTTCTGATTCTGAAAGTTTCAAATAGGCGGCAAGGTCCAACGCCTGCTCACTGCTAAAATTTAACTCTCCGGAAATCACCTGTGATAAAAATGATGTTTGCGTGCGCAGCGCTTTCGCCATGGCTGACAAAATGCCCCGCCCCTTCATGGGATGGGCTTCAATCCACTTCTGCAGATATTTTTTGTAGTCTTTAAATGAATAGATACTGGGTAAGGATGTTTCACTCATACCCTGTTTTCGGCAGAAATCTGCTTAAAATGAAGGTCTGGACTTAATCAGCCGGGACCAATTTTACCCTTAATTATCAATAACTTACATATCAACTGGCGAGTAGCTTAAACATTCACCGACATCTTTCAAAAACTCCACCTGGATGCAATGCATTATTTCACGCTAAAACCCGTCCAACACAAATAAGACCTTAAGGAGGTTGATATGAAAAATGTATTGTTGACGGCTACTCTGTTATTGATCGGCACTGCTGCTTTCGCTCAAGATGCTGCCCCAGTGGCCAGCTGCATGTTGCACGAGCAAGATCTAGCTACCGGTAAAGTGATTCAGGATAAATTCGTTGAGTTCACTAGTGCTGACAATAAAAACAATCCAAAAATCCCGGTTAATATTTTCGAAGTTCAGGGAACTAAAGTCAGATTTGAATACGCTCCATTTCAAGATGTGAAATATGTTGTTCTAAAAGCCTACGTCGGTGCCACAGTCATTTCGACAAGCGGTAAAAATAAAGCCCAGATGATTATTGAAGATGGAAAATTTGTGACATCCATCAACTGCCAATAGCTGAAAAATACTGATACCGGCAACATTTTGAATTTCGATTGCCGGTATCTGTCACTGTTTCAAGTTGAGACAGCCACTGACTCCAGTTTTGAACCCAGGCGGCATTAGATTTGCTCATATTATCTCTCAGGAGTACCTATGCAAAATTTAAAATCTCCGACCGCGATTCTAGTGCTTTCACTTATCACCTTTAATGCATGGGCTGCAAGCCTGGTAACTCCAGCTAAAAATCCTCCCAAGGTCATCTACTCCAGCAACGGTAAAAATTCACAATCAATTGTGCCCAGTACAGAACCTACGGAAAAAGACTATGAAGATATGGTTCGCAAAGAGGGCATAAAACCATCGGCAGCTTTGGCTCAAGGCGGCGACTCTGGCGGAGGCGGCGGCATGGTTGTTGTGTCCGATGGCATGGTAAAGCTCGTGGATCTGATCAATCCAAACGAAAGATTTTTAGATCGCATCAAGAGAATGTCTCCTGCAGAGTACAATGAATACATCAATGACTCCGTTTATCGTGATCAAGGCCCTTTGCGTTCTTTGGGACATATTGGACTTTTCAGCGAGGTCTTTAGCAACTCGCTAGCGGCCTTGGAAGAAAGCTACTCGGAATTTCCGCTATTCGCTTCACTTGCTTATAACCGCTGCTGGTCCCTAACCACGACGACATTCTTCTTTGATCCAAGAATCAAACTTGGCGCTAAAGCCAATGAAAATAATTTTTACTCCCCAAGACTTCCCCGTCATATTCAGGAGCCCGCGGCCTATTTCTTTGGAAATACCATTATTCTTTCCGCCCGCTTACTGGATCTTATGGATGCGCGCAATTTAAAGGCTCTGGGTATACATGAATGCCTCAGAAATCTGAATGGACAGGCCCTTGATGTTGGCCTTAACACATCCGAGATCGAGGCCGTCACTCGATATTATATGAAGGTCACTCTACCTGGGGACCCCGCATTGGTTGCATCCGCGAAAGCCAAAACTTTAAAGCCCAAAAACGTTCCGTGGATTCGAAATGCCCTGCGCATGGGCGCCGCTCGATATGAAATATCTTCGTTGCTGAAACGACTTCAGAACGGTGACTCGAGCGTTACTGATCGCGAGATCGAGAAGTGCGGCGAACAATACAAACAAGCAAAAAAAATAGTACAAGAAGATATGATTCACCAAATAACGATCGAGCAAGACTGTTATTTCCGACTGTTCGCAAGCCTTGAAGACAATCGCCTGCGATGGAATAAGAACTTACGAGAACTCAATCAAATGTCCATCAACGACATTATCCAAGCGCACACGGTGCTTTTGCCGAAATTCTGCAAATAAAAAAAGCCCGGTTTCCCGGGCTTTCAACAACAACTAACATGTCAAATCTAGCAACAAACTTATTTAGCTGCTTGTTTCGGCGTCGCCGGTAAGGCTTTGCCGTCTTCAAGCTGAATCAGATCTAGAAGTACATTCGTCGCCTCTTGGATATCTGCGCGCTTCAAGTACTCTTCGTTCTTTTTCGCTTTGCTTGCTACTTTTTTGGCTTTCTCTTTTTTCTCTTTTTCGTTTTTATCTTTTAGCACTTCGCTCACACGGATCACTTTTCCGCGGGCTTTAGCTTTGTTCAACTCATCCACGATCTTTTTGAAATCGTCAGATTTCGCCACACGCTCAGAAGATCTTTCAGACAAAGTTTTCAACCAGTCTGTTTTAACTTCTTTCCATGTGCCAGGGCCTTCCTTAACGTAAGCATCTGGAGAGATGAAGGATTCAATTGTTTTCGGTGGCAAAGAGTAATCCATGTATTTCTCACCGATATCATCAGTCGAGAAAGGACCTGGAAGAACCACATCGGCATCAACACCGCGGTGCTGAGTCGATTTACCAGATGGAACAAAGAACATACCGACTGTTACTTTGATTGCGCCCAAGTTGTTCGGGATCGGCAATACAGATTGAACAGAACCTTTACCGTAAGTGTGGTCACCACCAACGATCACGGCACGTTTATAATCCTGCAAAGTACCAGAAACGATCTCAGAAGCGGATGCAGAGATACGGCTTGTCAGAACAACCAATGGTCCCGCCCAGTCAACTGTCGCATCTGTATCACGAAGAGCGGCTTCGGCACGGCCTTCATTTTTAGAAGATTGTTTCACCACGTTACCTGTTTGGAAGAACAAACCGGCAATTTTAACGGCGTCTTCAAGCGAACCACCACCGTTATTAGAAAGATCCAGCACCAAGCCGTCAGCTTTCTTTTCAACTGCTTCTTTGATCAATTTCTTCATGTCAGCTGCAGAAGATCTGCCACCGCGACGAGAATCCGCATAGAAGCTTGGGAAATTCAGGATACCGATTTTTTTCTTTTTACCTTCAACTTCTTTTTCGATGAAAGTCAAAGAAGCTGCTTCGTCTTCAAGATTTACTTTTTCACGAGTCAAAGTAACATCGAAACGTTTTTTGCCTTCACCTGCTTTACGCAAGATCGTCAAACGAACTTTAGTGCCTTTGTCACCGCGGATTTTCTTAACAACATCTTTCAAATCTTGATCGATGACGTTTTCCATTTGGCCTTTTTCCTGACCAACAGCGATAATTTTATCCTGCGGTTCGATCAAGCCAGATTTTGCAGCAGCACCACCTGGAACCAGGGCTTCAACTACAGTGAAACCGTCTTGGGAAGAAAGAGTCGCCCCGATACCTTCCAAAGAAAGACGCATTTGGATTTCGAAATCCTCAAGAACGTCTTTAGAGAAAAAGCTAGAGTGTGGGTCCAAACCTCTTGCGAAAGAATCCAAGTAACCTGACAACAGGTCATCTTGAGAAGTTTCTTGCGTACGTTTCACCGCGCGCTCGTAGTTTTTCTCGACATTCTTTTTCGCTTCTTCCAACTTCATATCCGTTGCAAGATAGTTGCCGATTTGGAATTGGATGTATTTTTTCAAATACTCATTGGCTTCATCAGAATTTTTAGGCCATGGTTTTTTATCCGGATCGAAAGCGAACTCTGTCTTTTCGTCGAATTTAAAATCTTTACCCAAATATTTCTTGGCAAAGTTCGCGCGGTCTTGAACTCTTTCAAGAACCAACTTTTGGGCTTTGTCCAAAAATGTACAATCTCTGTTTTTGGTTTTTTCAAAAACATTCGCCATGTCTTTTTTGATGCTATCAACATCGGCTTGAGTCAGATAAATTTTGGAAGGATCCAAACGTTTCAAATATTGTTCAGTCACGCGGGTTGCAAGATCTGCATTGCGATCAGAATATTTCACGTGATTTGCCAGGAACCCCTGCTCGATGACGGAGATATAACGACACTCCAAACCGTCTTTTAATTGTGCAGTGGCAACTGACGTGATAGCGAGAGACCCCGCAACAACTAAACCCTTTAATCCCTTTGAGATTGAACTCATGATGGTCCTTCCTTGGCTCTCGGGCGAGAGCGTCCTAATCACTTAAGATTAGCAGGATTTTTTTCCAGAGCATTCAATTTGTGTGAGAGTTCAAAAATTTAGGACTGTAAGATTGTTTAAGACTTACGTCGGTCTTCTTCAAAAAAGGACAGTTGGGAGAGATCCTCCACTTTTTGACCTTGGAGTCCGCCCACTTTGACTTCATGTTTGATGAAACTGCCATGCTGAGTTTCGATCATAAAGAACGACATCTCCGGGAACCTCGCCTTAAGTCGAGTCATCTCCTCGACGATGAGTTCGATGTTCTTAGGATCATCATCAGACATCCCAAATCGGTGATGAGCGTTATACCCATAAATCTCGATGGCTTTTTCAACACTGGCTCTGATAGCACGCTGTTTTAGCTCAGCCGTGCCCTCAGTGAAGTTAATGTCACCCAGCAAAGTACGAGTCGGTTTATGACTGACCGGATACAAGCTTAAGTAATTCGGCTCCAGAGGCAAAACTTTGTTTTTGACGAAAACCTTAATCCCCTCTTTTAGAGTATCAGGGTGATGGCCGCGAGCCGTTATCACAGATAGAGGCCGCTGATTGAACGTCGCGTGATAAAAACATTCCCAGGAAGGACCCTTCCATTGAAAGTCAGGGAAACCCAAAGCCGCGGCAACGTCTTGAACAAAGACCTGGCTTTTACCGGCAAGTTTTTCCACGTCAGAAATACTATGATCACGGAAATTGCGGAAGGTACCTGTCACATCACAGAAGTCGATTTCAAATTCACCATACACACCGCTTCTGCCAATGGTCGCATTGTGCTGGGCAAAATCTCCACTGGAGATATGCTGTTCAGCGCGGGTTTCCTTATGGAATAAAATCAATGGCGTGGTTAAGAAAGCGATGTTGTCATCAAAGTCGAAGAAGTAAAAACTGCGGCCGCCCAGATGAAAGTTTCTATCTTTCTCTGGAGTACGATTTATTCCTAAATCGAGTTGGCCTTTTCGTTTTTGATCTTCACTCATGGAACACATTCCTCTTACGGGCTTCAAAATTTACCAAATAAATCGAAGCGACGAAAGAGCCCTGCACAATTTTCTTTTTTACCAGGACTGTGACTACTTGTTAGACAGAGCAAAGGGCCCTGTCCAGTCAGAGTTTGGTTAGGAGGCCAAGCTTACATCTCCTCAAAAGCCCCATCGGCTTTTTTAGAGTCCTTTGGGGAAGGATCTTGGACACTTGCAGGTTCTTTGGTCGTAGCGGCGGCTGGCTTAACGGGCTCCTTAGGAGTTACATCTTTGCCGGTCGTTCCCCACTCGCCACGGCACTTTTTCAACGCATCGTCCATCGACGACAAAGAGGTCTGCTTGGCAGTGACTGCGCAGTTCACCACTTCAGGATAATCCCCAGAGCAGAGCTTTTCAGCATCCGCCGAGGAAATCGAAAGGGAGCGGGCCCGGATCGTCGTCACGCACTGCTGCTGAGACTGCACTTGAGCCCAAGAAAATTCGGCTGCCGTCAATAAAAGGACCATAACCAGTATTTTCATATTTCCCTCTACAGATGACTTTAACATGGGCTTTATTTAGGTTCCACTGTCGTTAGCGCAATGATCTTGTCGATTTCTTCTTTGGGCTGAGCTCCGTGCAAAGCAACCCCATTTACCAGAATAACCGGCGTTCCAGTAAAACCCATCTTCTCAAATTCAGACATATCATTTTTGACGATCATTTGAACTTCTGTGGAAGTGATGTCTTTCGCCACTTTCGCCATATCAGCACCGGCTTTTTTAGCCATCTGACGGATAAAATCTACGTTCTTAAGACTTTTTTGGTTTTCAAAAAGCAGGTCATAGAACTTCAAAGCTTTCGCACGGTCTTGTTTAAAGATCGCTTCAAAGTAATAAGCTGCTGGTTCTGCCATGGGATGGAAACTTAAAGGCATGTGTTTATAGTACAACTGAACATTGCCTGCATTTTCTTTCATCACTTCTTTGATAACGGGATGAGACATCGCACAAGCAGGACATTGAAAGTCAGCGTATTCGACAATCGTGATTTTCGCTTTGGCCGTTCCGGCCAGGCGACGTGAATCTGACAACGCAGGCTTCAACGGATTTAGAATCTGTTGCTCCTGTTGCTTTTTCATTTCAGACATTTGTTTTTGCTGTTGATTTTGTTGGGCTTTGCGAGCCGCTTTATTCACAACTTCAATGAACTGCTCTGGGTTGTCTTCAATCACATCAAAAACCGCTTTGGGATTTTTCTTTAAATAGTCAGCAATCTGCTTATCGCTCGTAGCACAGGCTCCCAATACTGACATCATCCCCAAAAGTATCATTTTTTTCATACCGCAACTCCCCTACTTTTTTATTCGCACTTATTTGATTCAGGTTGAACTTGTAATAACTTTTCAATAACCAACTCGTGTTGGATTTGCATGCACACCATTTCCGAGGGATCCAAAGGCTTTTGAATCTGCAGAGAGGCCCAGGATTGATTCACTCCCAAAAGCCACAAAAGCAACATCGAAAAGCTTAACGCCCATTTTCTTTTCGCTGGAGGGACGCTGACAGTTTCTCCAATATTTTTCAAGCGCGCCTGCATTTGCAAAAACTCTGCAGAGGCACCCGAAACAAATCCGGGCAAGACAAATGACGGTTCCCGCATCAACACCAACAAACACTCCGCATAGGCCTTGGGATTTAATTGATATCTTTCAATCGCAAGTTCATCCGTCGCCATTTCCGTATACAACTGGTACTGACGATGAAAGACCTGCATTAAAGGATTAAACCAACACAAACGCAGGCAGATGGTCTCTAGCAAGTTCCAAAATCCATCGCGGCCCTGCACATGAGTGAATTCATGGGCAAGGACGTGCTTTAAATGCTCTGGGTTCTGGGCGACATACACCGGAACAGAAACCCGGCCCCTGGTAAGGCCATAACTTAACGGCGCCATCTGATTGGACGTTAGAATGAAACCACCACGATCCTCTAAAATTTCATTTTTTAAAACACTTATAAACTGACGGTGACGATATAGATCATGTCCAAACCATACGCCAAAACCCGCGCCCCACAGCAGTCCTAAAATTCGGGTGACACCCATCGAACCCTGGGATTTTACAAACTGGCTAAAACAGCCCAACTCCAACCCCTGATCGAAAGACATTAAGATCACCGCAAATGAAACCATCGACAGCAAAAACGCCGCTATCGTGATTCGCGACCACTGTCTTAAAAACTTTCCGCGCAATCCCTTAAAGGCAATAGTGCCCAAGGAAAAGGAACCGAAAAAGAAGATCGAACTTAAGCTTAAAACCACCAAAAGTTTCCACAGAAAATCCAACGTGCTCATGATCTACTGCCTTTGTTGGATTTATCAAAATCTGCGACGATCGCACGCAGCTTATCGATTTCCTCGGCACTAAGTTTTTTCTGACCGGCAAAGTAGTTAATCAAAGGAGAAACAGATCCACCCAGGGTACGCTCGACGAACTCTGTCACTTTCCCCTTCATGACTGTTTGCGCTTCGATTTTCTCTGAATATTTAAAAATCCCATCGACTTTAGTGCGAGTCAGAAAGCCCTTCGTACGCAGACGCTCCATCACTGTCAGGATGGTCGTTCGCGCCAGACCCTTTTGCTTTTCAAAATGATCGGCCACCTCACGTACCGAAAGATCTCCGTGTGTGGAAATGTAACGAAGAATTTCAATTTCTTGCTCACCTAAGCTGGGCAGTTTCTTCATGGAGACCTCGCTGACTACAATCGTAGTCTAGCGAAACTACAGCTGTAGTCAACTAGCTTAAAAGTCCAGTTTCATCTTGATACAAAAGACATAAAAAAAGCCGCTGTTTTGGCAGCGGCTTTAAATCAATTACTTTTTAGCTTTTCGAGTGACGACCTTTTTAACTCCCAGAGCTTGGGCCTTGTCTTTCGCGGACTCAGCACTCTTCAAGGATTTCTTAGGTGCGGCTGGCGCTTCCTTGGCGGCTTTCGTCGCAGCCTTAGGAGCCTTCGCTGCTTTCGGAGCAGACTTGGCCTTACCTTTACCTTTAGAGCCCTTCGCAGGACCCTTCTCGTTGATCAAGCCCACTGCTTGTTCCAATGTGACTGTTTCAACAGTCGTACCCTCTGGCAACGAAGCGTTGACCTTACCACTCTTAATGTAAGGACCATAAGGACCATTGAAAACTTGAATCGCATCACCCGTCTCTGGATGAGCACCTAAATCACGAAGTGCCGCCGCTTTACCGCGACCTTTCTTAGGCTGAGCCAACATTTCCATCGCGCGTTCGAAGGTAATAGTCAAAACGCTTTCACCCTTAGGGATAGAACGATAATCGCCATCATGAACAATGAATGGACCAAAACGACCCAAGCCTGCCTTGATGTCTTTTCCTGTGCCCGGGTGATCACCCAGGCTGCGCGGCAAGGACAACAGATCCAAGGCCGTTTGCAAATCAACCTGCTCCGGCTGCATATTCGGTGGAAGTGACGCACGTTTTGGTTTGTCGTTTTCAGGTGATACATCACCCAATTGAACATACGGACCATAACGACCGCTCAAAACATAAATCGGCTCGCCTGTTTTAGGATCTTTACCCAAAGCATCGGCACCATTGATTTTTTGATCGATCAATTTTTCTGCGATTTCAGGCGTGATATCCGCTGGTGATTCATTATCTGGAACCGATGCGCTGACGTCTTCGCCATCACGTTGGGTTGTCAGGTACGCACCATAACGGCCGACGTGGAATTTATATTTATCCATGCCTTCCAAGGACATTGTACGTGCTTCATCGGGATTGATTTTTTCTTCTTGGCTATCAACCATGGCACGCAAACCTTTAGGGCCTTTGTAAACGGAGGCAAGATAGCTTTCCCAATCCAATTCACCGTCTGCAATATTATCCAGGCTTTGTTCCATTTCAGAAGTAAAGCCCAAGTCCACATACTGAGTCAGATAGCTGCTCAACAGTTTCGATACGATCATCGCCGTGAATGTCGGAATCAATGCCGTGCCACCCTTACGAACATATCCGCGATCGATGATAGTACCGATAACAGATGCATACGTTGACGGACGACCGATGCCTTCTTTCTCCATCGTTTGTACAAGGCTTGCCTCGGTATAACGAGCTGGAGGTTTTGTTTCATGAGAAGTTGGGTCAAGTTTAGTGCACTTCACAGAGTCTTTGACTTTAAGTGCCGGCAAACGCACTTCGCGTTCTGCCAAATCTGCTTCTGGATCGTCAGAGCCTTCAACATACGCACGCAAGAAACCTGGGAATTCGATCGTCATACCAGAAGCACCAAAGATCGCATCACCTACAGTGATTTTTGCGCTGACTTGTTTTTGACGAGCATCAACCATTTGCGATGCAATCGTACGTTTCCAAATCAAATCGTAAAGTTTGAACTGATGACCTGTCAGACCCGTTTCGTCTGGATCTTGGAACTGTGTGCCCGCGGGACGAATCGCTTCATGGGCCTCTTGGGCACCTTTTACTTTTTTAGCAGCGTAAGTGCGCGGCTGAGGCGTTAAGTACTCTTTGCCATATTTTGAAGTGATACAATCGCGGGACGCACTGATCGCCTCATTAGACAAGAACGTCGAGTCCGTACGCATATAGGTGATGAAACCTTGCTCGTACAGCTTTTGCGCAACCTGCATCGTTTCACGAGCAGACAAGCCCAACTTACGATTCGATTCCTGTTGCAAACTTGAAGTGATGAACGGCGCTGCCGGTTTTCTAAACGTTGGTTTTTCCTCAACATCAGAAACTGTCCATGGACCTGATTTCAAATCAGCTGAAAGTTTTGAAGCTTCTTTCTCGCCCAGAACCAAAACATCTTTACCAGCCGTCAGCTGACCCGTCAGACCATCAAAGTCTTTACCCGTCGCCACACGTTGCTGTTTGAATTGCTGCAAACGAGATTCGAAGTTCACGCCATCTTTCGACAGCTCCGCCAACACACCCCAGTAAGCAGACTTTTTAAAGCGGATGCGTTCTTGCTCACGTTCAACGATCAAACGCACCGCCACAGACTGCACGCGACCCGCTGACAAACCGTAAGCCACTTTCTTCCAAAGAAGTGGAGAGATCGTGTAACCCACCAGTCGGTCGAGCACACGGCGCGCCTCTTGGGCACGGACCAGGTTGAAGTCAATCTCACGCGTGTCTTTCAACGCTTTTTGAATCGCATCTTTAGTGATCTCGTGGAACACCATTCGTTTTGTCGGAACTTTTGGTTTTAGAACTTCAAGCAAATGCCAGCTGATAGACTCCCCCTCGCGGTCTTCATCGGTCGCGAGATAGAGCTCTGAGGCTTCGTCGAGTTTGTCTTTAAGGTTTTTAACGACTTTCGTTTTGTCCTTAGGGATGCAATAAAGAGGTTCAAAGTTTTTATCAACGTTGACCCCAAGCTGCGCCCACTTTTCTTTTTTTACTTTTTCAGGAATGTCTTTTGCGGATTGAGGCAAATCGCGGATGTGTCCCATGCATGACTCAACAACGTAGTCTCTTCCCAGAAACTTACGAATAGTTTTTGCCTTTGTCGGTGACTCCACGATGACGAGTTTGATTCCGTCGGATGCCGCGTCAGTTTTTTTGGCCATGTACCCAGCCCTTCATCCGGCTTGTAACCGGGATATAATATATAGACAAAACATGAATGCTGAACCCTCATTAGGCAAGTCTGAATTTTGACAACCAGTACCAAAAGCAGATACCTTGTGAGGATGAAACCAATTTCAGCATTCACCTCATCCCTCAAATATTTGCTCACGGATATCGACGACACTCTGACAGATGAGGGTCTTTTAGGAGCAGAAGCCTATGAAGCGATGTGGGCATTGCACGATGCTGGAATAAAAGTCATCCCTGTCACAGGTCGCCCTGCCGGCTGGTGTGAAATGATCGCCCGCGTGTGGCCTGTCAGTGGCATCATCGGTGAAAACGGCGGTTTTTATTTCCGTTATCATGGCAAAAAAATGCACCGCCATTTTTTCTTTGACGAGGAAACACAGAAAAGCAACCGCGCAAAACTGAATTTGCTTGAAAAAGAAATCCTTCAAAAAGTACCAGGCAGCGATTTGGCCAGCGATCAATTCTGTCGCATGATGGATCTGGCCATTGATTTTTGTGAAGACGTTCCGGCACTGCCAAAAAGCGAAGTGCAAAAAATCGTGGATATTTTTAAGGCCCACGGCGCACAAGCCAAAGTCAGTTCCATCCACGTCAACGGGTGGTTTGGTTCTTACGACAAGCTTTCCATGTCTCTTAAATTTCTGCAGCAAGAGTTCGGTGTCTCGGCCGAAGATTCCAAAAAATTCTGCGGCTTTAGCGGCGACTCCCCTAATGACGAACCCATGTTTCAATATTTTCCAAATAGTTTTGCCGTGGCAAACATTCAAAACTTTGTTGATCAAATCAAATTTCATCCCACATATGTGGCTCAGAAACGTGGTGGTTTGGGTTTCACAGAAATTGCCAGTGCCATTCTGAAATACAAATGATTATTGCGCCTAACTAACCCTCCTTCGCCAAAGCTTCGGCGGGCCGGACGGTGATTGAAATCTGAACATCCATCGAGTCCTAGCCTTTGGTCTAAAGCTCCGGAATTCTTGAACCGATAGGACTTCTATTGGAGAAAGGAGTTTTCCATGGTCAGCGCACAGGCACGTCAGTACATCGCTAACAAATTGGAAGAACAAGCCAAACAAAACTGGCTTTTTAATCATCTCAAATTCGAAGGGGAAGTTTCGAAGCAGGGACCCAACCGTGTGTACGGTTTCGCCGATGTCCATATCACACTGAACTCTAAGGGTGAGTTGTGGGTGGAAAGTCCGAAGTATCGCAACTTCATTTCAGCGGACAGCTACAACACCGCCAAGGAGGCTGTGGATCTACTGTACAATCAGCTGCGATACATTGATGACAATTACGATCGCCTGCAAAGCAATCCCGAGATCTGGGTCAAGAAAGGCCTCTTCTCCCGCATCAAGAATCGCTTTGCCTCGTAAACGGTTGCTGGCGCTAGCCGCCAGCAAAGCTCATGGATTTAATCAATACATCTGGAGCGATCAAACTGCGACCTGGGCGATCATAAGCATCGCCCAGCTCTACGATATCACGCAGAACATCAAGCACATTTCCAGAAACCACGAATTGATCGATGGGCCCCATGCACTTGCCGTTCTCATACAAGAACCCTTCCGCTGGCATCGACAGATCCCCAGTTGAATCCTTAAAGCCCGCGTGCAAGCCACCGGTGAATTTCGTGATGTGAACAGTCTGACCCGGATTCAATGAAAGCAACTGCTCTTGAGTCTTAGTGCCTTTCGCAACCACCAGATTCGTAGGCCCAATATCCATGGGTGAACTCGGTCCACGAGATGCATTCGCCGTGTGAGGCAAATTCATGCGTTTTGAGTATTCCAGATTGGTCAGATAGTTTTTTAATACACCGTTTTCAAAAAGAACTGTTTTCTGCGAAGGAGCCCCTTCGGAGTCAAAAGGTCTTACCGCAGTTCCATTCATTTCAAACGGATCATCCACCAGATTGAATTTTTCGCCAGCCACTTTTTGACCAATACGGCCTTTCAATAAGGATTTGTTCTCATGAACTTCTTTCGCCGAGAGATATGACAGCAACATCGCCAGCACGGTTGGGAAAACCTTGCGATCCAAGACGACCGGATAATTTCCTGTTTTAAGCTTGGTAGCACCTAAATACTTAACCGCATTGTTCACACTCGTGCGTGCCACTTCATCCGTGTTGATTTTATCAAATGAACGAACAAAGAATCCATCACCACCCATTTTAGACGTCTCGCCCTCTTTCGCCAAGGGTGCGGTTCTGCCAACGTAATAGTTCTGTTTGAATTCTTGATCCACGCCTTCGCTATTCAGAATACGCATAAAGCTTAAACCTTGAGAAAATCCTGAATAGGGAACGGCCTGCACACGAGAATCCAAAGTCAGACACTTTTCTTCCAGAGCTTTCGCCACTTCCATTTTCTTTTCCATCTCAATTTCTTCGGGATTGAAAAGATTCAGGGCGTGATAAGCCGCAGGCTTCATCATAGGAATTTCAAACTGATCATCGCTTTGCACGGTCTTGGCATTGTTCAACGCTTCTTTATAAGTGCGCATCAGGGCGTCTGCCGATAGATTTTCCGTGTAGGCATACCCTTGGCTGGCACCCAGCAAAACACGAAGACCCGCCGTCTGAGTTTGTGTGGATTCAAAAGTGTTCAATTTCTTTTTTTGAAAACCCAAATCAAGACTTTCGCCACCGGAAATCAGCATTTCAACTTTGACGCCGTCTTGTTTTGCTTGCGCCGCAATTGTTTGGAAGCTTTGTTTAATAGTGTCCATTAGCCTGCTCTCCCACCAACCATAAGACTTGAAACCAAGATCTGCGGTTGACCCACAGCTGCCGGGATCGAGCCACTCACAGAGCCGCACATACCCGTCGCCAATTTCAATTCATTAGAAACTTTTGTGATTTTACCCAAAGTATCGATACCACGCCCGATCAGGCAGGCCCCTTTTACCATTTCTTCGATGCGACCTTTTCTGATGATATAGGCTTCACGAACTTGGAAATTGTAATCGCCCGTTCCTGGATTGACCGAGCCTCCGCCCATGTTTTTCGCGTAAAGACCATAATCCACGTCGCGGATCATTTCTTCAAAAGAATCCTTACCCGCATCAATAAATGTGTTTCTCATACGAGAAGCCGGCGCGTACTTGTAAGACTGGCGACGACCACTGCCTGTCACGTCATAACCTGTTTGGCGTGAACCCATCTCATCGACGATGTAAGATTTCAAAACACCGTTTTCAATCAAAGTTGTGCGTTTCGTTTTGTTGCCTTCGTCATCGATATTCAGTGAACCCCAACCATTTTTGATCGTTCCATCATCGATAGCGGTGACACACTCATTGGCAATCTTCTGGCCCATCTTACCGCAAAACACAGAGGATTCTTTAGCAACAGCCGTGGTTTCAAGACCGTGCCCACAAGCTTCGTGGAAGAGGACTCCCCCGAATGAGTTATCAATCAAAACCGGCATCTCGCCCGCTGGTGCAAATTTAGCTGTCGTAAGTCCCATGGCGCGATCTACGTTTTCATGGGCAAAGTTTTGCATATTTAAACCATCATACAATTCAGAAGTTCCCATGTGCCCATAACGTTCACTGGAACTTTCCTTGACACCCATGTGCTCAACGAAAACTTCCATATTCAAACGGCTATAGGCGCGTTCATCATAAGCCATCAAACCGCGAGAATTTGCGATTTGGACTTTTTGAAACTTTTCATTCAAAGCGGCTTCCACCTGAGTGACAGCGGAATTACGATTGCGCGCGTGCTGATCAACGGAATTCAACCATTTGAATTTACGTTCGCGGTTCATCTCCCAAGGCTTTTCACCATAGGTATGAACCGTATCAAATGGCACCTGCATCAACGGCATTGATTTCTTACCTTCGCCAGTGCCACGGCTTTTCGCTGCATTCAGTGCCGCTTTAACCAAGCCCTGCTCAGTCAGATCATTCGTGGTCACATACACAATTTCATGACCAAAGAACAAACGAATCCCAGCACCGTAAAGCTGGCCCACAATGGCTTGGTCTGCTTTGGAACTCAAAATAGAAAGGTTGGAAGAGTAAGTGTCTTCGACAAAGATATCCGCGAAATCCGCTCCTGTGGAAAGTGCGGCATCCAGAGCTTTGGTCAGAATCTGAGGTTGAACGATCATGAAATCCCCCTATGAGAAAAAAGCATATCCCAGAGAGAAAACAGTCCCAACTGAAAAACCTGCGGCACTCTGCAATAGGTCCGAAGGTACTGCATCACGGTGCTTGTCTCTTTTTGAGACACTGGAAGTGACCTGACCAGATTATCAACAGCTCGTTGCGTGGAATGTCACGAAAGCTACGCCCACCCCTGTAATCCAATTAAACGGCACCTTGACTCATTTTTAATGGCCCACCCCTTGCTCATATAGAACTTAGAGATGGGTTCTAACTTCTGAAACCCGTGGTGGAGACTATTGTGAGCAACTTTAAAGTCTTTAAATATATGAGAAACGCGATCCCAGGGTTAACAATCCTGGCAGCGCTTTCTTTTGCTGCTCCAACGTTTGCCGCTCAGTCTCCTGCGACTTCTAACACAATCAAGGTGAAGCGCCCCGTGACGACTCCAGAAGAAAAATCCTGGTCCGTAGACTTAGGCTTAGAAACATATAGTAATCTAATGAAAGAAGACGCTTACGAACGCGATTCTGCAACTTCCTTGGAAGTTTCCGCTGGATACCGTTTCAATAAGATCACTTCTATGCGCCTTACTGGAACTCTGGTTAAAGAGAACTCTGGTGCTCAAAACACATATTTTGATAATACAATCGCTTCGTTAAGCTTTAAAACTCCGCTAACTACAGATACGGCATGGATTAATACACTTGCTGGTGTTCTTCCAACAAACCGTCAATTGCAAGATGAAACATCTTATCAGGGTGCTGTTCGTATCGGAACTAAGCTAGCTTTCAACAACCTATTTTGGAGCAGCTCTGCAACAACAGCTTTGCAGGCAACTCGCAATTTCCATGAATACAATGTGACGGCAGATGGTGGTTTCAATATCCGCAACAACCTTCAAGGCGTGCTGACTTACAACCTTCCATTGTTCTCCAAACTGTCTTTGCAAACTCTTTTCGTTTACACGACAGGCTGGACTTACCTTGAAGACACCCGCCAAAAATTCAGCGTCGGCGCTGACCTGGCTTGGCAATTTACTCCAGCGTTTTCTGGTTATATCGGGACTTCAAACGAAGGAAATGCCCTTAAAGCAAACGGAATTGATTCAAACATCGAATTCTTTAACGACACGAGTTCGATCGTTAAAGCGGGTTTGAGCTATAGCATTTAATTTTAAGTTTTTGTTTTTTGAGATTTTTGAAGAGGAGAGAGTATGAACAGCAACATTAAACGCAAAATTCCCCTAACAGGTGCTTTGCTGCTGGCCATTTCAACAGTCATGATTTCTTGTACGAAAGAAGTTCCGTACAAGGAGGTCTTTAAAGAAAACGTTGAAACGAAATCAACTCTGTCACCAGATGACGAATACCTTTTCGTGGCGTCTTCGGACTTATCAAACAACGACGACGCGGGGGTCTCTTCTGCTCTGCCTTTCTGGCAAGGAACTGAGAAAATCGTAAAATTCCGCTTTACTGAAAACACTTTGCAAGTTGTTGAAGCTGGCGACGACGCCCGCATCACTAAAGACAACACATTGAACAACCGCGTTTTGTTGGAAATCCCAATCAAACATGTTCAATACCGTTGTGCCGAAGACCGCTACGGCAAATGTACAAACAAAGAAGAAGAAAACAGCGAAATCAACTGGACTAAAAAGGCCAATTTCATCCCAGACTTTAACGGCATGAAAACGACAGGCATGTCGGTGTTACCAGTGGAAATGCAACAACTTTACGGCTTCTCTTGTTTTAACGAGACATCCTCTCGCTTTTTGAACTATGAACTCAAAGATGGCTCTTTGAACATTCAAATTGAAAAAGTATTCCGTGGGACGCCGGCTTGCCTGGGTACACAAATGTACTCCATCAGCAGCGTTGATGAATTGCAAAGCCAAATCATCTATCACTACTCGTTCAATAAATTGAGCAAAGTAACGTCCCCGAACTATAAAAAAATCGACTACCCAAAAGCTGATAAAGATACTTTCGGTTTCTTCACCAGCGAAAACCGCAAGTACGACGTTGATTTGAGCCGCACTCAAGCGAATCAAAAAGAGTGGATGAATCGTTGGAATCCAGACAGAAAAGAAATCGTTTATTACATGTCTGACAATTTCAATAAACCTCAATATCAGTCTATTAAAGAGGCAACTCGCACAGCTTTTGACCGTGTAAACGCCGGTCTTAAAGCGGCGGGCCTTGAAATGCGCTTGGTTCTTAAAGATCCAGACCACAAACAACCAGGTGACACACGCAATAGTATGATCGTGATGGTTGAGGACCCTGTTTCCGGTGGTCCATTGGGATACGGTCCAACTGTGGCAAATCCTCGCACGGGGGAAATCATCAGCGGTCGCGTGGCGATGTACTATGGTAACTTCGTTCAAGGTGTTCGTTACACTTACGATGAAGTTGTTAAAGAACTTCAAAACTCTGGCGACATCGAATTGACAAAATCTTATGCGAAAGCAAAACCTGGTGCCGCTACCGAAGCAGCCCAAGCAGCCATTTCTGAGGCGATGAAAGCCAAATTGACGGCCGATACTTACGCTAAATACGTACACGCAGATACAGTTGGTTACAAAGTTGGCAATTCCTATACTGCTTTAAAAAAAGGTTCCACGGACACAATTCAAACAGGTTCTTTGGTGTCTAAAGCCAACATGAAGCAAAACTCTGCGGCTCTTCGCCAGCAGGTTCACGCTCAGCTTAAAAACATGACGAAAGTTTCTGCACGCTACAATGCACGCACAAGCCTGAAAGCTGCTGCTGATGCTGACGAAGGCATCCAGCAAAACGCCGCAGCACAGACGATCGACACGTTGTCAGCACAATCTAAATACTGCAACTACCCGTCTGAACTTTTCCCATTCAGCGAATACATCAAGAAAGCTTTGATCGGTAAACTTGGTAAGAACATGAAGTTGTGGAATGACTTAAGCGACTCTGAAAAAGAACAAGTGATCGCGATCATCATGCCTGAAGTTTGGGTTCCAACTTTGGTTCATGAATTGGGTCATAACTTGGGTCTACGTCATAACTTCCAAGGTTCTGAAGACAGAATGAATTTTTACACAGAGGGCGAGCTTGCTAAAATGGGCGTGAAACACGAAATCCCATACAGCTCTGTGATGGACTATGGTTACAGCGAATTGAACCTGCTTCCAACTTTGGGAAAATACGACATCGCAGCTTTGCGCTTCGGTTACAGCCGTAAGGTCATGACTGAAACAGGTGCAACAGTTGATGTTCCAGAAACATTGACGAAACTCCAAGCAGAAAAGAAAGACTTGGTTCTTCGTGACTTTAAGTATTGCTCTGATGAAAGTGTTGAACTGTCTGCGAATTGCAAACGTTTCGACAAAGGGACGACATTTGTTGAAATCGTCAATCACCTGATTGAAAGCTATCAGCAACGTTACTTGGTAAGAAATTTCCGTAACGGCCGCGAAAGCTTCTCGAAAGTTCAAGAAGGCGGTTACTACAGCGGTCGTTTGGATAACTTCCAATACATCCGTAACTTTATGGAGATCTACTCTTCCATCAAGAACCAATTCGCCCTTGACGATGACTCTTTGGATTGGACTTTTGATCCAGACATGAAAGATCTAAAACAAGCGGCTTTGATTTCCGGCCGCTTCTTCCTGGATGTGATGAAAACACCAGAGGTTCTGTGTGCAGTTGCTAAGAAAGACAACCTGAAATTGGTTACAGACATCGGTGCCCTTAAGTCAATCGATCCAAGCGCCAACAGCTGCTGGGAACTTGAATTGGCTGATCCGAATCTAGTGATCGTAGCTCAAGGTGGTAAAAACTTTAACGACGTTCGCTTCCGTTCGAACCCTTCGTCTTATGCTGATCAGATCGATATCCGTGGTATCGGTCCGGATAAGTTGGCAGCGGCTGAAGCTTTGTTCGTACGTATGACAAGCGAAGTACGCCAGCACGAAGATAACTACATGGATATCAAAGATTTGGCTCCAGAGATCTCAGCTACCGTGGCTTCCTTGTTGTTTGACCAAGTCAATACAAACGTAGAATTCCGCGACCAAGCTGGAAATCTCTACCTGAATACAAAATGGAAGTTCGATGTGTTCTCAGCCCCAGGCAGCGTGAACAAAGGAAAAGACACTCACTGGTTTGATGTTCCGATGGTTGAATCGGCTCAACGCCGCATGGGTCTGCCTAACCACAAAGTCAGCTTCCAGGAAAAGCTATTGAATGTGATTTCAAAACGCATGGGCAGCTCTCAATCGCACTATGCAGAAGACAAAGCTTTCTTGGATCAGTTCCGAGTGAACCGCATCGCAAAAACATCCGTGATGAACTCGGAAAATGCCGTCAGCTCCCGCGATGTGGGCTCTTTCAAAGCGGTGGCATTGGCTAACAACGCGATCGCCTTGGATGCAATGTCTTCGATCACTAAAATGGATCTATTGACGAGCATGAAAGATAAAGAACTGGAAGACCTGCGTATCGCAAGAACAGCCGTACGCCGCGCTTCAACACCAGTTCCAGCGACGGATGCGAAATACAAAGATGTCACTGTAAACGACATCAATATGTTCAAAGCCGGCGCTTTGCCAGCAAAAGACAAACTTGAGTATCTTTTAACAATCCTGCCTGGTGCAGAAGAAGCTAAGTAATTTTCCGAAGAGAGAGGAAACGATTATGAAAAAACTAATTCTAGCGAGCGCTCTTCTGATGATCACTGCGGGCTGTACTCAAGGTACTAAGTCCCGCAATTCCTCGCAAGCAACGGGAGCTCAGGAACAAACACAAACAGGTCCTACGCAAGACATGAGTGCAGCGGACGCGGCTAAGCAGGCGCAGGCCACTGCTGATGATGGCATCATCGACTCGACTTCCCGTCAAGACGCTTTAAAAAACCTAACTTTGAAACTTTACGAATCCACGTTCCGTCTGCAAATGGATGTAATGTCTGAAAAGTTACAAGACGACAATTCAAAATTGTTACGTGAGTTCATCACGAAAAAATTCTCTCCTAAAGGGGAATCTCTTTTGCAAGCGTTAAGCTCTGGCGACATCAAATCCACGATCACTTTGAAAGACCTGCAAATCGCAGCGTCTGATAAAGACATGCAGTTCCAAGCGTTGCTCATGGGCTTTAAAAAGATCGCAGCCGATGGTGGGTTCACTAAGGAACAACAAACTGGCATTGAGAAAGCATTAATCGAACGTCAAAGCCTGATCACACCATCTCCACAAGAGCAAAACAGAATTATCGCGGTTTCTGAGCACATCTCAAAGAAGGCGAAAACCTTGATCCAAGTTATGCATAGTGGTGCTCAAGACGAGACAGTTTGCCAAGGTTACGGTTATTTCTTGGCGAACTTCAATGCTCTTCTAACAGACAGCAAAACGTTCCGCTTGCCTCAGACGATCGCAGATCTTTCTGAACCATTGCAGCCTCTTTTACCAACGTTGGATGCCTGCCCTGCGGATATTCCAGGCACTCGCAAGCTTCTGGGTAAAGAATTGCTGGGTTTAATCGCAAGAATGGATAAAATGCAGGCGCAAATCGCAACTTTCTTGAATCCATCGATCAAAGACACGGATCCTTTGTTCTTGGATATCGCAGACAGATGGGCACTTGTGGAAACCAAAGAGATTTTGGAAAACTACAAATTGCCAACAATGGGTGATGTAGATGCGGACGCAGTGGTTTGTAATGTTGACGGCACTGATTACGATGCTGTTGTTACGTCACAAACTAATACTGAAACAGCAGCTCAAATTAAATACGAAAGAGATGGCGAAAAACCATTCACAATTCGTAAAGTGACTGGTCAACGTGGCGTAACGATCGCTTACATTTCTTCCAAGCATTCGATCGCATCCAGCGAAAACTCCAACTCCGTTAATGCGGGTGACGGTTTCGTAGGTGCGGTGTTCAGCATCGTTCCTGGCGATTCCGAGGCCATGAAACTGAAAATCCGTAAAGACGAAGGCAAAGACGAGACCATCACTGTCACTTGCCATGCTAAATAAGAGATTCGCTGTTATTAGACACGATCATCTTCTGTAAATTGCTTCCTCCTTGGTCAGGCTTAATCATTAAAGCTCATTCAAGGAGGAAGAATCATGAGTAAAGAGCTAGAAGGCAAGAACGTTGCTATCCTCGCTGCTGACGGTTTCGAACAATCCGAACTACTACTACCTAAAAAGGCCCTGGAAGACGCCGGCGCCAAAGTCGAAATCGTTTCTATCAATTCTGGTGAAATCAAAGGATGGGAAAAAGGAAACTGGGCCAAATCCTTGAAAGTGGACACGGCCATCAATGTCGCAGGGGCTGACGACTATGACGCTTTGATGCTTCCGGGCGGAGTGATCAACCCCGATAAACTTCGCGAAGAAGAAGGCGTTGTTCAATTTGTTCAAGGCTTTGTCGACACCGGGAAACCCATCGCAGCCATCTGTCACGGTCCACAAACACTGATTGAAACAGGAATATTAAGAGGCAAAAAAGTGACAAGCTACCCTTCGATCCGCACGGATATTATCAATGCCGGCGGAGAGTGGGAAGACAATGAAGTTGTCGTCGATAATGGCCTGGTTACGAGCCGCAAACCCGCTGACATCCCGGCTTTCTGTCGCAAGATGATCGAAGAATTTGCGAAAGGCCCACAAGATATGTCCGTTTTAGGATTAGGCGAACAACGCCGCGAGCATCCAAAACACGCTCACTAAACGGTACGGCCTTACTTGGAAATGCACTTACTTACCTAAACATAAAAAAGGCAGGAGATGATCCTGCCTTTTTTATTTTTACTAAATCCATTCCTTAATCTTTTTTAGGAACGTCTTTAATAGAAATGGTGTTGTCCAATTTTTTGGCCAAGGCTTCGATAAATCCATTACGCAAGGAGCCCCAAAATGCATCCCACGTCTTAACATCCGGCCCCTTGGCAGCGCCTTCAAAATCCACTCGCGTTGCGACGGTTTTGGTCTGTGAATTCCTAAGGATCAAGTTACTCATGGCGATACCCACCTCAAAAAAGAAGCGCTTAGGAGAATCGAACTTTTCTTTGGAGCTGATCACGTCCAGATTCTCAAAGAACGGTTTCACGTACCCCTTGATGCGCCCGTCCCGCGTGCTCACTTCTCCGTAAAGACTAAAGCTCCCCGACGTAAATGTGAAAGGCCCATAGCCTTTAAAAAAGTCATTCAACTTCGTCACATCAAGCTTATCAATCGCCATCTTAGATTCGAATGCAGGAACCTTTGAAAGTAAATTAACTTTAGCCCCCGCCGTCACGTGCCCACTTTTTTGCAATCGCGCTGAAGCCTCCATCGTGCTTGGCAGCAGTTCTTTTGATTTGTCGGTGTTCTTGATATTGGTGGCCGAAATCATAATACGATCCACCACCACATCGACCGGTACTTTGAAATCATTGTTGTACAAATGGACTTCGCTGTTACTCAGACGGAAGGATTCCAGCTCTATGGGAATCAATTTCCCCACAACCGTTTTCCAATCCTGATCGGCCCCCATCTGCTTTTTCTTTTTATCGGCACTATCGACCAAGTCCAATTTCATACCGTCGACTTTAAGATCTCCCAATAATTTTCCAGCGAAAATCCCTCGCCACGCCAAAGACAGATCAATTTCGTGGATGCTCACTAAGGGATCTTTGGGACTTTTCACCTTTTCCCAGATTTTCAAATCCTGAATCTGGTAGGCGCCACGATACAAAGCCAAATCAAAGTCTTCAATGTGGCCCTTATAGTTTTCCATTTTATTACCCATGTACCAATTGATCCCGTACTTGATACCAACAGGCAAAAATATGCGCACGACCACCAAAAATACGGCAACGGCGATCAGGGTTATTTGAACTTTACTGAGGGACCTGAACAGTTTCTTCATACTTTTCCTCCTTATTAATTTCATTGGCAACTTCCGCACTGAGAAAAATCACGGCGGAGGAATAATAGACCCATAACAACAAAACAATAAACGATCCGGCAGCTCCATACAGGGAGGCCACAGCACTTTGCCCCATGTACAAACCAATCAAGCCCTTACCGATCGAAAACATAAAGGCGGTGATAAAGCCCGATGTAAAGGCGACTTTGGGCCGCACCTGCACTTGGGGCAGAAAATAGTAAATCGCACTGAACAACAGACCGAAAATTAAAAGAGAAATAGCAAAATTAATGAATTGCCCCAGGAGCGCTTCTGCACCTTTTAAATACATCGACAAAATCGATGACACCACCAACGAAACGATCGAAATAAATACAAAAGTTAAAACCATTCCCATATTGAAAAGTTTAGTTTTCATGAAAGTCCAAATAGATTGAATGAATGTTTCCGATTCCAATTTTTTATAATCTATCTTTACTTCAAATATTTTATTCAAAGACATACGCATTTCGCCAAATATCGCACCGGCGGAAAAAATCAATGTGATCAAACCCAAAATCCCTGCCGTATCCCGCACCTCGGGCTGCTTTTCCACGTTCTTTACGATCTCTCGTAAAATGTCAGACGACTGTGTTCCAAATAGGTATTGAATCTGCCTTAGTATTTCTTCGCGAAAGCTATCGTTGATTAAAGCAACGAAGGTCAGCATCAACACCAATAATGGCGCCAGTGACAGCGCTGTGTAAAAGGACAAGGAGGCTGACATCTCGAAAATATCGTCCCGTCCCATCTTGTTGAAGAAGTTTTTCCCCGTGATTTTTTTTAACGCCTTTATCAACTTCATCGCAAAAAGATAACATGCATGCCGCTATCGCCCTCGCCTCACCCTATGGTCTTTGACAAGAAACATATCGAAAAGACTCCACCCTTCCAAATGGGTCGATGCACGTTAGGTCCACGCCCAAGGCTTAAACATCGCCCTGCTGAAAATGTCACATACGCAATAATAGGGGCTTAAAACGAATTAAAGAGGGTTTTACGTCCGAAATCCGGGCCACGGATTTGCACATCCAGAGGGGATGCTAAAGATCGGTATTTTGTTGACCTTACTATCAACACTGGTGGGACACCTAGCTCTTGCTGGCTCCTCTGATATTCAATATCAGAGTGCTTTCCTATCTCCTGCGATGGCCCTCTCCAGCCCCTATAAAAAGATCGATTTAACTAAGCTCATCAACAAGGCCTCCTCACTGCCCGCTGATCCCGAACTGCGCATTCAAACAGTTTTGGTCGCACAGGCACGCTTTCAAGTTCCACGCAGCATTGCTGAGCTTAAAGCAAGCGCACTTAATAACATCCGCACACTGCCAAATATTTCTAGCTCCCTGAAGCTTTGGGCCTGTATAGAAAATACCTGCCAAGGCGAAATGGATATGGCCTTGGCCTCGGTACAGTTTGTTATGAGTTACGCCATGCTGGATCTACAACAATCACAAAACGCCACGTGGGCAACTGCAAAACTTCCCGCGGAGTTGTTGCAGGGAACTCAGCTGATCACAGTTCAAGAAGTCAGTGACTGGTCTCACCTATTTACGGATTCATTCAGTATTAATATTTTCCAGGCCGTTGATTCGGGTAGCACTGTGATCACCAATTTCCAGATTCACCTGGTAAAAGCCTCGGCATATCAAAAAGCCAAATACATTCCCTTTTTTAATTTGGAAAAAAATCTGAACTCCCATATTCAAAAACAGCTGCAGGAAATTCAGCAGGCGTTGAGCACGGGTAAGCGCTCCCCCTCTTCAGCAAACAACGAACCAAATCTTTATCAACAAAGCAGCTATAAACTGATCGATCCCGAGGGCGACAGAGCCTTGATCGAACGTGCGAACAGCGTTCCGAAACACATTCTTGAAAGCCTGATCAACAAAGAAGGCCCGCAAGATAAAAACTGGCTTCCAGATCCGCGCGAGTGGGAAGATCCCTTGGCTGATCTCATACCTCAGCCAGAACCCACGCAAGGCATCTCCATTCAGGGCCGAGAAAATCCGCTTTACCTCGAGAGTTTCAAAAAAACTCTGACACAGGTTATTCAAGAAGAATCCCGCAGAGGTCTTCCACCCCTGTTCGGAATCGCTCACGAATGGAGTGCCGCTTACAAAAACAAACACGTGATGTCTCAGGGATCGAAATTGCTGGTCGCCCTGGCTTTAGGTTTCACGGATCGTTTCATGATCACTGGCAAAGAAGAAAACCTTCGCCAATGGATCTTAACGGAAAACTATGAATCCATCACTTTGCCGGAATTGTTTCGCGCCAGTTATCGCATCAATCACGGTGATGTCTATCTGACGTTACTGACTATTGAAAATGTTCTGGCGAACAATTGGCGCTTTGTGGGTCGCGAATCCCTTCCCATTACAAAACGTCTCAGACCTATTTCAAGCGGCCACAACTACAAGGGCGATCGCTATGGTACCTGGTACCATTTCTTTGGAATGATTTTGTATGGCTATGTTCACGGTGGCACACAAGCCAAAGCCATCGGCAAGATTGAAGCCCTGGGCAGCAATATGCTCTCTCCGAACTTGAATCAAACTCAAAAACAGTGGTTCAATATTTTGGGTGGTTACGTGGGAGCTCACTTAAAGAACGTCATCCGCGAAAAAAGCTACAAAACTTTCGTGGGCAGTAAAACGTTTTTGCAGGAAAGCTATTATCTGAATCGCCGCGAAGATTTCCGTGATCGTCTGCCGCAAGAACTTTCAGCCGATATTCAAGCGGGTCTATTCAGACCCCGTGATAACAGCGGTCTATTAACTTCAATTCAGATTGTAAATCACTCCCCGCGTTCGTGTCAGGTCGATTTGATTTTTGATAAGGGCAAGGGCTTTGACAGCCGTTACAAAGCTGTTCAAATGGAAGTCGACTTTTCAAGTCTGCGTCCCACATTTATCAGAGCTTCAGCGCCGTTCGCGCGCGCGGTTCGTGGCTTCATCCACAATTGCGAGAACACCGCAAAAGAGTGGATTTTCGAAGCGTCTCTTTAAAACAGACACTCCAGAAAATAAAAAACCCCGAGAATTCCCGGGGTTTTCGTTTCAGAACTTGATCCGATTACTTACGGATTTTTGCTCTGTACATACGCTTTTTAGTCAAAATGCGTTTTTTTCTGTGACGGATACCTTTTTTAGATTTGCCTTTTGCTGCCATGTTAATCCCCTTTGTTATTTTTTATTCGGAGTGTTCATCAATGCCGCAAACGGATTGTTGAACGGATTGCCCGGTTTTGCCGGAGTGCTGTTCATTGGACGAGAAGCACCCTGACCTACTTGCGATTTACCAGAACCTTTCGTCGCCGAAGCGCCACGTTGTTGTGGAGGTCTTTCACCACGAGGAGCGGAAGAAGCTTCAACAGCATCGTCCATTTTCATCGTCAATGAAATCTGGTTTTTCACAGTATCGACTTTCAGAACTTTCACAGACACATGGTCACCCGGATTTACCACTTTACGAGGATCATCCACGAACTTGTGTGACAAAGCCGAAATATGAACCAAACCGTCTTGGTGAACACCGATATCCACGAATGCACCGAAATTCGTTACGTTCGTTACGATACCTGGGCAGATCATACCTTCTTTAAGGTCTTTCACTTCCATGATGTCATCGCGGTATTGGAAAACTTTGAACGGATCACGAGGGTCACGTCCTGGTTTTTCCAGCTCTTTTACGATGTCGTCGAAAGTGAACTCACCCACAAGCTGAGCCCATTTAGTTCTTTGCGCCAAAAGTTTTTTAGCGCCTTCACCGATAACTTCAGTCAAGGAAACGCCCATGTCTTTCGCCATATCAGTCACAGCTTGGTAACGCTCTGGATGGATCCCTGTAGAATCCAAAACCTGTTTACCACCTGGAATACGCAAGAAACCAGCCGCTTGCTCGTAAACTTTTGCTGAGAACTTAGGAACTTTCAATAGCTCAGTACGATCCGAGAACAAAGTTTTCTTACGAGCTTCAACGATACCCTTCGCAAGTGCCGGACCGATCCCCGCCACGTGAGAAAGTAACGCTGCAGAGGCTGTATTAACGTCAACACCCACGTTATTCACGCAAGACTCAACCACAGCTTCCAATGATTTTTTCAATTGAGATTGATTTACGTCATGTTGGTACTGACCAACACCGATAGATTTTGGATCGACCTTCACAAGCTCCGCCAAAGGATCTTGCAAACGACGTGCGATAGAGATCGCACCTTTTACAGTTAAATCCAGATCCGGGAACTCTTCACGAGCGATGTCAGAAGCCGAGTACACAGAGGCACCAGATTCAGAAACCATGACCACTGGAATGTTCTTACCAAGATCTTTCAAAACTTTGCGCAAGAAAGACTCGGTCTCACGACCAGCAGTACCATTACCGACAGCAATCGCTTCGATTTGAACTTGCTTCATCACTTCGCCGAACAAAGTTTTAGCTTTGCGTTCAGCATCGTCGCCCAAAGTGTAAAGAACCGTGTGAGAGATGAAAGCGCCTGATTTATCAATCAAAGCCACTTTACAACCTGTACGCAAACCAGGGTCGACACCCAATACGCATTTTGAACCGTATGGAGAAGCCAACAAAAGTTTACGAACGTTTTCAGCAAATACTGTGATTGCGTCTTGATCCGCTTTTTCTTTCAACAGACGGTGAACTTCGTTCACGACGGAAGGAAGAACGTAAACGTTCAATGCCAAACGAGCCGACTGCTTCAAGTACTCACCGATCGCATTGTCAGGAGTCGATGTCGCGAAGTTCTCGTAAGATTTTAAGATCGCTTCGTCATCACCTTTAACGTCAAGAGTAAGCTCTTCTTCCTGCCAACCACGTCTCATCGCCAAGTAGCGGTGATTGTTTTTAGCATCCATCAAAGGTTTAACTGGCTCTTCAAACTCTTTGTACATTTCGTATTTAGAGTTCGCTTTATAGCCTTTGGCCGCTTTAGAAACGATGCGACCATTTTCGTTATAGTTTTTAGCAACCATCGCACGAAGTTCAGCATCATTGGCGATTTTATCGACGATGATGTCTTGAGCACCTTTAAGAGCTTCTTCGTAAGTCACGATTTTGGCAGTTGGGTTCAAGAAAGCTTTCGCTTTCATTTCCATAGTCTCGGAGTCTTTAAGCTTCCCGTGACCCATGTCCCAAATCCAATTCGCCAAAGGTTCCAAGCCAGCTTCGCGAGCGATCGTAGCTTTGGTTTTCTTTTTCTTTTTGAATGGTTTGTAGATTTCTTCCAACTCGCCCAAGTCCCAAGAAAGCTCGATACGCTTTTGGACTTCGGCCGTGAGATTGTTCTGCTCCCCGATCTCTTTGATCAAGAACGCTTTACGTTTCACGATTTCGTTGTAAGTTTCGTGACCTTCGATAACACCGCGAATTTGAACTTCGTCCAAATTGCCGGTTTTCTCTTTACGGTAACGCGCGATAAATGGGACTGTAGCCCCTTCCGCAGCAAGTTCAATCACAGCTTGTGCTGATTTTGCTGGGACAGTTGGGACAATACGAGCCAAATAACTCTGAAGAGCCTGATCCATAGAACCTCTAGATTTATTGGAATGAGTTTGAGCTTAAATCTATATTATTTATGACGGAATTGGATCAGACCGTGGCTAGGATCGTATGGAGATACGCCTACGCTCACGCGGTCACCAACAACCACACGAATATTAAAGCGTCTCATCTTTCCGCAAAGCTTTGCGTTGATGATAACTTTATTTTCAAGTTCGATCTTGTAAAGACCACCCGCAAGGGCGTCGATCACTTTTCCGTCAATTTGTACTAAATCGTCTTTTGCCATGTAGGTAAATTTCTAGGTCAGAATGCGGGGCCTTGCAATAGATTTCTGCCCAATTATATCAATATGCAACACGCAAAAGGCCCCATTTAGGGGCCTTTTTAGGGTTTCGTTAAGATAACTTTCTGTTGCTGATTAGCATTCGCTTTCCATCTTCAAAAAGAACCTCAAGACGGTCATATTCATTGGACATGATATAACCCCATCCGAAAATCTTGTGCTCAATAGGAGTTTTAGCCTCGTATTGGTTGCCGATATTGTAGGACTGAGCTTTTGTGCCTTTGTACTTCTCGTGAAGTTCGTGCCACTTGACCTGATCTTCGCTCATACCGGTTTTGTCGATTTTGATTTTCTTTTCTTTCTTTGGAGCCTCAACGACTTCCGCCTCCGGAGCTACAGCTGCCTTAACCGGCTTTTTCTCAGGTTTGGCAACCGGAGGAGCCTTTGCTGCTTTTGCCGGGGCTGGAGCCGGCGCCGGAGCAGCCTTGACTGCCTTTACCGGAGCGGCTTTAGCAGCTGCTGGCTTGGCAGCTTTCGCTGGTGCCGGTTTCGCTGCTGGTTTAGCCGCAGGCTTTGCGGCCTTCGGAGCTGGCTTTGCCGCTTTAGCGGCAGGCTTTGCTGCAGGCTTCACAGGCTTTTTTGCCTTTGCTGCAGGAGCTTCCTTTTTAACTGCCTTTTTGGCCATCTCAATTCCTCTCTAAATTTTAAAGGTGAGAAATGATCGAAACGTGTTTATATGAGACTTATACTATCACCCAGTGACTTGACATCAAAAATATATTGGGAAAATGTTAGCGCGAGGCATCACTATATGATTACAGCAGACGTTATTAATACTCTTCAGTCTCCGGATGTAATTTACGTATCCGGCCCCAAAGACTCCATCGCTAAAAAAGTCCTTCCTCCTGATCAGGCTGACTCCGAAAGTTTAATTTTCGCATCCAAGCCAGATTTCCTCGAGAAAGCTTTGAAGGCACAGTCTCCCATTATCGTAGCGCACAAGTCCCTGACTTTGCCGACCGATACCAAGACGACTTTTTTTACGACTCCTAATATTCAACTGGCCATGGCGGCCATTCTTCCGTTGTTTGACGGAAAAATGAACCGCTTCAACCAGGAAACGAAAATCCATCCCAGCGCATGGATTCACCCCCAGGCTCACCTGGGTCAGAATGTTTCCGTAGGGCCCTTTGCGGTCATTGGTGAACATGTCCGCATCGGTGACGGCGCCACGATCGGTGCCCATGTGGTGATCGAATCCTATGCCCAAATCGGTGCTCTTACGATCCTGCATCCCCAAGTTTTTATCGGAGCTTACAGCGAAATCGGGGCTCACTGCGAATTCCATCCGCACACCACGATCGGAGCTGATGGCTTTTCTTTTGCGATGGCTAAAGACGGCACCCACAAAAAAATCCCGCAAATCGGCAAAGTGGTCATCGAAGACCATGTTGAGCTGGGAGCCAACTGCGCCATAGACCGCGCCGCCTTAACGGAAACTCGTATCGGTCGCGGAACCAAAATGGATAACTTCTGCCACGTAGCTCACAATGTGATCATTGGTGAAAACAACGTGATGGCTGCCGGATTTAAAATCGCTGGTTCGTCTCGTATTGGCAGCAATTGCATGTTCGGTGGAGACGCCGCGGTTTCAGATCACATTACCATTTGTGACAAAGTGATTATCGCAGGTAAATCCGGAGTGACGAGCGACGTGCAACAAAGTGGTGCATATGGTGGATATCCTCTTGAACCTTTGCGCGAATCGTTGAAAACTCTGGCCAATCTGTCGCACATTACTCGCATCAGAAAAGAACTTGCCCGCGTAGTAAAACACCTGGGCCTTAAAGAGGAATAGAAATGACTTACGAATTTTATAAAATCTTGCACATGTTGGGCTTAATCACATTGTTCTTTGGCTTCGGTGGTCTGTTGGTGACTTCCTATGCTGGTATCGCCCTGAATGCAAAAGCCCGCATGATGAGTTTTGCAACTCACGGTATGGGACTTTTATTTTTGCTTATCGGTGGCTTCGGTATGCTGGCTAAAATGGGAATCATGAAACAGCTTCCAGGTTGGGCTTTGGCCAAACTGGGCATCTGGGTCATCATGGGAGCAGCCATCTCCATCGTAAAACGTAAAGGCCACATCGGCTGGCCCATCGCCATCCTTCTATTCGGCCTGGGCACCACAGCCGCATTGCTAGCGATCACAAAACCGTTCTAATAAACTTTAATACGGGGAGGGAGTATTTAGACTCCCCCATCCGTTTCCGTTCTTCCACTGACTTCGACTTCGAGTACACCGATAATTGTATTTAACAAGCCAGCCTGTTCCAAGATTGAGGAAGATGCTTCCGCGACGGCATCAATGTTTTTCTGATTTGTTAAAGATGTCGTTTCAAATTCCCCCATGGCTTTTGAAATTTGAGTTAAGCCCTGCGCCTGTTCTTCGGTTGCCTGAGCAATTTCATTATTAAGCACAGAAACATTCTTTATCGATTCCACGATACCTTTAAGAATCTGGGAGGCTTCATCCGCACGTGCCTGACTGGAAACAACCAATTCGACATTCGCACCGAGTTGCGTGTTAATTTCCTTGGCCGCGTTCGCACTTTTTTGTGCCAGCGCGCGCACGGCATCTGCAACCACAGCGAACCCCCGCCCCTGCTCTCCGGCACGTGCCGCTTCCACGGAGGCATTTAAGGCCAACAAATTTGTCTGAAAAGCAATATCATCAATAACTGAAATTGCCTCCACCATTTTCTGTGTACCACTCGCGATATCACGCATCGAATTCAATACCAACATAATCTGTCGCTCACCAACACCAGCTGAATCATTGGCCTGGCTCGCGAGTTGAGAGGCTTGTTTTGAATTATCCGCACTCATCTTTAACATGCTGTTCATTTCCTCGAGCGACGCTGCCGTTTCTTCAACCGAAGCAGTTTGCACCGTTATTCCTTGATGAACTTCGGTGGTAACTTTATTTAGGTGACCACTTATGTCTGAAGCAACCGCGGCACTCTCTTTTAAATGGAAGACGGATTTTAAGATAGACTTGATACTGTGGTGAATGCTTACGCCAATGACAATTGATAGTATGATGGCCAAACAAAGCGCCAGACTAGAATACATTAAATCTTGGGTGCGCTCATGAACCAGGGCAGCAATACGCTTATCTATTAAAGAATCGAGCTCTTGATTCAAAATGTTCCAAGTAAGAAAACTTTCATCGTATGCTTTTTTGGCGTCAGCAGTGAATTCTTCCCCGGCCACAGCATTCCCTTCAGCGATTTTCTGAAGATTGGCAATGACCTTAAGCGTGGAGGTCTTTAACCGCACGGCAACGTCTGGCAAATTCTTTTGCAGTGATTCCGATTCTCCATAGAAGTTTTTATCCTCATTCAACACCGTTTGAATATCGTTCAATATACGATCGACATCCGATTCTTTTAAAATGGCGGCATAAAGGGCCGCTTTTATCCTGATTGATTCGCGATCGGCGGGCCCTTGAGACAGAGTTCTGAAATTCTCCAGGATCTGCTTCAATCGATCTTGCATCTGTGGGAGCGCCAATAAAGTTATATCCATCAAATAATAGCTATCAAGATCAGGATCAAGAATCAGATTGGACGTGTCTCCTAAGTGAGTCACCGAACTTTTAATTGACCTAATGGCTTCGGCCCAATTTTTTTTGTTCACCTGTTCTTCAAGGTAAGAAAAAGCCGCTGTCTCGCGTGTTCTTTGTGCTAATTGATATTGATCGAATTGAAGAAGCTTCTGAGATTCACTATAAACTGCCTGCAGCGCCTTCATTTCTGCAGAAAGATCAGAATAGTCTGCGATCGAAATCTTTTTCAACAACTCCTGATACTTTTGCTGAAGTCGAAGTCCAACTTTTTCCTTCTCGGCAAAATGAATATCTGCTGAATGAGAATTGAACATCAGGTAACTCAGCACAATGATCGGGATAGCGAAGATAACGATATTTAATAAAAGTTTAAACTGCAGTGGAATTTTTCTCATTCTTTGGGCCTCTTAAACGTACTACAAATGAACTTGTTAAAGTTCGGTTAAAATTACTGACTTTTTAAGGAAATCTTCTAAAATTGATTAATATCAATTTTGAGTTTGGACTTAGGTCGGGTGAGGAACAGTTGAAACCAAAGTCGTTCGCGAGACGTGTGATTATCGAATCCGATTTCTACTCATTTAATCCTCTATACTCTTCATTTATTCAAAGCGGGGTGGCGAGTGACGAGTATGAGACCTTGTGTATTAAAAAAGGCGAGGTGCTTTACTTTGAACGGTTTAATAGACACGGCTTCTATTTTATAATTGAGGGTCTCGCCAAAATGGAACTCTCTCACCCTGCCCCCCAAGTGATTCGTCTTTGCAGACGCGGCGATATGGTAGGTTATGGAAGTTGGTTAGTTCCTAAAACAGAAAGCTACAGACTGATCGCTCTTCAGGATACAACGGTTCAGTTTTGGACGAAGGAGGCCAGCGACTCCCTCCAAAGAAAATCAACTCTGGTCAATAAACTTCTTATAGAACACCTCACTCAAGTCATACTTCTTAAAGACGAACGGATTGCATCTCTGCAAGGTGAGACGGTGGAAAACAGGGTGGCACACTTGCTGTTATGGTTGGCAAAAAATTTTGGCCGACAGACGGTACAAGGTCTATTGATAGACATCTCGTTAGATCGAGAATGCATGGCCCAATTGGCGGGAACCATACCTGTAACTTTGGCGCGAGTTTTAACCTATTTCGAACAAGAAAAAATTATTCTCCGAGAAAAACGAAAGGTGCTCGTTCTCCATATCCAGGAGTTGGAAAAGAAAACTTTTTAAATCCACCGAAAATTTAGAACTTCGCTGAGCGCATCCTTCCTCATTTACAGGCCGTACCGACGACCTAATAGCGATAGTCGGTGTTCAAAATTTCATTCAAGGCCTCCTTGCGAAGAGGCTTTTGCAGATAGCCGTCAAAACCCGCTTCCAGGCATTTTTCTCGGTCGCCTTTCATGGCATGAGCTGTAAGGGCGATGACGGGACATTCATATCCCTGGTCTCTTAATTTTTTCAAAGCCTGAAAACCATCCATGTGGGGCATCTGAATGTCCATCAAGATCATCCGATAGTTCTTGGAGCTCGCTTTACGAACGGCCTCTTCCCCATTGGCTGCGATTTCGATCTGCGTATCGTCCAAACCCGCTTTTTTTAAGTAGTGGCGCAACAACTCGCGATTGTCAGCGGCATCGTCCACCACCAAAATGACTCCCGCCTGAAGGTAGGTTCCTGCAGCATTAACCACGTGTTCTTTTTTCGGAGGCTCGTCCTGAGCTTTGACGGCCGGAGCATGGGCAACAACCGAGATTAAAAAACGACTTCCTTTGCCGACGACACTGGTAAAAGTGATATCCCCACCCAGAAGGCGTGCAAGCTTACGAGACAGAAACAAGCCAAGCCCTGTGCCGCCAAATCGCCTTGTCGTAGAACTATCAGCTTGAGAGAAGGGTTGAAACAGGTGCGCCCGTTGCTCTTGAGAAATTCCGATACCGGTATCGCTGACGATGAATTGCAGAATATAACGATCCGGAATTCTAGTCGGTATTGCTTCGGCCCGCAATTCCACATACCCCCGTTCAGTGAATTTAATGGCGTTCCCTACCATATTAATCAGAATCTGACGAATACGGCCGGGATCAGAAATAAGGTTGTCTCGCACCGTCCCCATTCTTAAACGCAGCTCAATACCTTTTTCCTCTGCCTTCACTCGTAAAAGATAAATCACATCCTCCAAAAGCTCACGCACACCGAATACGATATTTTCAACCTGGATTTTCTCCGATTCAATTTTTGAAATATCCAGGATTTCATTTACGATTCTTAAAAGCTGCTGCCCGTTTCGCAACACAGTCTCCACGGCGTGCATCTGCTCCCGAGTCAAAGTTTTATCGTCACTTAAAATTTCCGCAAACCCCAACATCGCTCCCAACGGAGTGCGGATTTCATGACTTACATTTGCCAAGAAGTCTGATTTGGCACGACTGGCTTCCTGGGCCCTGTCGTACAAACGAGTGTTTTCAATCAACACCGCCAAACGAGAACAGACTTCTTCTGCAAGAGATTGATCACGTTCGTTAAACATTCTCTTTGATTTAGTTGAAACCAGACTGACCAAACCTAGAGGAGCTTTATCACGCGCCATTAAAGGTATGATCATCAGTGACTCGGAAAACAATTTTGCGTCTTGTTTCGGTTCCTTAACTTGAATTTCTATATCGTAGTGTTCCCGAACATGGGGACCGATCTGCTCCAGACCTCTTAACAAAATCGTCTTACCGGAACGTATGATTGTCGGCCCACCAAACTCTGGGTCCCATTTGGGAGGATTCTCCGCTCGCCATCTTCGGACAAACTCCTCCTCTTCGGAACTCGTGGCATAAATTTCGGTGGCGATATAGTCCATCCCCTCTTCATCAATAATTTCGATGATGCAAATATCCGCAAGAGCCGGCACAACCTTCACGCAAAAAGTACGCAACATGTGACTGAGCTCCACCGAACTGGAAAGTTCAAACGTCAGCGCAGACACGAAGCGTTCTTGCCTTGCTCGAGCCTCTGCAGCCTCTTTTTCTGCTTGAGCACGAACTAATTCTTCGCGCTGGTGTGCGGCTTCAATTCGATCCGTAATGTCTTCGATTACGCCCAATAAAAAACGCGGGCGGCCATCTTTGTCACGAACTGGAATTTTAATTGTACGTATCTGACGAATTCCGCTACGAGTGGAAAGTTCATCTTCTGTAATGGCGTGCGGAATTTCTCCATTAAGAACTTGGCGGTCGATACGGCGAAACTGCTCTGCCAACTCCTTTGAAAAAAAATCGTAATCCGTTTTACCGATAAACTCCTCGCGAGAAATTCCTAACAGTTTCTCACCAGCGCTATTCAATCGAACGAACGTCAGATTCTCGGCGTCCTTAACAAACACCATCGAAGGCATGGTTTCGATAATCCCTGACAAAAAAGCTTCGGATTCCGCCAACTGCCGCGTTCGCATTTCCACACGGCTTTCTAACAACTCGTTAGCGTCAGCGAGCTCCTTTTCAATTTTCTTTTGTTGGGAAATATCCTGAACCAAGGTGACATTGGTACCATCTTCAAAGCTCGTAACCCCCAGCCGCACAGGCACCCGGTGGCCATCTTTGTGATAGTATTCTTTTTCCATAGAAAGAGAACTACCAGGCTTGATTAGCAACTGCTCTTGAATATCCAGACTCTTTTGAAGATAGTCTGGAGGAGTCAAAACCTTCCAGTTCAATTTTCCGGCGTTCAAGTCCTCCCGCGTGTATCCCAAGAGATCGATAAAATAGTCATTTGCATCTAATATTTCACCACGCGAGTTCGAGGAGATTATGCCGATAATCCTTGATTTAAATATCGTCAGATAACGCCGTTGCAGTTCACGATTATCGTCCATAAAATGATGCTATCGACTCGAGATTTCAGGGTCTTTCTCACAGTACATTCCCTGTGAACAATCAAACCGCGTCCAATGACGACAGAGCACTCCTGACAGTTCTTGGGGAACATCATTTCGAAAATTAAATTATACTCAACAGTATTTGATCGAACCCACCCCAAAGACGAGCTGGGCCGTGATTACGACAATGATCTAAGAAATAAAAAAAGGCGCCTTCACAGCGCCTTTTTTATTATTTGGAAATCACACAGGATGCGGCAAAGTCACCGTTTTGGGTCGAAGTCTTCGCAATGGACTTCACAACTTTTTCAACGGAAGTTTCCTCATCGTCAACTTTTAAGTTCTGAAGCAAAATCACTGAACCATCAGACTTTCTTGTCTCTTCAATCAGAATTTGCAGTTGAACTTGAGATCCATCTAACTCAAAACGCTCCTGGAAAAACTGTCCGATATGCTCATCGATGGCGATGGTCATAAAGTGACCTTTTACAAAGTGAGCAGCTCCCATACCGCCAGTAATCTGACAGTCATAAGTTTGAAATTCTCTAACATCTTGAACTGCTGCGGATGCAACAAATGGAAGAAACAATGCCAAAATCAATACAAAAAGTTTCATCAGAGCCCCCTTCAAAAACAAATGGCGGTATATTCAATACCGCCATTTTTCGTAAATAAGCATCTAAAAAAACTAGAACATGCTGTATTTCAGGAAACGACACTCAATGTTACCGTTAAATACAAAGTGCTTGCGCGTCGATTTTAATTTTAGGTCCGCGATCAAGTCTTTGTTCCCTGAAAGGATCCAAGCATCCCAACCTTTGAAACGATGTTTTAAAGTGAAGCTAAGATCACGATACACGTCACGAAGATTGTCTTCATCACCGATACGTGCACCATACGGTGGATTCACGATGATCAAACCTTTTTCAACCGGTGGTTCAACTGTCGCAACTGATTCTTTTTTGAATTCAATCACGTCATCAACGCCAGCGGCTTTCGCATTTTCTTTAGCAGATTTCAAAACTTTGTTATCGATATCGTAAGCATAGAACTTAGTTTCAATTTCTTCTTTTTCAGCAGCGATAGCTTCATCTACGACTTTATCCCAGACTTCGCTTTCAAAGTTCAAAAGATTCATGAAACCAAAGCGTTTACGGTTGATACCCGGCGCGATATTTTTCGCCATCATCGCAGCTTCAATCATAAATGTTCCGGATCCACACATGAAGTCCACAAGAGGTGTTTTACCATCCCAATCAGAAAGCTTGATCAGACCCGCTGCCAAGTTTTCTTTCAATGGAGCTTCACCCACGTCTTTGCGATAACCACGTTTGAAGAGTGAATCACCTGATGTGTCTATAGAAACATTAAATTGATTCTTAACGGAACGAACAACCACGCGCAAAGCCGGATTGTAATTATCAACGTCTGGACGAATACCAAATTTATCGCGGAACTGATCCACTATAGCGTCTTTGATTTTCATCGCGATGAAACGTTGATCGCGCATCATGGAATCACCAACGGAAACGTCGATGCTCAATGTTTGGTTAGGTTTGATGTATTTCGTGTAGTCGTGGCGCATGATTTGCGCGTACAACTCTTCAGGTTGGTAAGCAAAAAAATCTTGAGTTGGCTTCAAAATACGGCTTGCCATACGGGAGTGAAGGTTCGCTTTGTAACAACCTTCCCAGTTGCTCTCAAAGTAAACGCCACCAGCAGTTTTGCCGGTGATTTTAAGATCTAAATCTTTAAGTTCTTGTTCTAGAGGATCTACGAGACCCTTTGCTGTTGACGCGAAAAATTCTGCCATGGGGATGGTCCTTTCAGTTGGTTAAAGAAGCCAGATCCCTCGTCTGACTTCTTATACCGCCCAGGTCCCACCCCTATTTGCTGGTTAGACCTCGCGATATTGTGGTCCGCCGCCACCTTCTGGCACCGTCCACTCAATGTTTTCGAATGGGCACTTAATATCACAAGTCTTACAGTGAATACAGTTTGTATAATTGATTTGTAGGTCTTTCTTGCCTGCTTCTTTTGTAGACGGAACCATCTCGTATACAGAGGCTGGGCAGAAATGATTACATGGTGATTTGTACTGAGGCTCACATACAGAGCGACAGATATCCCCGTCCTTCAAAATAAGGTGGTTTGGAGAGTCCTCATCATGCATCGTACCCGTCAAATAGACGCTGGAAAGCTTATCAAAGAACAGCTGACCATCTGGTTTCGGTAGCTCGCCCAATTGCTCCTCAAAGCCATTAGGACCCCATACCTCAACCACTTTATTCGTCGTCGTGGCATCCACGTGATCTAAAGGCATTGGATCCTGAAGCCCACGGCCCCCTGTGATCTCTTGCAATGCGATCAAAGGCATACCCTCAAGCATCCCCTTAGAAAGCGCCTGGTGGAAGTTTCTGACGGCATAAAGGTCTTTTTTAACGAAACTGTTTTCGATGCGGCCTTCGTAAGCCTTCGTCACAGATTCATTGAACTCAGCACCTGCAACCAAACCATCAATGATCGTTTCAGCAGCTGACATACCCGCTTTCATTGCCAAGTGAAGACCTTTAAGTTTCTTCACATCAACCATACTTGCAGAGTCCCCGATAACCATCCAACCGTCACCGTAAAGTTTCGGCATTGAATACCAGCCACCTGCCGGAAGCGTTTTACCCCCGTAAGCGATAACTTTACCACCCTTAAGCATGTTCTGCATAAACGGGTGAGTTTTCAATTTTTGAAGTTCACGGTGTGGATCAAGCAATGGATCGTTTGTATCCAGGTACGCCACCAAGCCCACAATGATTTTATCTTCAGGCAAAGTGTAAATGAATGTACCACCGATAGATTTGCTCAAAGGGAAACCCATAGTGTGGATCACTTGACCCGCCTCCACGGTTCCTTTTGGCATTTGGATGATTTCTTTTACGCCTTCTTCAAAGACTTCCGGATGTTTGCCTTCGCGAAGATTTAATTTTTCAGTTACTTTTTTGAACAAAGAACCACGTGTGCCTTCAGCAAACACAGTCACTTTGGATTTCAAGATCAAGCCCGGTTCAAAGTTCCCTTTCGGGTTGCCGTTCTTATCACGTCCTTTGTCGCCCGTGCGCACACCAACGATTTTGTTACCTTCGTACAAAGCTTCAACCGCGGCGAAACCTGGGAAGATGTTGATACCTTTTTCTTCACACTTCGTTGCCAACCAACGATTCAATTTGCTGGCAGAAACGATGTAGTTGCCTTCGTTATGGAATGGCGGAGGCGTGATCGGCATTTTGAAAGAATAGTCAGTACCCAAATAGTAAACGGCGTCTTTTTTGACTTCCGAATCAAAAGGGCAACCTTCATCTTTAAAGTTTGGAACAAGTTGACGAAGAGCAATAGGGTTAAGAACTGCACCCGAGAAACTGTGGGCACCGATCTCAGAAGCTTTTTCGATCACCACGATCATTTGATCTGGAATCGGCTGCCCCTGTTTTGCACCAGAGGCCACATCTTCATTATGTTTGTTGATTGAGTTTTGTAAATGAAGTGCGCAAGACAAACCTGCTGAACCACCACCCACGATCAGAACATCACAGTCCATCGTTTCGCGAGTTACGCCTTCTGGCAAATGATCGTAAACCATTAATACTCCCCGTAGCATGCCGCCACGAGGACGGCTTTATTCTTCGGCAGGCTCTTCGTTTTGAATTTCCGCTTGAGGAGCCAGTTTGCGTGGAGGATTTGTTACTTGAGCTTGAACCTTCAAGTCACCTTCATCGCGGCCGCCTGGGTAGAGGCGTTTTTTAGCTTTTTGCGCGAGTTCAGCTTCTTTGCTTTCATCACGTACAGCACCGGCTAAAACTTCCTGAGCAAAGACGGAGTGTCCCAACAAGGAAGTCATCAAAACAGAAACCAAGAAAAGACGGATCATAACTACCCCGTTTCCTGCGCTTGTGTTCACCGCGCATTTAAAAACTAATTGAGAAAGATGTCACCAGAAATGATGCAGAATTTTATCGCTTTAGGCAACTGGAAGCCGTCGATGAAACTTCATTGGGATTTGACGACGAACTCCGTCAATTCTTTCTTTGGAAAGAGTCACCACCGAAAAGCCGATCGCGCGCTTTTCCACCTGCCCAATTACCGCTCCCCAAGGGTCGATCATCAAACTGTGGCCGTAAGTTTCACGAACTCCGCCATTAACACCCATGTGAGTTCCCCCCTGAGCGCTGGCCATTAAATAAGACTGACTCTCAATCGCACGAGCTCTTAGCAAAATCTCCCAGTGCGCTTCTCCGGTTTTCACCAAAAAGGCCGCAGGGACCATGATCAAATCCACTTCCTTGCGCGCGTATTGAGAAAATAATTCGGCAAAGCGGATGTCATAACAAATCGTCTCGCCAATTCTCCAACCATCGACTTCGATGATGCTCGGGCGTTGTCCATGACGGAAAACGTCTGATTCCTTGATGGGCTTTTGACCTTCCAAGTGAATGTCGAACAAGTGAAGTTTTTGATAAGTTGGTTTCACTTCCCCTTTTGGAGAAATCAAAACGGAAGAATTGTAGAGGTGACCATCGAGCTGCAAGGGAACAGATCCTAGATGCAGATAGGTATCATATTTTTTTGCAAGTTCTGCGACTCGTTGAAAAGCGGGATCCGATACGGCAAAGCCCACGATCTTTTCGCCTTCTTTGGTTCGCATATACAGACAGTTTTCAGGGAATCCCACCAAGCGAGGTTTGTGGGATTTAAAGATATCTTCCAAGAGAGCTTCGATTTGCATCAGGTTCGCATCAACATCATCGATAGAGGTCATTTGCGCGACCGCAACTATCAATTCCGAACTCATACCTTCTCCTTAAGCTCTCTGAAAATTCAAAAAGAGCTGACTATTCTACTGAAATAACCGTCGAGGAACGCGCTTCTTTTACGTCGCGACAATTCCATTTGGCTTCTTCCAAAGTTTTTCTGACGCCTGCGATAATCTCTGAGCAGGAATTTTCATCGCCAGATGAACCAATAGTCTGATCGACTCCTTGTTTCGTGTAAATAGCTTTACACTTTTGATCGGAGCCCATCTCAACACGAAGAGTACGAACTGTTTTGTTGTGCTTGCAGAGAACCATAGCATCGCCGATATCAGCGTAAGCTAGGGACGAAAAAAAAAGCACTGGCATCGCCATCGCGACCAGTGCTTTCTTGTATTTTTCCACTGTTTTTTGGTCTCGTTTAATCAAGCTGCTCTCCTGTCTTACAAGTTGGGATCCAGTAACTGGTGTTTCCTGAATCCAACTTAATTTTACGCAGCTATATAGGAGACTAAAACGAAGAGATCACCTTTGAGACCAAAATTAGGCTTTATCCCGGGAAGGATTTGCCTATGTGGACTTTTGTTTAGCTGATTTCTTAGCTGGCTTTTTAGCCGCAGCTGCTTCAACCAATTTAACGTTAGAGTAATCGATGAAGCCTTCTTTTTTCAAAAGACCATCTTTTTTATCGTAGTGTGTTTGTACTTTCACACCTTGAACGCTGATTTTCATTGCATTAGCGTCTACAGCCAAAACTGTGCCCTTCTTACCTTTGTCAGAGCCAGAGATAACTTGTACAGTCGCGCCTTTTTTGATTTTCAATTTCATTTGTCAGCCTCAATTATTTCTTAGAAGAGATTTTCTTTTTGATTCTCATCTTAACAGCCATCGCTCTTTTAGAAAGAGTCGCGTCGTTTGTGCCCAAGATGTATGCGTCAAAACCGCCAACGTGTTCCATGTCACGAAGTGCAGAAGTCGCGATGTTCAAACGAACCATTGCGTTCAAAGAACGGCTAAAGATGCGTTTTTTCTGAACATTTGGTTGCGCAGTTGTTTTAGTTTTGATGTTGGAGTGAGATACCAAGTTTTTTACAACTGGGCCTTTTCCAGTGATTTCACATTTGCTCATTACGTGCTCCTACTAGCTACAAGTCGAGGTCAGCGCCGCCCGACCCCAGGATTCTTTCCTGAAATTCAATAGGGACGCCGCAAACAAGAAACAAGGATATAAAGTAAAAAGACACTTGATGGCAACTCTTTTTTCTTGTACACCCATTAACTCGCAAACCAAAAGGAACTCAAAAAGAGGGTACTCATGAAAAAGACAACTCGTAGCAAATATAGACAAGAATTCTCTGGCGACCACGTATTCGATTACAAAGATCCAGCATCTTTGACTCGTTTTATCGGCGATGGTGGCAAAATCACTCCTTCTCGCATCTCTAAATTGTCCGTAGCTCAACAAAAACGTGTAGCTGCAGCAGTTAAAAAAGCTCGTAACTTGGCTCTTTTGCCTTCAGGCACTGACGCTTACGACACTTTCCACAGAGCTGAAGCAATCTCTCCAGTTCCTTTCGAGATCTAATTAGATCTTAAAATTGAATAGAGCTTCCTTTTGGAATTAAAAAAGCCGGCCCCAAGCCGGTTTTTTTATTTGGAATTGATGAAAAAGTGCCGTTATGCAGCTTTTTTATTCAGTTTGAACCAGCGAATGGCGGTGATCACGACCATTACGATGTAAGATTTACTCGACCAGCTGTGTAATAACGGGCCCGGGATTCCCCAGAAGGCCAATTGATCAAAGGGCACTCCCCAGTTCATGAGGCGAATCCCCAAAATAGGCAGCGCAAAGATCACCCAAAACTGCAAAACGCCGGCGAACCAGGTTTTTTCTGTGAACTGAGCACGTTGATACTCCCACGCCATCAGCCCCAAAGGCATCGCGACGAACAATATTCCCGCCAATGTCGCTGCGATTTGCTTATCCGAAAAAATCGCAAAGATCGCGATCACGGCTACAATCACCAACACCTGAATCACTATATATTCTAAAAATCTGTTTCGTCTCATATCCAAGAAGTTAGTCCACCCGCCAAGACAACTCAAGACTTTGCACCGGCGAGCTGTGTTTTAATTTGATTTGGAGTACGACCAAGCTGGCGCCCCGGTTGCAATAGTGCCTCTTCGTTAAATTAATCATTCATTTAAGCGAAGGAAATGAACCATGACTCACCAACAAAACACTCTTTTGAAACTGCAAACAGATCTTAGCAAATTCGGCTTAAACCCGACGGAATGGACCCTTGAAAAAGTCCAAAACGTCACCTTCTTGATTCGAAATAAAATCGACAAGAGCTTTGCCCTTTACGGAAAGCTTGAGTTGAAAAAGAACGCTCCCACCTGGAAGAGCATTGACCTAGTGGCTCTTTAAAAAACTTCGCAGCGAACGGAAAACAAGCTGCGATTCCAGATATCCACCTCAGTTAGGACCGCGGAAGCTTTACGAGGCGTGACAGTTGCGATTGTCCCCTCGGGAGTCTGCGGGACCTCCTCCCCCGGAAGCTTGGCAGAAACGGCATTACGTAATTCTGTCCAGGCTTCTTCTCCGTTAGCTCTGATGAAAGTACTTTTCAGACGGCAGAACGTCGCAATCTCGGCATCGGTCAGCCAGCCGAATCTTTCCATACTGCCCGGCTCTGGAGGCTTCACTCCCCACGCCAAACGCGCCATCAGTTCGATTCCATTGTTAAGGGCGACAGTCACTTCCTTCACGTCGTAAAGCTGCTTGGCGCACTTACTGGAACTCTTTGACACGGCATCGGCAATGGCTTTTAAAGTCGAAAAGTATTCATAGCAGGAACCCGCACTGTTTCCGAGCTGACATGCCTCTTTTTCGCGCAGAATCGAAGGTGGCGTGGTGATTTTCTTAACTTGGGTTGCGAACAGCTTCCCTTTAAGAACGTCGTGCAAAGCCTCTTCCTCGGTATCACAAACGGTATGGGGAGGTTGAAACCCAATAACGACGGCGATGCCAATAATGAGGGCACCCAGGACCAGGACAGGCTTTGGTAACGAGTTCAGAAACTTTTCCATGGAAAAAATGATACTTATATTACGCGTTAGAATCTAGCAGTTTGACAAGTGGGACTGTTTTTAGTTAGTTTCCTGTCTCTGTCGGGGAGTAGCGCAGTCTGGTAGCGCATCTGGTTTGGGACCAGAGGGTCGTAGGTTCGAATCCTATCTCCCCGACCATTTTTCTTACTTTAAGCGAACCTAGGACCTTCAAGTCCCTAGAGCTCCCTAAAGATCCTTTTTCACAGAATCCAGACGCAAGCTCAATGACATTTACATTTTTTAAATCAGCCCAGCTGGAATCCCCTGATTTCTTTTTTCATCTATCCCATCGTCTTTTTTTGGGGACCAACCTATTCGAGTCGTCGGAAATAACCTGCAATGCTTGGGTTAACCTACCTCTCGACTGAGTTTGCCAAGCCTGTGAAATTCTCTTTTCTGGATCGTAGAGTTCATCTCGGGCTCGCTTCTCATTTATCCTCGAGAACCCAACCCAAGAAACTTCTGAAAAAGAGTCATAGCAAATTTGAGCCTCCTCTTCTTTGACTTTTAAAATACCCGGATCATCAGGATTGTGATCTAAGCCTAGGATCGCCTTTCCTCCATTTACAAAGACTCGCATCGCCCTCGCATGGCAATTCAAAGCGACACGCTTTGAAGTTTGCTCTCGTTCAAACTGGCCAAGGTTGATCATGTTGAAGATCATCATCTTTCAAGCTGGGTTGTATCGACAAATATTCTAAAATAAAGAATATAACGAGAGGGTATGTTTCTCATCAGTCTTCTGAAAGCAGGTGATCACTATGAAATGGATTATTTTTCTAAGTCTTCTAAAGTTTGGCCCGACTGCTCAGGCTCATATACCTGTTTTGGTCCGGGAAAGTGCTAACTTTCCAGTGAACTCTACGTTTTTAGGGAAAGGTGATATTTCCCGAGCTGTTTTTACGGAACTCACTAAAATCGGTGACATAGGGATTTTTACTTTTTCATTTACCAAGGCTCAAACCGCGACCTTGGAAGTTCTCACTCCATACTGTACAAACATTCCTTCCTATGAAAGCTATCAACCCCTTGCAATTCTTATTAGAGGGGAAATGCCCATTCCTATTAACCCTGTTGACCAAAACTTTTTGAATCGCCTTAAATCAAAGGCATTGTTGGTTTCAAAATCGAATTACTCGTCGGGTCAGCGTCCAACGGGTTCTGAAGCCGGTTTGAAGTGGTGGCGTGGAAAGGAAGTAAAAAGAATTTTGAATCCTGGTCTGTACACGGTGATCGTATGGAGCCCTGACGGTCAGGTCGGAAATTATATCTTGGGACTGCAGCAGAATGAGTATTTCCCCCCATCTGTTCAAGACTATTTGAAAAAGATTTTGCCACAAATAATTAAAGGGTATTGTGATCCTGAAGGATACAGCGGAAATCTGAAGCCAATTCAGAGTCAGTGATCTCCCTGCTATCTTTTGACCGTTACCTTGGGAATTGAACTCGGTCATTGTAAATCCCGTGGAGCCAAACTACTTACCGCGTTCCAAAATGCGTAAACATCGAAAAGTCATTTTCGCGTCCTCCTTAACACGTAAACTATTCGGTTAATGTATAAAATATTGGAATTGCGACGACCAAATTAAGCTGTCAAACTTAAGCTCTCAATTTTTAGGGGTTACAAAATTCACAATCCGAGGCGGGAACTGTTCGAAGTCCGTCTGGTCTTTCTTTTTGTTCTGTATAGCTACATTTCACACAGCTCCAGATCACTTCTTTTGTTATACGAGTGGGCTCGCCGCATTTTTCACAAGGAAGCCCCCGAATACCTTTGCTGATCGCAAATCCAGGTATGTGGCAATCAGGACAAAGGGAAATAATTGCCTCAACTAATTTTGCACCCGCTTTTTCAATAATCTTCATTCTTGTTGGATTATAGCTAGCGCGCATATCAGTGCTCAAAATTACTTTTTCTTTTGAAGAAGCATGAAAAGAATCATTAATCGCATTCCTTACCGCATCAGTGGTTTGGAGATTTTTAAAAACAACGGAAGCATTTCCTTTAGGCTTGACTATGAGGCCATGCTCAGGAAATCCAACCTGCTTAAGAAAAGCGTGGAGGTTATCGCCGGGGCCAAACTCAATCTCGGCATGATTTGTTTCGGTGCTGACCTCTTCAACATAGATTTCGATCTCTAATTTCTTATCGACAAACAAAAGTGCTTCGTGATCACTCTGAGCAAGCCCAATTAGGGGATGCGGCCCAAAGCTTCCTTCGCTCGCAAGAAAAAAACGTCCTTCTGGATTTATTTCAACCGCGGCAGAGGTTTTCAGGCGAAGTGTTTCTCGAACGGTCCCAACTCGATCGACCTCACCACTGAATGTTCCAAACTGATCGGTATCCACATCAGCCCGAACACACACCAAACCTATCCTTGAAAGAAGGGGCTTGAGGACAGTCTCTTTTGAATGTTTAGTGGCGAAAAAAACCTTTTCGCCACTAAAAGGATGATTACTGTCCTTGCCCAAGCGAATAGCCTTTTTGTCCGTCGAAGAGATACAAATTTTCAGTTTTAATAACGTCGATATTTGTTTGACTGAGCTCCCTCATCAGCATCCACAAAACACCGTGGTTACTGACACCCCCCTCTTTGCTGACCAGTCGGCACCGCCAATGATCGGTTTTGAAGGTCTCTTTCATTCCTTGGGGATATACTTTCACGCCGCGGTTCGTGATCATCTGAAGGCTCAGCGGCAGGTTCTGAATGGCTGACTTTAGTCGCTCTGCTAGGTGTTCGGGGTCGCGATTGTCTTCTTGAACAAATACATCGACACCGATCAGTTCTTTCTTAGCTAAAGGCAAATCTCTTTTTTCGTATTTCAAATGCAGTGGAGATTCGTCAGAGTAGCAGGCTCTCTGAAGTTTTTCAGGTTCGTCTCCCAGTCGGCTGGCTACCGCCAAAGCAAATTCTTTTGTGCCGACTTTTTGCTTACTCACACCAGCTCGGTACAAATCGTAAGTGTGAATCCCGTCTTCCATAGTTTTTAACCAAGCATTATGGATCTTTTGTGCAACCTTTCCTTGGCCCATGTGAACCAACATTTGAACAGAGGCCAACATCAGGCCACTTGGATTTGCCATATTTTGGCCGGCTCTTCTTGGGGCTGAGCCGTGAATCGCTTCGAACATAGCGCAGTTTTCTCCAATATTTGAAGAGCCTGCAAGCCCAACAGAGCCTGCAATTTGCGCGGAAACATCACTTAGTATGTCTCCATACAAATTGGGCATGACGATCACGTCGAAGACCTCTGGCGTATCAGCCATTTTTGCGGCGCCAATATCGACAATCCAATGCTCTTTCTCAAGCGTTGGATATTCAGCACCAATCTCGTCAAAAACTTTATGGAAAAGGCCATCCGTCATTTTCATAATATTGTCTTTGGTAAAACAGGTGACTTTCTTACGGCCAGCGCGTTTTGCATACTCAAAGGCGTAACGGACGATCTTCTCGCAACCCGGTCTGGTGATGAGCTTAAGACATTGGTAAACCTCATCGGTTTGTCGATGCTCGATCCCGGCATAAAGATCTTCCTCATTTTCTCTAATAATTACCAGATCCATATTCGGATGCTTGGTTTTCACAAAAGGAGCATAAGAGCGACAAGGACGAACATTGGCGTAAAGACCCAAGGATTTCCGAACGGTTACATTTAAACTTTTAAATCCACCACCTTGAGGAGTGGTTATCGGTGCTTTTAGAAAAATCTTATTCTCGGCCAACTTGTCCCAGGAAGAGTCTTCGATACCTGCGTTTAAACCTCGGCGATAGATCTTTTCACCTATGTCTATTGTATCGATAGCAAAGCTTGCTCCGGCAGCCTCCAATACGTTTAAAGTTGCCGCCATTATTTCCGGTCCGATTCCGTCGCCGTGGGCCACTGTAATTCTTGGTGTCTTCATTTTGAATCCTCCTGTTTAGCCCATCTTCGAGTTTTTTAAATAAAAAATGAAACATATAAAATATTTGAATTTAATCTATTAATTAGATAAGTATAGACATATGAATTGGCTCAACTATCACCATCTTTATTATTTTTGGACGGTGGCAAAAAAACAAAGCTTCACCAAAGCCGCTGAAGAACTTCGAGTTGCTCAGTCTGCCGTGAGCCTTCAGTTGGCGCAGCTGGAAGATTTTCTAGGTAAAAAACTAATCATTCGCTCTACATCAAAAAAGCTCGTGCTGACAGAGGAAGGGCAAATTGTCTTTCGGCAAGCTGAAGAAATTTTTCGCCAAGGAAAAGAATTAGTCGATGGCTTAAAAGAAGGAGGGCTGAACTCTTCTATAAGATTCGGAGCTCTTGGCAGCCTTTCCAAGAATCTCCAAATCCGCCTCCTTCGACCAGTCCTCGAAAGCAATGATTTTCAACTTAGCGTTGATGTCGGTGATGCCAGCACACTTTTAACGAGACTAAAGGGATTTCATTTGGACGCAATACTTTGTGATGTGCCATACCCGCATTCTGAAGACGAGCCTTTGATTCAGCGACAAATTGCTAAAGAACATTTTTGTTTTATAGCCCGGGAAAAAAGAGCTGCGCATTCCCTATCTGAAAGCCTTGAAACAAAAGGAATTTATCTCCCTGCGAAAAGCAATCCTGCCACATCAGAAATTGAAGGCTTTCTAAATAGTTTGAAATCTAAGGTTAAGATCAAGGGCTATATTGATGATATTGCCTTATTGCGATTGCTCGCACTCGAAACGGAGGCCCTCGTCGCGATTCCAAAAATTGGAGCTGAGCGAGAGCTTAAAGAAAAAAGACTCATCGTAGTGCATGAGTTCCGCTCCCTTTTTCAGAAGTTCTACTTGGTTTTGAGACAAAATGGACAACGCTCAGAAAAGATTTTAAAATTGCTAAAGCAAATCTAGCTGTCCTCACGGACAAAATCGATATGCCAATTCTCACACTAAGATGACTCCGAGGAGGCGGTGTTAAGTTTAATCCTTTGAATATGTTTACGAGTTAAGAGTGTTAGGCTAAAAGACTCCATACTAGATATTAATTCGAGAGAGACAGTTGAAAATCCTAGCGGTCATTATTTTTTTATTCTCAGGGGTTGTTATGGCGATTGAAGAACCAGAATACAAAATCGAATCAAAAGGTACTCGGTATGAAATTAGAAAATATGGTCCGATTGTCGTAGCCGAAACAAAGATTGAATCTGACTTTGAAAGCGCAGGCAACCAGGCATTTCGCATTCTTGCCGCCTATATCTTTGGTGCCAACAAATCTAAAACTAAAATCGCAATGACAGCTCCGGTGACTCAATCCAAAGACACAGCCGATTACTTGGTGCAGTTCACAATGCCGAAAAAGCATTTCCTAGAGACCTTGCCGACACCCGATGACTCCAGAGTCCAGCTGAGGCAGCTACCTGCTCGCAAAGTGGCAGTCTACAACTACTCCGGATCGTGGTCAGAGTCTCGCTACAAAGAGAAACTCGCGGGTTTTAGAGAGGACTTGAAAAAAGATGGTCTGGAGACGATTGGAGAGCCTGTCCTTGCTCGATATAATTCTCCGTTTCAACTTTGGTTTTTACGCCGAAATGAAATTTGGATCGAAGTTAAGTAATAGCGGCATTAGTTTCGGAAACCAGAAGATTTTTTGCACCAGATGCTAATTATTTTGGGCTTTCCGCCCGACCGGCGGGTCGTTAATCTGCAGGAGCTTGTGATTAATAAAAAATGTCAGAAAAGTCTCCGCGGGAAAGCCCTCCATCTTCGCTTCTGGAGTTGACCTGAACAGATTTTTTCGTCGCCCGAAAACTGAGTCTAAGTTTGCACCTGCCCGTTATCGATAACAGCAGTGGAAGCACACCCACCCAAAATCGGTGCCACTTCAAAAAAAGAACTTCGTATTTTCGACTTAAAATCCACTCAGCCCGAAGTCCACTTATTTCTGCGCCATCAAATGCAACTCTCTATTTCAGATCAAGAAACATAGAACTCAAATACCTTCTCTGTATTTACAGAATTCAAAATCATGCAGCTCTCTGAAGCGCGCGCCAGAATTCTTTTGGCATTTTCAATTTGCTGACACCCTTCAAGATGAACTTTAAAAGTACAACGTGCCATCCACGGGCGTCCGCCCTCATCTCTGTCTACTGCAAGTTTTGATTCGACTCTAAGGCTTCCATAAGTAAGCTTTGATTTTTCAGCGAAGACTTTAAAGGTCGCCACAAAACAACTTTGCAAGGCCATGACATAGAGATCCTCAGGACTGAATCCATCACCTGGTCCATCAAATTCAACAGGAATAGACATGCGAATCCCTTGAGCTTGAGATAGCGCCTTGGTTTCCCACGAGGTCTGAATCCCCACTGGGCTTTCTGAGCTCGCCTTGAAAAACATAGGATATTTATTCATGTGAAAATCTCCTGATTTCCATATTGATTTCCATTTTTTGTTCATGGTAGTGTGAACTAAATGAAAAATCAAACTCCGAAAAAAGCAGACAAAAAAAAGACTCTCCAAACAACGACAACTGAGATCAATAAACTCCGGGCCCTTTCAGAGTCTGTCGGTGATTTTATCCGTTACTGGGGATTCCGAAGAATTCACGGGCAAATTTGGACGCAAGTATTTTTATCAAAAACCAGTCTTAGCGGTGCCGAGCTCACTGAACGGCTTGGCGTATCTAAGGCTCTTATTAGCCCTGCCCTTTCCGAGCTGGAATCATATGGTCTTATTTTAATGAGTGAGGATGGAAAAAAAACAAAGCGGTACTCCGCCGCCCCTAATGTCATCCCCGTGATTAAAGAAATTCTTAAAGAGCGAGAGGCAAAGATCATCGCCAATGCAAAAGAGCAATTCAATGCACTTAGTAAGGTTCACCAAAAAAGAGGCGATCAAGATTCAATTCTTGAAAAAGATCGCCTCGAAGAGCTGGGACAAATGATCTCCCTCGCTCAATTTGCTCTCAACTTCATCATTGGCCAAAGCGATGAAGAATCTATCGCTTGCTGGACCGAGGAAGCATTGAAAGGGCTTGTCGAATAGTAAGGAGTGCACCGTGCTTGCCCTTTACGAAGAAATATTTGAGCAAGACGATATAGTCATCCTCTTCAAATTGCTAAATCACCATTTCAGATCCCTCATATCCAGATCCTTTAATAAGAATTTTTAAATCCGACACAACCCTTGAAAGCTCTTCTGCATTTTTTGATAGATCCTGAGAGGCTTGAGCTGCCTCCTCGGCTGCGGATGCATTATTCTGAGTTGTCTGATCAAACTGGTTCATTGCTATGCTGATCTGCTTAAGACCTAAACTCTGCTCGTCACTTGCTTTCGCGATTTCACCAACGATAACATTCAACTCTTTAATGGCCTGGGTGATTTCACCAAATGATTTTGCATTGCTTTCAGCAATTCTATTTCCATCAGATATTTTTTTAACAATTTCACTAATGATTTTACTTATATTCCCAGCAGACTCAGCACTTTTATGAGCCAAACTGCGGACGGCATCAGCTACGACCGCAAAGCCTTTACCATGCTCTCCAGCTCGAGCTGCTTCCACAGAAGCATTTAACGACAAAAGATTGGTTTGAAATGCGATGTCATCAATCACGCTAATAATTTCTGACATTTTTTTAGATGACTGCTCAATTTCAACCATGGCGGCCATCAGCCCACCTATCTGCCCACTTCCTTTTGATGTCAACGCACTAGCCTCCGCTGTCAATTTATTAGCACTTTGGGCGCTTTGAGCGTTCCGACTAACCATGCTGACTAACTCTTCCAAAGATGCCACGGACTCTTCGATAGAAGCTGCTGCTTGGATAGCGCCCTCTGATAAATGTGTCCCCGTAGAAGTCATCTGACCAGCAGTCGTCGTCACCGTAACCCCAACTCTTTCCGCATCTGCGGCGACAGCGCTCAAAGTACGCTCCAATTTCCTAGCAAACACTACTGAAATCAACAAAAGTGCGAGTATCACAAACGCCAAGGAGCCGGAGGCAGTCAAAGTGCTTGAAATGACTTTCGCAGTTACATCCGGCTCATAAATAGCAGAAACAAGTATATATCCGTCAGTTTCCTCAGACTTCCTATAATTCCAGCTTTCTAAGTTTAATTCCGAAATATTGTTGTTCTGAAGCCAGCCCAAATAAATCTCGCTATTCAATTCCTTATCATCTCTCTTTGAAATCATCCGAATGGCACCATCTTCATTTTTATACAAAACAAAAAAGCCTTTTTGCAAAATTTGTGAGTGCTCCACAAAGTCGACAGTAGCAACCAACGACTTCAAAATGTAACCCGAATACCAGGCTCCAATAACCTCTTTATCCTGTGAAAAAATAGGCTTATAACCAGTAAAATAGGGCTTGTTGAGAATTTGACTCTGCCCAAAGTACGACTGACCTTTAATCAATGCACTGTAAGCTGGCCCTTGGATAGAAAGCTTAGTGCCCACGGCCCGACTGCCGTCCTCCTGAACTACGTTAGTAGAAATTCTAATAAAGTCAGCCCCTCTCCTGACAAAGATGGTCGCGGTACTACCAAATTCCTCTTTGACCTTGTCTGTCGCCACAAAGTTCTTACTAAGCTCATTCCCGTTGACCTCAAGACTAGGTACTTTCTCACCGTTGATGATTTCAATATTTTTTACCGTATTGATACTGATGGGACCTTTGGATACAACAAGTGTTTGCAGCCGCTCAAGAGCTCCCTGCACGACCGCTGCATAGACTGGGGCAGAGTCGCGCATTTGTGCCAGTTGACCCCGAACACCCTTTGAGATGAGCTCACGCTGATAACCGAGCTCTGCGCGAACAGATCTATTTATAGAGAAGCCCGTGTATGCAAGTGACATAAGCACAATGACCAGCATCACCAAAGAACCCAGCAATATTTTTTTATTTAAAGACCAATTTTTCACGTTTTTCTCTCCAGAAAATTTGCCTTTCAAGCAACTGATTTGCAATTAGGCGCCTCGAAGAATTAAAGATTTTGGATTGGACTGCCTTTTTGGCGAATTGCCAGCCACGACTCTATTTAGGACCAACACATTTCCCATCAAAGATTCTGATTGCGACGAAAGTTGATTAGCTGAAGCCGCAGCCTCTTCCGACGCTGCAACATTTTGTTGAGTAATTTGATCTAATTGATTCATCGCCTTACCAATTTGTGCGATGCCATTGGCCTGCTCCTCACTGGCTGTAGCAATCTCAACATTGATATCCGCGACTTTTTTTACGGCACTTACGATTTCAGCCAAGACCTCGCCACCTTGGTTGGCCTGCTTGCTTCCAATCTCTATCTTTTGCACGCTATCATCAATTAAAGACGCGATATTTTTTGCCGACTCTGCACTTCGATGTGCCAAGTTGCGCACAGCTTCTGCAACAACTGCAAATCCTTTTCCTTGTTCGCCAGCACGAGCAGCTTCGACCGCGGCATTCAGGGCCAAAAGATTCGTTTGAAATGCAATGTCATCAATGACAGAAGTGATTTCCGCGATCTTTTTAGAATCAGATGAGATGCTCTGGATAGATTGAATTAAAGTTAGAATTTCTTTTTCGCCCTTAATCGCAGTCTCTCTAGTTGAAGAAGCCAAAGAAGCTGCTTGCTTCGCATTGTCAGTATTCACGCGAACCATAGCCGTCAACTGCTCCATTGTAGCGACTGTCTCTTCAAGAGACGAAGTCTGCAGCAAAGCGGACTGAGATAGAGACTGGGATGATTGAGCAATCTGCTCTGCGACGTCTGTCACGTGATTTGTGCCATCCGCGAGATCTGAAGAAACCGCGGCGATAGATTTTGATAGATAAAATGCAAAAAGAGTACTGGTGGTAAGTCCCGCCAATACTCCAATAGCTATAATAACTACCATCGCCACATCAGTGCGCCCTGTGGTAGCTTGTGCCTCTTTAACATACTGAAGGCCACTGCTTCTTTGAAACGCCACCAAGTTAGTCATTGCTTCATCGTAGACTTTCGCCAACTCGGGGCAGTCATGAAGAAAGATCTGAACCATTTTAGAATGATCGTCGGGCGAACCTGAACGATAATATTGAATAGCTTTTCTTCCGAGAGATTTGAAAGACCCCCATGCGGCATCGACCTTCTCGTAAAGTTGCTTTTCACCGGGTTTGAAATTTCCGTTGAGGTACTCTTGCTTATGCTTTTCGTAATCGGCAATATTTATCTCGACGTCCTTAATGAATTCATCAGCTTGCTCTTTGCTTAATCCCGATAACCCGAGACTGCGCAAATTGATTCGGACACCTCGAAAATTCAAGTACATCTGATCTGCTGATTCGATATTTGGAAGGACACCATCTGTAACTTTCTCATAGCTATTGGCGACCTCCTTCATTCCATAAAATGTAAAACCACCAACGACGACTGGAATAACAGACATAAACGCGCCCAGAAACAAAAGTCTTGCTTTTAAACTAAAATTTGATTCCATTGAACGCTCCTTAAAGAGTAGAAATTCGTAACTTAATTAAGATTTTACATTTAGGTTTTAAACTGTTGTATCAGCAGGTCCATCTGAGAAACCGCCGAATGAAGACTTCCATCTACAAAGAAAATATTTTTTGAATGAGGAAGTTCCTGTGATCTCAATTGCGCAAGACACGGCCCCCCCACTGCAACGGCCTTGATCTTTTCAAGATCAGTCCAATTTTTTTGAATATTCGTAGAATCAATAGCGGATAAACAGACAATATCTGGTTCAATGTTGACATAAGCATGAAGCAAATCTTCTATAGGCAAATTCACGCCAAGATAGTAGACACTCCATCCCTTCAACATCAGATAGGCAGCAAGAACAATCAAACCTCCCTCATGCAACTCTCCAGATGGTGTTGCCAACAAAACTTTTGGTTGCCCTGTACCACTTCGGTTAGTTTTAAAGTAGTTCAGCAGACGAGTCCTAAGAAAATTCCAACTAAAATGCTCCTGAGCAATATTGATCCGCGAATTTTCCCAATCATCACCGACTTGCATAAGAAGTTTTGGGTAAACCATTTCCAGCAAGTCTGTCTCACTCAGGCGCATACCAAGACGAGAGAGCTGTTGTTCTGCAAAATCCATATCGTATCTATAAAGAGCCTTTAAAACTTGAGCCAGTCCCTCATTCAAAGTTTCCAACAAAACAGAAGATGTGGGAAATGATGCTGGCTCTGAGTTGCCACGAACTGTTGCTATGCCATTGAGAACTTGTTCAATGGCATCCACTATTTTAATTCCATTTTTATAGAGGCTCGCCACTTCACGTATTCTTTTTACCTCACCAACATCATAAAGCCGATGCCCCCCCTGAGAACGTTGAGGTCTGGGAAAGCCATAACGTCTTTCCCAATTGCGAAGAGTCGCCTGAGAAAGCCCCGTGAGTTGATTGACTTGATCGATATCTAAAAGCGCATCGGGAGTTACCATACTAATCACCTTATCGGATGGTTTGATTAACTCATGATACCTTTGACGATTTTTTTTTTAATCAAACATTGTGATTATTAGTCGTTTCTAGATGAACTAGTATCAAAACTAGACGAAAGGCCGACTCACATTTTATCTGGTTTTAGAAAGGCCTCAAAATCACGAATCATTTTTGCCGCTTGCGCGCCATCAAAGAAGCGGTGATCGAAGGTAACTCCAAGGTGCATAATTTCCCGAATTTCGATTTTATCTTTCACCACGATGGGTTCTTTGCAGACTTGTCCGATTGAAATCAACAGACCTGCCCGAGTCAAAGGAACCAAAGGAACTAAAGCTTTCTTAATTCCCAAAGAACCCACATTAGTTACGATCACTGAACCAAAAGGATCTTTCGGCAACCGAGCAAAAGATAAATCCAAATTAAGGTCATGAACTAAAAAGCCGAAGACACGCAAAAAGCTTTTCGTGAAAAAATGAGGCAACTTATGAATCAGTCTTAACGCAAAACCCAAATGAGGATCTTCTCTGCGACGAATTTGCCCAGCATTCTTCGATAATTGTTCTTCGATCTCGGTTACACTCATCCGATCAACATCCCGAAGAGTCGCGAAAGAAAGATCGTGTCTTCCTTCCTCAGGAATATTCACCATAACAGAAATATTTATGCTCTTGCGATGATATAACCTTCCGAATCGCATCACAAAATTAAGTTCTTTGTGGTTTTTCATAACCTCACTCAAACCCTTAATCACCAATGAGGTGGGAGAGGATAAGAGTTTGAGATGCGTGACATCTACCTCCAGAAATCCATACACAGAGGGATCTCCGCCACCTCCCCAAAGAGAAAGTGCTACTTTCCTGAAAATCGAGATGTCGTTGACCTTAATAAATTTCACCAAGACCTCCCCGTTTACTTCCAGCCCTTGGTGACTCCATCAATGGATTGTCGTGAACACTTAAAACGAGTAACTTTGAAGCCTCTTGTTTTTTCGTTCTTAAGATGTCCCTGTTGATATACTCTTCGTCGCCAACGATTAAAAACATCTTTCGCCAAGGCTGACCTCATGAATTGAACAAATTCATTTGGAGAAAGACCGAACTGAGCTTCAATCACATCAAAAGTTGTTCGATCTTCCCAACCCATTCTTACAAGTCTGGAGCGATCGTCTTCAGAGAAACCAGAAAATTTTTCTTTGAGTGCTTTTGATATTCCCATATCTCAAGCCTTTATCTTTTTTGATCAAACTGCACTTCACAGTAAGGACTGTCGGAACATTCTTTACGTGGAAGCAAAGGACGAACTTTTGCAAACAAGAAATACCCCGCCTCTAGGGTCTTTTTGACGGGTCCAAAGGAAGCTAAAGGAACAATTTTTTTCAAAATATTTAACTGAGACCAAATCATTATAAATGCGTCAACGCCGATATGGATCTGCCCGTTGGTATCTCTAACATGAAGACTTTGGTGGATCTTATGGGGATCTAAGCCTTCCGCCGTGGCATCAAATCCTGGGGAGGTGATGTCGACAAACGAGATATTGCTAGCCCCGTCCATCTTTTTATAGTGCTCAATTTCCCGTGAACACAATTGACAGAGACCATCGTAATAGACCGTGATTCCAGAATGAGACATATCTTTTGTCTTTTGCATCTTGATCTCCCATTTGGTTCATAGTAGTATGAACCAAATTGAATGTCAATGCTTACTAGCCTCAACCTGACGGGAGCTTACAATGGGATCCATCTTTAGCAGCCGTATTAAACGGACGCTTGAGCTTACCAAAATGGCAACGAAGATTGGCTTTAAAGAACTCACGTCAGGTGACATTCAATCCAGAATAGAACAGGCCAAGATTCTTACCGAAAGCCTTGGGAATCTACGTGGAGCCGCGATGAAGGCGGGGCAGCTTTTAAGCCTCGACCTTGATGACTATTTTCCACCGGAAGCGATCCAAATTCTGTCGCAACTGCAACATCAAGTGTGGGAAAGCCCCGAACTCGACTTAGCGCAAACACTCAAAGCAGAACTCACAGAAGCGCAACTTTTGGAGCTGCGTGAAATTCAGTACAAACCCTTTGCAGCAGCCAGCATGGGGCAGGTTTATAAAGCGAAAGTTGCAAACAATCCGATCGTTATCAAAGCTCAATATCCTTATTTAGAACAATCCATCGAAAACGACATCAGAACTTTAAAAAAAATAATTTCTGCTCTTTGCTTAATGACAGGCAGAAATATGAATCTCGATTATTTGTTTGCTGAAATCGAAGAGGTGCTGCTTCAAGAAGTAAACTACCTCAATGAAGCCCGAGCACTTGCCAATTTCAATAAACTCTTCGCATCTCATGATTGGAAGTACGCCGAAGTAAATGCCCCGACACCACTGACTCATCTCAGTACTAAAAAAATTCTATGTCTTAGTTACGAGTCAGGCCTCACGCTAAAAGAATGGATTGATACGGCTCCCCCCAAGGAAAAACGTGAGCTTATCGCCAAATCGATGCTCGAACTTTATATCATGGAATTCTTTGTATGGGGTTTTGTGCAAACCGATCCTAATCCAGGAAACTTTCTAATCCGCGAAAATCCAAAACTTGAAATTGTTGCACTGGATTTCGGAGCCTCTAAGGAATATCCACCTGAATTTAGAAAAAGCTATATTGAACTTCTGAAGTCGATTCAAAATTCGTCGGCAGAGACGATCGTTCAAAAGGCCATTGATTTTGAATTATTGGATCCTCGAGAAACACAAGATGCAAAACTTGTGTTTGTTGAACTGATGAAGCTTGGCATGAGTCCCTTTTTTCACAACCAAAAAGGTGGCAAATTTAGTTTTAAAGATGATGACTTCTTAAAAAACAACTCTCGGCTTTCGCGACAACTGATGCAAAGTCTCAAATTTTCCCCACCTCCTCATAAATTAATATTCTTGCACAGAAAGCTAGGGGGAATATTTGCTGCTTTAAGAAAGCTCGAAGTCGAGCTGGATCTGCATGAATACTGGGAACAAATCATAATGAGGCGCGTATGAATGTCATTTTATGGTGGCACCTTGATGACTGATCGAGTTCGATATAGACTACCATTTGGGTATTTTGGTTGGTTGATCGCTAACTACTTTGTTAAAAAAGAAATTACGCAGATTTTCGAATACCGCCGGGAATACGTCTCTAAGTTTAATGTTTGAAAATAGCTTCTAAAAAGTTTTTTCTCAAAAACTGAAAGGTGTTAGATGAAAGTATCATCGGTCATTTTTTCGAGTGTTTTGATTTTTTGTTTTAATGCAAAGGCAAGCTCATCTTCCACCGACAAGGAACTATCGAAAACTGCAAAAGCCCTTTTTGGCATCATTCCTGCCAAAAAAGCAGCACCAGATAAGATTTCGGGCGAGCAAATTGAGCTCGGCAGAAAAATCTTTTTTGACTATCGCCTGTCTAAAGATGGCAGCACGTCTTGTGTGCGCTGTCACCAGCCGCAGTACTACAGCACAGACCGACTTGCTCAATCTGCCGGCTTTAATAACAACAAAGGAGCACGCAACGCTCAGTCTATATTAAATCTCAAGTATCAGGAAATTGTTCATTGGCGCAATGATCGCACGAGCATAGAAGATCAAGCTTTGCGTTCTTTCACCACTCCCTTGAGCTTCGGCAATTCCTCTACCGCTGAGGCTTTAAAAAGATTTGAACTGGCTGGCTACTTACCTCTTTTTAAAAAAGCGTTTCCTAATTCAGAAAATCCCCTGACCCTCGAAAATGCAGCTGTGGCGCTAGGAAGTTATCAAAGGTCACTGACCACAAGAGCCCCCTTTGATCAATTTTTGGAAGGCGATATTAAGGCCATCTCGACACAAGCTCGAAAAGGTTTGAAAGAATTTATCACTGTGGGTTGCGCCTCTTGCCACAATGGCACAGCTGTTGGAGGCCGAAGTATGCAAAAGTTTGGTGTTTACCAAGACTATTGGAACCTCACCAAGTCTAAGGATCCCGACAAGGGACGCCAAGATGTGAGCAAGAAAGATGAAGATCTTTATGTTTTCAAAGTACCTTCGCTTCGCAATATCACTGAATCAGCGCCCTACTTCCACGATGCTTCTGCAAAAGACCTAGAGACCGCGATTCGCTGGATGGGAAAGTTGCAACTGAACAAAGATCTTACTGATGATCAGGTAAGCTCGATAAAAGCATTCTTGGAAAGTCTTAAGGGAGAACTTCCAAAAAACTTCCGCGAAGCTCCGACTTTGTCTTCAGAGCCCCATGCGGGACAGGAGGTCCCCTAGAGGGAGAACTTAATTAAAAAGCGGGAGACCAACGGATTTGATCCATTGCAGATTTTCTTCGGTGATGGGAACAAAGTAGGTTGCTCCCACTCCGCAAACGAAGCCTGAAATTGAATTTTCGACCCCGATGAATTTTAAAATACCATCTTCATCGCGCATATAAGCACTGCCGCCGGAATCACCGTGACAAGCGCCCGGCCCGCGATTTTTGAACTCGCCCACTTCCATTCCGTTGTAAGGATTGAAACCTCGCATCGGCAAAGAGAAGAATGACTTGGTTCCTTTGGGTCCATTGTTTTCAATCATGCCATAGCCGACGTGAATTAGATCTCGACCAATCATGGATGATTTCACCACGGCTAAAGGTGCGGGAGTGATTTGAAACTTTTGAAGATCCACGTCTTCGTTTAACACCAGCATCACAATGTCACTGTATATAGAATCACTGGGCGGATAGAAAATGGCAGATGCCACGCGGAACTGAGCTTTTAGGAATGGGATCTCTGAAGTTGCGGGAGAATCTCCCACATAAATCCAGGTTTTATAAATAAACTGCTCAGGCGCAATATTGAAACCTTTAGCACCTAAAGAGATACAGTGCGCAGCCGTTATCACCACACGCGGACCAATCAATGTTCCACTGCAATAACTTTTAGAAACGGAATCGCTGTCCTGCGCCTTGTATGCCAAAGCAACCGTTTGACGATAAGAACCGTCATTAATCACTGTGCCACCGATAATGGCCAAAGCCATCGCGGGAATTTGAAATATAAGCACCAATAAAAGCTTCATGCAGTTCTTCTAGCAGCAGACGATTCCAGATACAAAGAAGAACAGACAGGACAGCAGAACTTTCAATTCGGCAAGGCTACGGAAACCCCGACCACGAACCTCCTGAAATCCCCCAACAAACGTCCCAAAGTCCAGTTCCCGAACGTTTAGTAGTCCTCAAAAAATGACGAAAAGACTGCTATGCAGATCCTTATTGTAGATGACGAAGTTCATCTTCGAAATTCATTAGCGGCGGTCCTTTCAGGGACTTATCAGGTGCAAACTTGCGAAAGCGGTACTGCAGCGTTGGAGCTATTGAAGAAAAGCAGTTTTGATCTGGTCATCACCGACCATCAAATGCCCGGTATGACCGGACTTGAATTCATCAAAAAAGGCAAAGATGTTTCCCCCGAAACTTCGTTCATGATGATGACGGCTTTCGGTGATGTGAACCAAGCGGTGCAAGCTATTCAATTGGGTGCCGAAGACTATTTCCTAAAACCCATTGAGATCCCTGAGTTTGAACATCGTGTGCAACGTGTTTTAGATATGCGCAAATGGCGCGCGCGTTTATCCGTTGAAAAAGACAATCAGAAAAATCACACGCG